>CAZAQB010000001.1:0-19570 GCA_964487155.1 uncultured Ectothiorhodospiraceae bacterium
GCATCTCCGGGTTGCAGTGCTTCTTTCAGTCCCGGTTGTTGGCGGTGGTGGGGGGGGACGACAGCGATCAACAAGGCAGGGACGACGGTTCCCTTGCGCACCAGCAGCCCCTTGTTCCATTCGGGCAGCGTGGTGTTGTCAATTCGAAGCGACGCCTGGACAGCAGACCAGGGCTTCAATAATCGAACCCTGCAGCCACGGCGCAGAGCGATTCGTGCCGACGGCGGGCGAGGCTCAGCCGGTTGGGCGGAGATCGAAACCCATACACGGGAAGATGAGTCGATTGGATACAACGCAAGGCCCTCCCTGGCGCATCGCGGTGTTAGCGTAGAGGAACTGCGGAGTAGTTCTAGTCGTCGGAAGGCTCGAGGCTAAGCCTCCTTGGAAGGCAGGTCAAGCGACGTTTACATTTCCGACGTGCTCCCTCCGGGATTCACGGATTGTCGCGTTACACTGGCGCTGGCAAGAGGATGCGAGGGCCCCATGACAGATTCCTGGCAGGAGGCCCGGCTGGGCCAGGATCCCACGCCCTACCGGCTGAGCCGGCCCGGCGCAATGGCCCGGGCCGTGGCTTTGCTGGCCGGCCAGGCCCGGCGCGGGCTGCGAGTCTGGACCCCGGACCTGGAACCGCGTCTCTACGACACCCGAGATTTCCTTGATGCCGTCAAGGCCCTGGCCCTGGCCTCCCGCGCGGCGGAGATCCGCTTCCTGGTGGGGGACGCCCGGCGCGCCATGCAGCTGGGCCACCGGCTGCCGGAGCTGGCCCGGCAGATGAGCTCCGCCATCGCCATCCGCCGCATCCCGCCGGCCAACGCCGACCAGCCCGAGGCCTACCTGGTGGTGGACCGCCAGGGGTATCTGCACCGGGCGGTCGCCGAGCAGGGGGAGGCGGTGCTGTGTTTCCAGGATCCCCTGGGAGCCACCGACCTGGAGCGGGCCTTCGACGCGGTCTGGGAATGCGCCTCTCCGGACCCGGAAACCCGCAGGCTGTACCTGTGAGGCGCCTACTGCCGGTCCTGCTGGTGCTGCTGTGGACCACGGCCCCCGCCGCCGAGACCCGCAGCCTGGCTCTGGACTACCGCACCGCCGCGGAACTTGAAACCGTGCTGCGCTCCCTGGCCGGCGCCGGCGCGGACATCGCCGCCGACGGCCAGCGCCTGGTGCTGCAGGGGGAAGCTGACAGCCTGGACGCCCTGGAGGATGCCGCCCGGGCCCTGGACCACCCGCCCCGGGATCTGTGGCTGCGGATGCGCCGCCCCGCCGCCGGCGCCGGTCCGGATTCAGACAGCCGCGGCTATACCACCGCCGGCCCCCGGGCCGTGACCCTGCGGCTGCGGGAGGGCGAGACCGTCAGCTGGGAGCGGTCCACCCTGGAACGGGTGGCCGGCGACCGGGCCCTGGCCTCCGGGCGCCGCGGCCCGGCGCTGCTGGAGGACGGGCACCTGCTGTGGCTGCGCCAGGGGCTTCAGGCCCGGGTGCATATTCTGGGAGAGCGTTTCCTGGCCCGCCTGGAGGCCGCCGGGGACGATGTCCTTGACGGGACGCCGCGGCGCGACCGGCTGGCCACCACCGTCTCCGGGCCCCTCGGCCAGTGGGTCAGCGTGCACGGCCCCGGCGCGGGCCCACCGGACCCCGAGGTGCGGCGCTACGCCACCCGACCCGGCACCGGCCGCAGCGCGGGGCTGGAGATGCGGGTGGATCTCGCCGATCCCTGAGAGATCGCCTGGCAATGTGACCCCGGTGCGTTGTCCGGGATGGCCGCAAGGGCAACACGCCGGATGCGGCGCTGCGCGCCTTATCCGGCCTACGCGGGCCCTGGCCCGGCGCCGCGGCTCGCCCGGGGTCTGATGGGCACGGCTCCGCGCCAGCGCCGAGGCTCCCCCGTCAACCCCAGCGCCTGCGCAGACCCTCACGGTGGCGCATCAGCCACTGCATGGCGATGAACGTCGGCGCGTTGTCGAGCCGCCCGCGCTCCAGCAGGGCGAACGCCTCAGTGGCCGTAACCACCCGCGCCTCGATGTCCTCGCCCTCCTCTTCCAGGCCATGGATGCCACCCAGGCCCTGGCTGTCCACGCGGGCGCAGTACAGATGCACCCGCTCGGAGCTGCCGCCGGGGCTCACCCAGTAGCTGCAGATGGGCTCCAGGGCCTGCAGGGTGCAGCCGGCCTCTTCCAGCGCCTCCCGGCGGGCCACTGACTCCGGGGCCTCGTTCTCCTCCATGGCGCCGGCGATGATTTCCAGCAGCCAGGGGGAGCCGGGCCCTTCCAGCGCTCCCACCCGGAACTGGCGCAGCAGCACTACGGCGTCCGCCTGGGGATCGTAGGGCAGCACGGCCACCGAGTGGCCCCGCTCGAACAGCTCGCGGGTGAGAGCCTGCCCCATGCCGCCCCCGAACAGCCGGTGACGGAGCCGGTAACGCAGGATGCGGAAAAATCCCTGGAAGACGGTGCGTTTCTCCAGCACCTCGACGTCGTCCCGCTTGAACTCGGGTTCCATCAGGCCTTCTCCCCCGGCGCCAGGAACAGGGCAATGCTCTCCACGTGGGCGGTGTGGGGGAACATGTCCATCACCCCGGCTGCCGCCAGCCGGTAGCCGTGCTCCCGCACCAGGGTGCCGGCGTCCCGGGCCAGGGTGGCCGGCCCACAGGAAACGTACACGATGCGCCGGGGACGGGCCGCCGCCAGGGGCGCCAGCACGGCGGCGGCGCCGGAGCGCGGCGGGTCCAGCAGGGTCAGGTGAATAGCCTCTCCGGCCCAGGCGGCGCCGGCCTCCGGATCCGCCAGGTCCGCCACCTGGAATCGGGCGTTGGCAATGCCATTGCGCCGGGCATTGTCCCCGGCCCGCTCCACCAGGGCGGTATCGCCCTCCAGGCCGAGCACTTCGCCGGCCCGCCGGGCCAGAGGCAGCGTGAAGTTGCCCAGGCCGCAGAACAGGTCCAGCACCCGGTCGGCCGGACCCGGCACCAGCAGTTCCAGGGCCCGGTCCACCATCGCCCGGTTGATTCGCGCGTTGACCTGGGTGAAGTCGGTGGGCCGAAACGCCAGGCTGACGTCGTGGGCCGGCAGGGCGTAGCAGAGCTCCGGCGCCTCCGGCCACACCGGCGCCACGGTGGACTCGTTGCCGGGCTGCTGGAACACGGCGAAGCCGTGCTCCCGGCCGAAGGCCGCCAGGCGTTCCCGGTCGGCTTCCCCGAGGGGCTCCAGGTTGCGGAACACCAGGCCCACGGTGTCATCGCCGGCGGCCACCTCGATCTGCGGCACCCGGTCGTGGATGTCGAGGCTGCGCACCAGGGCGGCCAGTGCCTCCAGGCGCTCCCCTACCCCCGGATGCAGCACCGGGCAGCGGGTCAGGTCCGCGACATAGGGGCTGGCCTGCTCCCGGAACCCCACCAGCACCCGGTCGCCCTTGCGCGCCACGTACTTGGCCGCCAGCCGGGCCTTGCCCCGGTAGCCCCACACCGGGCCTTCCAGGGGCTCCAGCCAGCGCTCCGCCTCGACGCCGCCGATGTGGCGGAACTGCTCCGCGAGCACGCCGGACTTGAAGCGGAGCTGGTCCTGGGGAGACAGGTGCTGCAGGCTGCAGCCGCCGCAGACCCCGAAGTGAGGACAACCCGGGGCGATGCGCTCCGGGGCCGGGCGCAGCACCTCCTCCAGCCGGGCCTCGTCCCAGCGCCGGTGGCGGCGGGTGTAGCGCATGCGGACCCGCTCGCCGGCCAGGGCACCGGCCACGAACACGGCCTTGCCCTCCACGTGGGCCACCCCCCGGCCCTCGTGATTGAGGTCCGAGACCTCCGCTTCCACGGGATCCCTGGGCAGTCGGCGACGGCGGGCCATGCCGGCGGTTCAGTCCCCTGCGCCGGCCGGCCCGGAGGCCGCATCCCAGCGCTCCACGAACTCGTGCAGGTGGGGCCGGCCGTCCTCGCGCAGGGCGGCGCGGACGCCGTCGAAGGCGGCCGCGAGGCCGGGGCCGTCGAGCCGGCCGCGCATGCGCTGGAAGCGCAGGTACAGCAGGTAGGTGTTGAGGGCGTCGGTCTCGCAGTAGTTGCGAATCGACTCGAAGCCCCCGTCCAGCAGGGTTTCCCAGACCCGGGCGCCGCTCATGCCCATCTTGCCGGGCAGACCGCACAGCGCGGCCATCTCGTCCAGGGGTGCCACCGCCCGGTTCTGGTAGCCGGAGAGCACGTCCATCAGGTCAGTGTGGCGGTCATGAAAGCGGTTGATGTAGTTGTTCCAGCGGAAGTTCGTGTCGTCGCCGCCGGTGTCCCAGTAGCGCGGCGCCGCCACGCCATGGATCAGGGAGCGGTAGTGGAGCACCGGCAGATCGAAGCCGCTGCCGTTCCAGGACACCAGCACGGGCACGGTGCGTTCGATGCCGTCGAAGAATCGGCGCACCAGCTCCGCCTCCGGCTCGCCGGGCTCGCCGATGGACCACACCCGGAAGCGCCCGGCCACTTGTCCGGCCAGGGAGATCACCGCCACCCGGTGCAGATGCAGCCGCAGGAAATCCGAACCGCCGCTCTCGGCCCGCCGCAGGGCCATCATGGCCTCCGCCACCGCCCGGTCATCCAGGCCCTCCAGGCCCAGCAACCGCCGCCCCGCGGCCACGTCGGGCACGGTCTCGATATCGAAGGCGAGGACGTTCACCAGCGGCTCAATACCCGGCGGCCTGGAGCGCGGATGGAAGGCGGCGTGTGCATGCCGCGCATTGTAGGGCAATGCCCTGCATGATACCCATTCCGCCCTTGCAGATTGCTCACCAGCCCCGGTGCACGGTGCCCCGGGTCGTTGGCTCAGCCCGCCAGCGGTACATGACCCATGAACCGCTGAGTTAACCCGAAGATTTCATGAATTTGTGCTGATATCGCGTAGGATATTGGTTTCACAAGGGACTTTTCGAAGGAGTGGCGTATCGGTGAGTACGGCCGACTGAGAAAAGATCCCTTGTGGGACCAAGAGACACGCGAGATCGGGGCAAATTTGTGAAATCTTCGGGTTAAGTATCATCTTAAATTGATGCGGGTCAGCACCATATCTGCGCAAGTGGCTGAGCATACTAACCTGAGTCTCTCTGCAGGGGGCTTCGGCCCGGAAGCAAGCCAGTGGCGGCGCAAAATCTCCAGCTTGCTCGCAACAGAACGTCGGGCCAGCCGGGCGCCTGGACAGACATGCGGGCGAGCCCAGGCTCGGAGGAACCGGTGCGGTGCAACGGTGGGATTCCATAGGGCGGGACGTCGCCGGAGGCCAGGGACTGGCAGTCGCGGCAGTCCTGGCACTGATCGGCCTGGCAGGCACCCTTGGCAGCTGGTCCGGCGTGCTTCCGGGCGGTGCGCCAGTGCTGGCTCTCTGGTGGCTGCTGGTACTGAGCCTGGGCGCCGTCGTGCTGGCGGCCCTGCGGCGGCCGTCCCGAACGCTGCACCAGGTGGCCGGCGCGCTGGACGATCTTGCAGCCGAGCGTCTGGACTCGGCGGTGGCCCGCCCGCTTCCCCTGGAGGTGGCGCGACGGCTGGATGCCCTGACCCGCACTCTCAGGGCGCTGCGCCAGCAGGGCACGCGTGAGCGGGAACAGGGTCTGGGCCGGGCGCGCCGGCTGGAACATCAGATCCAGGCCCGGGAACAGGAACTGGCCGCCGCCCGCGCCCAGGCCCAGGCTGCTGAACAGCGCGGTGCGCACTTCCTCGCCAGCATCGGCCGGGAGATCCAGACTCCTGTCGAGAGCATCCGCCGACTCAGCGAGATCCTGTCCCAGGAACTGCTGCAGGACGACGCCCGGGACCAGCTGGCCACCCTCAGGGAAACCTGCGACGACCTGCTGGTGCTGGTGGGCGAAGTGCAGGAGTTCTCGCGTTTCGAGGCCAGCGGCCAGCGGCTGGACCCCACCGCGATGGACATCCGCGACAGCGTGGAAGAGGTGGTGGCCCTGCTGGCCCCTGCCGCCTACGCCAAGGGCCTGGAGCTCCATGCCCTGGTCTACGCCGACGTCCCCGGTCAGATCTACGGAGACCCGGTGCGCATCCGCCAGGTGCTGACCCACCTGGTCCACAATGCCATCAAGTTCACCCCCAGCGGCGAGGTCGTGGTGCGCCTGATGCTGGAGGAGGAAACTCCCCAGGCCGTGCTGCTGAAGGGCACCGTGTCCGACACCGGAATCGGCCTTTCACCGGCCGACCTGCACCGGCTGCCCGTGGACGCCACCGACGCCGGCCTGGGACCGATGCCGGAAGGGGGAAGCGGCCTGGGGCTCTCCATCTGCCAGCGCGTCGTGCACGCCATGAAGGGACGGCTGGGCGTAGAGAGCGAGCCGGAAAAGGGCTCTACCTTCTGGTTCACGCTGCGCCTGGAGCGGCTGCCGGAAACCGAGAGTGCGACGGCCCGGCCCAGCGGCCTGGAAGGCTGCCGACTGCTGCTGCTGGACAATCTGGAGTTGGCCCGCAAC
Organism: uncultured Ectothiorhodospiraceae bacterium; assembly: GCA_964487155.1. Classification (GTDB taxonomy): domain Bacteria; phylum Pseudomonadota; class Gammaproteobacteria; order Nitrococcales; family Nitrococcaceae; genus CAZAQB01. The sequence continues at coordinate 6,433 of CAZAQB010000001.1, forward strand.
ACCCTGCGCGGGACGCTGGAGTCCTGGGGCGTGAGTGTGACCGCGACCGGGGACGCGGATTGCGCCCTGGAACTGGCCGCAGAGGGCCGGCAGCGCTGGCAGGCGGCCGTGCTGGCGCTGGGCCACGGCGAGCTGCAGGGCGCCACCACCCGGGCCGTGCTGCAGCGCCTCGCCGAGGTGGGCGTGCCGGTGCTGGTCCTGGCGAGCACCGTTGACCGGGCCGAGCTGCGCGCTCTCCACGTCAACGGCGTCGGTGCCGCCCTGTCCCGCAGCGCCCGGCGCCAGACCCTGTGGCGGGAACTCTGCCGCCTGGTCCGGGCCTCGCCGGCGGACGCCCGCGAACCGGCCACCACGCCCGGCGGTACGGCCACCAGCCGCCTGCGCGTCCACCTGCAGCAGATGCTGGTGGAAGAGTTGCCGGAGCACCGCCAGGCCATTCGCCAGGCCTACCGCCGGGGCGACGTGGAAGCCTTGCGCCAGCACGTCCACCGGCTGCACGGTGCCGTGAGCGTGTGCCATCAGGAATCCCTGCGCCTGGCCTGCGGCGCGCTGGAAAAGGCCCTGGCGGAAGGTCACCGGGCGGCGGTTCCGGGCCTGGTCCGCCGCCTCCACGAGGCGGCGGACCGGCTGGCGGCGCCGGAGGGCGCCTCCCCCGGAGCGCGGATCCAGCGCTACTGAGAGGCTCTGCCCGGCGTCATCGGATAGCCACAGATGAACGCGGATGAATCGGATTGTCTGCGCCGCGCGACCTTGCCCCTGGCGGCAAAGCCGTCAGCCCCCCGGCACGCACCCCTGTCATTCTCGTTTATCTGCGCGCATCCGTGTTCATCTGTGGCTAACCGACTGACGCGATTCGGGAAATGGCTAACCCTCCAACACCACCATGGCCAGGGCGTAGCCCCGCTCGTCGCTGATGCTGAGGTGTGCACGGGCCACGCCCCGCCGCCGGGAGGCCTCTGCGGCCGCGCCGTGGAACTGAAGCCGGGGCCGGCCGCCGGGCTCGTTCACCACTTCCAGGTCCAGGAAGCGGATACCCTGTGCGATGCCGGTGCCCAGGGCCTTGGCTGCCGCCTCTTTGGCGGCAAAGCGTCGCGCCAGAAAGGCCGCCCCGCTGCCGCGGGCGTCCCACTGCGCCAGCTCCGCCGGGGTGAGGATCCGCTCCGCCAGGCGGCGCCCCCGCCGCTGGAGGATGTCCCGGATGCGGGCTGTCTCCACCAGGTCGGCGCCGATGGCCAGCACGCTCACCGGCGGGCTTCCCGCAGCAGGCGGACCATGGTGGTCACGGCCTCGTGCAGGCCGCAGAACACAGCCTGGGCCACGATGGCATGGCCGATGTTGAGTTCGGTGATCCCGGGCAGTGCCGCCACCGGCTGCACGTTGTGGTAGTGCAGGCCGTGACCCGCGTTGACCTGAAGACCCAGTGCCCGCCCCCGCTCCACCGCCGCCGCCAGGCGCTGCAGTTCGGCGGCCCGGGAGGCCGGGGCCCCGGCATCGGCATAGGCGCCCGTGTGCAGCTCCACCACCGGCGCGCCGGTCCGGGCGGCTGCTTCCAGCTGCGCCGCCTCCGGATCGATGAACAGCGACACCCGCACACCGGCGTCGGCCAGACGGCGACAGGCTGTGGCGACCCGCCGCGGGTCGCCGGCCACGTCCAGCCCGCCCTCGGTGGTGAGTTCCTCCCGGCGCTCAGGTACCAGGCAGCAGTCTTCGGGGCGGTAGCGTTCGGCCAGGGCCAGCATGTCATCGGTGACCGCCAGCTCCAGGTTCATCCGCACCTGCAACACCCGGCCGATGAGTTCCACGTCCCGCTCCTGGATATGGCGGCGATCCTCGCGCAGGTGGAGGGTGATGGCGTCCGCGCCGGCGTCCTGGGCGACCAGGGCCGCCTGCACCGGATCGGGGTAGCGCGTGCCCCGGGCCTGCCGCAGGCTGGCCACATGGTCGATGTTGACTCCCAGCAGGGCGGGCGGGTCCGGCAGGCCTGGGTTCATTGCGGTTCTCCTCGCGGGCCGGCGCCCGGCTGCGAGCGGAGCATGCCGGCATAGAGTTCACGGCTCTTCAGGGGCCGCTCGCCGAGATGGGGCTGCAGGGCCGCCCGAGTCAGGGCGCGCAGCTCGCCCCGGGCGGCAGCGGCGTCGGGGCAGCCGGCCGCCAGGGCAAGCAGGGCCCCGCCCCGCAGGCGCGGACCGGGCTCGGCTCCGCCCGTCGAGGGCTCCCACGGGACCGGGCCGTGCTCGGCCCGGTAGCAGTACCAGCCCGCCGGGTCCAGCGGCTGCCCTGAGGCATCCTGGAGCAGCTGCAGTCCGTAGCCCGCCGCCGCCAGCAGGTCGCGCTCGAAGACCCGCAGCACCACGGACTCGGTGACGCTGCCCTGCGCCAGAGCCCGCACCGCCTCGCGGTAACTGTCGAACAGCTCCGGATGGGGGTCGTCGCGGCGCAGCAGCCGCACCAGCACCTCGTTCAGGTACAAGGCGCAGGCCAGCCGGCGGCCCACCGGCAGGGGCCACGGGCCCAGGGGCTCGGCGGCCCCCAGGGACGCCAGCTCGCCGCGGCCGTGCCACGCCAGGCCCAGTTCGCCGAACGCCCGCAGGGCACTGCCCCAGCGCGGCCGGCGGCCACGGGCGCCGCGGGCCACAGCGGCCAGACGGCCCTGCTCGCGGGTGAAGAGCTCCAGCAGCAGGCTGGTTTCCCGATAGGGCCGGGTGTGCAGCACGAAACCCGGTTCCAGCGGCTTGCCCACGCTCACGGGCGGGGCTTAGGCGTCTTCGCCGTAGCCAAGCGAGCGCAGCGCGCGCTCGTCATCCGGCCAGCCGGAGCGCACCTTCACCCAGACTTCCATATGCACCCGGGCTCGCAGAACCGCTTCCATCTCCCGGCGGGCCGCGCTGGCCAGGGCCTTGAGGCGACGCCCGCCGGCACCGATGACGATGGCCTTCTGGCCGTCCCGCTCCACCCAGACCACCAGCGACAGGCGCAGCAGCCGCCCCTCCCGCTCGTAGCGCTCCACGCCCACCGCCGTGGCGTAGGGGAGTTCCTCCCCCAAAGTGGCCATCAGCTGTTCCCGGAACAGCTCTGCGACCCGGAACCGCTCGCTGCGGTCGGTGGGGCGGTCAGTCTCGAACAGCGCCGGCGACTCCGGCAGCCGAGTTACCACTTCCGCCTCGAGGGCATCCACGTTGATGCCGCGAGTGGCGGACAGAGGCACCAGGGCGGCGAATTCACGACGGCCCGACAGGGATTCCAGCAACGGCAGCAACTGCTCCTTGTGGGGGAGGCGGTCCACCTTGTTGAGCGCCAGGAGCACCGGCACCGGGACGTCCGCCAGCCGTTCCAGGACAGCCTCGTCCTGCTCCGTCCAGTGCTGGGCGTCCACCACCAGCACCACGGTGTCCACGTCTTCCAGGGCGCCTTCCGCCGCCCGGTTCAGGGAGCGGTTCATCATGCTTCTGGCACCCTGGTGCAGGCCGGGGGTATCCACGTAGACCACCTGGGCGTCGGGCCGGTTGTGGATGCCCAGGATGCGGTGGCGCGTGGTGTGCGGCTTGCGGGTGACGATGCTGACCTTCTCGCCAACCAGGCGGTTGAGAAGCGTCGACTTGCCCACGTTCGGCCGCCCCACCAGCGCGGCCAGCCCGCAGCGATGGGGCGATTCGACAGGGGGTTCAGCCATGGCCGCCGCCTCCGTTGGAGTGTGGGTCACCGGCTACCCGCTCCAGCATCTGTTCCGCGGCGCGCTGCTCCGCCAGGCGCCGGCTGCGGCCCTCGCCCTCGGTGAGCGCGCCGGAATCCGGCACCTGGCACTGTACCCGGAAGCTGCGCCGGTGAGGCTCACCGGTCTGCTCGACCACGGTGTACGCCGGTAGCGGCCGGCCGATGCCCTGCAGCGCCTCCTGGAGCCGGGTCTTCGGATCCTTGAGCGCTTCCGAGTCCGGCAGCCGCCGCAGGCGCTCCCGGTAGAGTTCCAGCACCACCTCCCGCGCTGTCTCGAATCCTGCGTCCAGGTAGACGGCCCCCAGCACCGCCTCCAGGGTATCCGCCAGGGTGGAGTCCCGGCGCTCGCCGCCGCTCTTCAACTCGCCGCCGCCGAGGCGCAGAGAGGCCCCAAGCCCCAGATCCCGGGCGCGCTCGGCCAGGCTGGGGCCGTTGACCAGGCTCGCCCGTAGGCGGCTCAGCTCCCCCTCCGGCGCCTCCGGGCGAAGATCGTAGAGTGCGGCCGCCATCACGAAGTTGAGGATGCCGTCTCCCAGGAACTCCAGCCGCTCGTTGTGAGCGCCCCCGGCGCTGCGGTGGGTCAGGGCCTGCTGCAGCAGTTCCGGAGACCGGAACCGGTGGCCCAGGCGTTGCTCCAGGCTGGGTTTCACCGGCGCAGGGTGGCCTCTTCGCGGAACCGGGCCACGGCATCCAGGTTTCCGATCAGGTGCACCCGAGCCTCGTACTCCAGTAGCACCTGCATGCCGCCAGTGATTTCCTTGAATTGCAGGTCGCTGGCACTCACCCGCGTGACGTCGTTGATGTCCAGGCGGCGGCGCACGGTCTCGCGCACCTCACGCCGGTCCATGCTGCTGGTGCGGGACTCGGTCTCCAGCTGCTCCATGATGGACGCCACGGTGTAGGCATCCAGGTAAACCGGCACCAGGCGCATGCCGATGACGGCCACCAGGCCGACGGCCGCCAGGGTCAGCAGCCAGCCGATCAGCGTCAAACCTTTCTGTCGTGCAGGGCCATGCATGGCCAGTTCCTCCCCGGTACAGCCGAGCGACGGAGATGTCAGCGAATGCCGTCGCCGAGACGCTCCCAGTTGACGGTGGTGTGCTCGGCATTCCAGCTCATCCAGATCAGAAACGCCTTGCCCACCAGGTGATCCTCCGGCACGGCGCCCCAGAACCGGCTGTCGCTGCTCTGGTCCCGATTGTCGCCCATCACGAAGTAGGCGTCCTGGGGCACGGTGTAACTGAAGCCCCGGGCCGGGGCATCCGGGTGCCGCAGCATGTGGTGCTCCACGGTGCCCAGATCCTCCAGGGCCTCCAATGCCATCCCCGCGCCCGCCACCGGGTAGCGGCCGATGACCTCCTGGGGCATCAGTTCGCCGTTGATGTACAGCTCTTTGTCGACGTAGCGGATCTGGTCCCCGGGCAGGCCCACGACCCGCTTGATGTAGTCCTGGCTGGGATCCTTGGGGTAGCGGAACACAGCCACGTCGCCCCGCTCCGGACTGCCGATGGGTACAATCTCGGAATGCAGCACCGGCAGGCGCAGCCCGTAGGCGAACTTGTTCACCAGGATGAAGTCGCCCACCAGCAGTGTCGGCAGCATCGAGCCGGAGGGAATGCGAAACGGCTCCACCAGAAACGAGCGAATCACCAGCACCGCCAGGATCACCGGAAACAGCGAACGTGCCAGGTCGATCCACCAGGGAATGCTGACCGGCCCGGGCACCGGGGCCGGGCCCTCGCCGACGGTCCCGGCCTCGCCGTCCCCGGTGGTCGCCGCAGCACGGCGGCGGGTCCGGTCCCAAAACCAGACCACGCCGGTGACCAGCGTCAGCAGCACCAGCAGAAGCTCGAAATCAAGGCTCATTTACCGCTCCACCGCAGCAACCCGGCGCTGCATCAATTGTTGCCATCCACCTGCAGGACGGCCAGGAAGGCCTCCTGGGGCACCTCCACCCGGCCGATCTGCTTCATCCGCTTCTTGCCGGCCTTCTGCTTCTCCAGCAGCTTGCGCTTGCGGCTGATGTCGCCGCCGTAGCACTTGGCGGTGACGTTCTTGCGCAGGGCTTTCACCGTGGAGCGGGCGATGATCTTGGAGCCGATGGCTGCCTGGATGGCCACTTCGAACATCTGCCGCGGGATCAACTCCTTGAGGCGCTCGGTCAGCTCCCGGCCGCGGCTCTGGGCATGGTCGGCATGAACGATCACGGCCAGCGGGTCCACCCGTTCACCGTTGATGAGCACGTCGAGCCGCACCAGGCGATCCGCCTGGAAGCGCCGGAACTCGTAGTCGAAGGAGGCGAACCCCCGGCTGGCCGACTTGAGCCGGTCAAAGAAGTCCAGCACGACCTCCGACAGCGGCATCTCGTATTCCAGCGAGATCTGGTTGCCCACGAACTGCAGCGCCTTCTGGCTGCCGCGCTTATCCTCGCAGAGCTTGATCACCGCCCCGAGGTGTTCCTGGGGCACCAGAATGCTGGCGTGGATGATGGGCTCACGGATCTCCTGGAGGGTGTTGCTGGGAGGCAGGCGGGCGGGATTGTCCACCTCCAGCACGGTCCCGTCGGCGGTCAACACTTCGTGAACCACGGTCGGCGCGGTGGTGATGAGATCCAGGTTGTATTCCCGCTCCAGGCGTTCCTGGACGATCTCCATGTGCAGCATGCCCAGGAAGCCGCAGCGGAAGCCGAAACCGAGGGCCTCCGAGACCTCCGGCTCGAAGTGCAGCGAGGCGTCGTTGAGGCGCAGCTTGCCCAGGGCGTCGCGCAGATCCTCGTAGTTCTCGGAGGTGACCGGGTAGAGACCGGCGAACACCCGGGGTTTGACGCGCTTGAAACCGGGCACCGGCGCTTCCGTGGGGTGGCGCGCCCGGGTCAGGGTATCGCCCACCGGGGCGCCGTCGATGTCCTTGATGCCTGCCACCACGTAGCCCACCCCGCCGGCGCCGAGGGTGGCCCGCGCTGTACGCTTGGGCGTGAACACGCCGACTTCGTCCACGTCGAATTCCCGCCCGGTGCTCATCACCCGGATACGCTCGCCCTTGCGCAGCTGCCCGTCGAACACCCGCACCAGGCAGATCACCCCCAGGTAGTTGTCGAACCAGGAATCGATGATCAGGGCCTTGAGCGCCGCCTCCGGGTTACCCTTCGGTGCCGGGATGCGCTCGACGATGGCTTCCAGCAGCTCGTCCATGCCCTGGCCGGTCTTGGCGCTGATGCGCAGGGCGTCGTCGCCGGGCAGGCCGATGATCTCCTCGATCTGCTGGATGACCCGGTCCGGCTCCGCTGAGGGCAGGTCGATCTTGTTCAGCACCGGAACAATCTCCAGGCCCTGCTCCACAGCCGTGTAGCAGTTGGCCACGCTCTGGGCCTCCACGCCCTGGGCGGCGTCCACCACCAGCAGCGCGCCCTCGCAGGCGTACAGCGAACGGCTGACCTCGTAGGAGAAGTCCACGTGGCCCGGCGTGTCGATGATGTTGAATACATAACGCTGGCCGCTGGCAGCCTGATACTCCAGGCTCACGCTCTGCGCCTTGATGGTGATGCCGCGCTCGCGCTCCAGGTCCATGGAGTCCAGCACCTGCTCGGACATCTCCCTTTCGGTGAGGGCCCCGCAGCGCTCTATCAGCCGGTCCGCCAGGGTGGACTTGCCGTGGTCGATGTGGGCGATGATCGAGAAGTTTCGAGTTCGGTCCATATAGGGCTCGTGGAAGCCACGGGTCACGGTCCATCCGGGGTGCGCTGTGCCGATACACGCCGGCGCCGCCAGCGGCGACCGGAACCGGCCGGGGCGCGGCGCGGTTCCTGTTCCGGCGGTTCCCGGGCAGGAGGGCGGCTCACGCCTCCATCGGAGGTGGCGTTACGGCGGCACTGCAAGATACGGGTTTCCGTGACCCCGCTCAAATGCGGCGTCCGCAATTTGCGAGCGTGGGGTTGTCCGGGAGGCTGGACTCAGGGCACGTTGAGGGCGAGAAAACGAGGCCCGACTTCCCGTTGTACCAGCAGCGGCACGGTGCTGCCGGCATCCAGGGAGCGGGCCGCGGCAGCGAATTCGGCCACCGAGTTCACCGGCTTACGGTCCAGCATGGTGATCACGTCCCCGGCGGAGAGCCCGGCACGCTCGGCCGGCCCCTCCTCCACCGATTTCACCACCACGCCGCCCTGGTCGGGTTCCAGTCCCAGCGCCTCCCGGTGCTCGTCGGTGAGCGGCTCGATCTGCAGGCCCAGTTCCGGGAACCGGTCCGGCGCCGGGGGCGGTGGGGTGACCGCGCCCAGCGGCTCGTCCGGCAGCCGGCCGAGCTCCACCCCCAGAGTGAGGGGATCGCCGTCCCGGATCACCCGTACCGGCACCTCGGCGCCCACCGGGGCACGTCCCACCATGGGAGGCAGCGCGCCAGATCGGGGCACATCGCGGCCATCGAAGCCGACGATGATGTCGCCCACCTGCAGGCCGGCGGCGGCGGCGGGGCTGTCCGGCAGCACCTGGGCCACCAGCGCCCCTTCCGGGCGGCTCATGCCGAAGCTGTCCGCAAGTTCCCGGGTGACGTCCTGGATCACCACACCAATCCAGCCCCGGTCCACCCGGCCCCCAGTTCGAAGCTGGGCGGCCACGTCCATGGCGAGCTCGATGGGGATGGAAAACGACAGCCCCATGAAGCCGCCGGTACGGCTGTAGATGTGGGAGTTCACCCCCACCACCTCACCATCGAGATTGAACAGTGGCCCACCGGAATTGCCCGGATTGATGGCCACGTCGGTCTGGATGAAGGGCACGTAGTTCTCCGACGGCAGGTTGCGTCCCTTCGCACTGACGATGCCCGCGGTCACGGAGTGCTCGAAGCCGAACGGCGAGCCGATGGCCAGCACCCACTCCCCCACCTTGAGCTCGGTGGCACTGCCGATGCGCACCGCCGGCAGGTTCGTGGCGTCGATGCGCAGCAGGGCCAGGTCGCTGCGCTCGTCGGAACCGATGACCTCCGCCACGAACTGGCGCCGATCACTGAGCCGCACCACGATCTCGGAGGCGTCCTGGACCACATGGCGGTTGGTGAGGATGTAGCCATCCGCGGAGATGACGAAACCGGAGCCCAGGGACTCACCCCTGAAATCTCGCGGCGGACGGTCCCGGAAGCGCTCGAAGAAATCCGGGAAGGGGTGATCCTCGGGCATATTGCGGCGCGCTGCCTCGGCGCCGCCCTCCTTGGTCGTGGCGATGTTCACCACCGCCGGGCTCTGCCGCTCCACCAGGCCGCTGAAATCCGGCAGGGAGCGGGCCATGGCGGGGACCGCCGCCAGCAACAGGGCCAGTACCCCGATGACCGCCGGCAATGTGCGTCTGGCCGAGACGTGTTGATGCATGCAAACCCCCTCGTCAGGTTGTGTAGCGCCGCTGCCGGTCAGCCTGGCAGCCGCTCGGCTGCCGGCGCCGCAAACGCCAGCATGGTGGGCTCGAAACGTGGATCCGCCGCGCCGCGGCGCTGGCCCCGCGCCACCCAGAAAAGCCCCAGCGCCAGCCCCCCAAGGGCACCGAGCCCTCCCGCCAGGTCGCCATCGGCTCCCAGCGCACGCACACCGGCAGCACCCAGCAGCATCGTGGCCAGCGGCAGTCCGTAGGCCCGCAGGGCGCCGGCCAGCAGAGCGCCTTCGGCGAGGCCGACGATGACCTCGTCACCCGGCACCGCCCCAAGCAGGTTGCGGGCCCGCAAGCGCAGGGGCCGCCGGCCCAGGGCCGAGCCCAGCAGGCGAGTGCCGCAGCCGCCGGCCGCGGAGCAGCCGCCGCAACCGCCGCCACTGCGCCGTTCCAGCCAGGCGTGGTCTGCGTCCACGCTCACCACTACCGCGCGTTCCTGGATCATGGCCTGCGCCGGTAGCGCACCGAGTCTGCCACCATCGCCACCGTCGCCGGAGGCACGGCGCCCACCACCACCACCTGGTGGCCGTCGACCACGCTGCCGTGGGCGTGCACGGCGCCGAGGCGGAAATCTCCCTGCAGCGGTGGTGCCTCCCCAAGGGGGTTCACGTAGACCGAGATGATGGCGAATCCGTCGCTCAGCATCTGATGCTCGACGATCCCGTCGTGGGCGGCAATAGCGGCGCGCTGGAAGTCGGTCGCAACGAAGCCCTCGGGGAGGCGCTCGATCACCCAGGCGGGCTCCTGGGCCGGCTCTGCGACCCAATGCGGCGCACCTGCCGGCTGCCGGTACCAACGGTAGTCCCCCTCTGGCAGGTTCGGCTCCAGCCATTCATCAGGCACCGTCTCGCGCACCTCCAACTCGGTGAACATGATCTGTTCCACCGCCTGGCCCTGCCCGTCCAGCAGGTCGGAGCGCAACAGCAGGGAGGTCTCCTGGTCTACCCAGAGGCTGACGCCGTAGCGGAAGCGGTCCCGGGGGATGATCAGCAGCTGGCGGGCGTCCCGGCCGGCGATGCGGCCCCGCCCTCCCAGGCGTACCCGGTACACCGGCTTGACCTCGAAACCGACGCTCGGCAGCACCCCGCTCAGCGGGTTGCGCAACTGGCGCCGGTCTACCAGCACCGAGCCGTCGTCGGGCAGGATACAGGTCACCCGCTGGTCGTCCCGGATGATTTCCCGGGCGGCACCGTTCAGCGAGTAAAGCCGCTCGCGACGGCCCTCGGGACCGCCCCGGTGGACGATGCCCATGGCCTCCATGCGGTCGCCGTAGTGATAGATGAACGTCCCCCGGTAGGAGCGCTCCCGTACCGCGGCGGCCACCTGGTCAAGGAGCTGGTAGGCCTCGGGGCGGCCTGCTTCGGAGTCTGTCTCCGCCGCGGCGCGGCCACCACCACCAGCCAGCACCAGACCCAGCAGCGCCAGGCCACCCAGAATGCGTGCGCGACTACTCCGAGCGCTCATGGCCGGCGATGCGCACGTAGTTCAGCACGCCGCCCAGACGTCCCGTTGACGACTGCTCACTGTGATTCACCAGCAGGCCCCGCAACCGCTGCCGAGCGGCCGGCTCCAGCCGATCCCACCCCTGGGCACTGGAGGAAACGAGCTGGGTGCCACGGTTCCTGTCCGGCCGCACCTGCAGTGACGCCGCCGGCAGTTCTGCGCCCGCCAGACGGGCGTGCTGGGGCGACCCTGCCTGCAGCGCTGAACCACCGGGCTGCGGGGGCCCGCCCGACGGCACCAGCAGCAACGCCGCCAGCGCCACCGTGGCAGCCACCGCGGCCCCAGCTACCGGCTTCAGCCAGCCGGCACCGAGCCGTCGCGACGCCTGCAACGGCGGTTCCTGCTCCAGTGCCGCCGCGACCCGAGCCGCCAGGGTGCCGGCACCTCGGGGCGGCAAGTTGCCGTGCAGAGAGTCCCGGATCAGGTGGTAGCGGGCCAGTCGCGCCCGTGCCTCGCCATCCCGACCGAGCCGGCGCAGCGCCAGCGCATACTCGTCACGTCCGAGCTCGTCGTCGCAAAGCGCCGAGAGCTGCTCGTTGAACCCCTCACCGTTCCCCGTCACTGCTCCACCTCAGACGACAGCATCGGCTGCAAACGCCGATCGATGAACTCCCGAGCCCGAAAGATTCGCGACCGGACCGTGCCGATCGGACACTCCATGGTCTGGGCAATCTCCTCGTAGCTCAGCCCTTCGATTTCCCGGAGTGTAATCGCAGTGCGCAGATCCTCCGGCAAATCCTCTATCGCCTGGAACACGGTGCGCTGAATCTCGTCGCGCTCTGCCAGGCTCTCCGGCGTTTCGTGGTCCTTCAGCCGGGACTCGATGTCGTAGCGTTCGGCGTCCTGGGCGTCGATGTCGCTATCCGGCGGCCGGCGTCCCTGGGCCACCAGGTAGTTCTTCGCCGTGTTGATGCCGATCCGGTACAGCCATGTGTAGAAGCTACTGTCGCCCCGGAAGTTCGGCAGTGCGCGGTAGGCCTTGATGAAGGCCTCCTGGGATACATCCAGAGCCTCTGTCGGGTCATGAACGTACCGCTGGATCAGCTTTACCAGCTTGTGCTGGTACTTCTGGACCAGCACGTTGAACGCTTGCCGGTCGCCCGCCTTGACCCGCTCCACGAGTTCCTTGTCGGCGCCAGCGTTCACGACCATGCCGCCATCAGGACGGCCCCGGGTCGCGTGCTACCAACGTAGACATTGGGTCTCATGGATAGTTCGCGGCCAAGTCCGGGAGCGGTTTATAGTTCTTGCCGGGTGAGCAGCCCGCACCGAAACACGGGGCGGTGCCGCGAGAGCGAAAGGGCGGCAGGCAGCGTAGCCGATCCGCACGATGGCATTCAAGACAATGAGATCCGGCGAGGAAACAACAGACATTCTGATCATCGGCAGCGGCGTCGCCGGGCTCACCATGGCCCTGCGGCTGCCGGAGCGTCTGCGGGTCACGCTGCTGGCCAAGGGGCCCATGGCCGAGGGCGCGAGCCTCTACGCCCAGGGGGGCGTGTCCGCGGTGCTGGAGGCCGGGGATTCCATAGACGCCCATGTAGCCGACACCCTGGAGGCCGGCGCCGGATTGTGCGATCCGGCGGCGGTCCGCCAGGTGGCCGAGGGCGCCCCGGAGGCGGTGCAGTGGCTCCTTGAGCAGCAGGTGCCCTTCACCACCCGGCCCGGCGATAACGGCGAGCCGGTGCTGCATCTGCACCGGGAGGGAGGCCACAGTCACCGTCGTATCGTTCATGCCGCCGACCATACCGGGCGGGCCATTGAAACCACCCTCCTGGCGCGGGCCCTGCAACGGCCGAATATCCGCATTCTGGAGAACCAGGTGGCGGTGGACCTGATCACCGCCCGGCGCCTGGGCCACGGTTCGGACCGATGCCTGGGGGCCTACGTACTGGATGCCCGCCACGCCGGCGTGCGTCCCCTGGCCGCGGGCGCGGTGGTGCTGGCCAGCGGCGGCGCCAGCAAGGCCTACCTGTACAGCACCAACCCGGAGGGCGCCACCGGCGACGGCATCGCCATGGCCTGGCGGGCCGGCTGCCGGGTCGCCAACCTGGAATTCAATCAGTTTCACCCCACCTGCCTGTTCCATCCCAGGGCGCGGTCGTTCCTGATCAGCGAGGCGGTGCGTGGCGAGGGCGGCCGGTTGCTGTTGCCGGACGGCGAGGCCTTCATGGAGCGTTTCGACCCTCGTGGCGAGCTGGCCCCCCGGGACATCGTGGCCCGCGCCATCGACCACGAGATGAAGCGCCTCGGCGCGGACTGCGTGCAGCTGGACATCAGCCACCGTCCCGCGGAGTTCATCCGCGAGCACTTCCCCACCATCCACGGCCGCTGCCTGGAGCTCGGCATCGACATCACCCGGGAGCCCATCCCGGTGGTGCCCGCGGCCCACTACACCTGCGGCGGCATCCTCGTTGACGGCGCCGGGCGAACCGACCTGGCGGGGCTCTATGCCATTGGCGAGACCGCCTGCACCGGCCTGCACGGCGCCAACCGGCTGGCGAGCAATTCCCTGC
>CAZAQB010000001.1:19670-41162 GCA_964487155.1 uncultured Ectothiorhodospiraceae bacterium
GAGACCGCCTGCACCGGCCTGCACGGCGCCAACCGGCTGGCGAGCAATTCCCTGCTGGAATGCCTGGTCTACGGCATGGCCGCGGCGGCCGCCTGCGACGCCGACCTGGCCACCCGCCCGCCGTCGGCGCCCGCGCTGCCGCCCTGGGACGAAACCCAGGTCACCGACTCCGACGAGCAGGTGGTGGTGGCCCACAACTGGCTGGAGATCCGCCGTTGCATGTGGGACTACGTGGGCATCGTGCGCACCGACAAGCGCCTGGCCCGGGCGCGCCGGCGCATCGACCTGCTGCAGGGGGAGATCGACGATTACTACGGCAATTTCCGGGTCACACCGGACCTGATCGAGTTGCGCAACCTGGCGCTGGTGGCGGGGCTGATGGTCGACAGCGCCGCCACCCGTCGGGAGAGCCGGGGCCTGCACTACACTCTGGACTGCCCCAACCCGGCTCCGGGGCCGGCTCAGTCCACCATCCTGGTGCCGCCGGCGCCCCGCACTTACGCGGGCGCCGGCGGACGCTGATTTGCGCATCGATCCGCCGCCGCCATGGCCGGAGATGCCTCGCCCGGCGCTCGGTGAGCGCACAAGCGGGCGCTCAGGCAAGCAGGATTTCCGGGGGCGGCTTGCGTATCTGACCAAAGTCAGTGCCGCCGCTGGCGGGGCGTGGCCCGCGGATAAGGCGCGCAAGCGCGGCATCCGGCGTCCCGGGGCCCAGCGTCTTGCCGCGGCCTGGCGAACACGGGACGCCGTTGCTGGTACGTCGACGCGTAGGCCGGTGGAGGCGGAGTTCGGGCTGAACCGAAGACGCCGGATGCGCTTCGCTTATCCGGCCTACATCTACATCCTGGCCGCCGCCCGGGCGCGCAGGGCCAGTCCCTCCTCCAGGGCCCGGCGCAGCCGCCGGTGAGTGTCGGCATCCAGGGCGTCGGCCGGCAGCACCAGGCGACGCGCACCGGCCACTGGCCTGCGAAAGTGCACGATGCACAACCAGGGGCTGACCAGCGCCGCCACTGCCTCGCCCCGCCACAGCCGGCTGTCGCCGGTCTCCAGCTGCCAGCGCCCGTCCTGCCCCCATTGGACGCGGCGCACGAACCGGTGGCTGGTGGACAGGGCGTGGCGCGTGAGCTCCCACGCCAGCGTGCCCAGCACCAGTGCAAGCCACGCCAGAGCCGCGAGCCAGGGCAGGGGCAGGAACAGCAGCGGGGCGGCGGCCAGAGCATGGGCCGCGACGATGAAGGCGGTCAGGGTGGCGGAAGGCCGCCGCTCAAAGACCAGCGGCGTGGCGGACGGTGCCCACAATGGCGGCGAGTCGCTCATCCCCAGGGTGATCTCCATTCACCAGCCACGCCTGCAGGCGGTCGTCTTCGCAGTCCAGCAGGGCCTCGAACTCGGCCCGTCCCGCGGCATCCAGATTCGGGTAACCCCGCTCCAGGAAACGCTGCAGGATGAGGTCGAGCTCCCGGGTGCCGCGCCGGCATCGCCAGCGCAGCCTGGACAGGCGGTCGTCGCTCACGCCGCCGGGTTCAGTCGCGGGCCACCATCAGCTTCTTGATCTCGGTGATGGCGCGGGCCGGATTCAGGCCCTTGGGACACACCGAGGTGCAGTTCATGATGGTGTGGCAGCGGTAGAGCTTGAACGGGTCCTGCAGGTCATCCAGGCGCTCACCGGTGGACTCATCCCGGCTGTCCACGATCCAGCGGTAGGCCTGCAGCAGAATCGCCGGCCCCAGGTAGCGGTCCGGATTCCACCAGTAGCTGGGGCAGGAGGTCTGGCAGCAGGCGCACAGGATGCACTCGTAGAGCCCGTCCAGCAGAGCCCGGTCATCCTTGGACTGGAGCCGCTCCCGGTCCGGCGGCGCCGGGGTCTGGGTGCGGATCCAGGGCTTGATGGAGGCGTACTGGGCGTAGAAGTGGGTCAGGTCCGGCACCAAGTCCTTGACTACCGGCGAGGAGGGCAGAGGGTAGATGCGCACATCGCCGTCGATGTCGTCGATGGCCTTGGTGCAGGCCAGGGTATTGGCGCCATCGATGTTCATGGCGCAGGACCCGCAGATGCCCTCGCGGCAGGAACGCCGGAAGGTCAGGGTCGGGTCGACCTCGTTCTTGATCTTGATGAGCGCGTCCAGAACCATCGGACCGCAGCTGTCCATGTCGAGCTCATAGGTGTCCAGCCGCGGATTCCTGCCGCTGTCCGGATCCCAGCGGTAGACCTTGAAACTCCGCACCGAACCGCCCTTGGCCTCGGAGCGGAACACCTGGCCGTCCTGGACGCGGGAATTTGCCGGGAGGGAGAACTTTGCCATCTGCTTGATCCTCGTCGCCTGATCCGCGGGTCGCTGCCGGAGCGCGGGGGCCGCCTAATAGACTCGCGCCTTGGGCGGAATGGCCTGCATCTCGTCGGTCAGGGGCTGCAGGTGCACCGGACGGTAGTCGAAGCTGACCTCGCCCTTGGCGTCCATCCAGGACAGCGTGTGCTTCATCCAGTTCTCGTCGTCGCGATCAGCGAAGTCTTCCCGGGCATGGGCCCCCCGGCTCTCGGTACGGTTCGCGGCCGAGCGGATAGACGTCACGGCACAGGCGAGCAGGTTCTCCAGCTCCAGGGTCTCCACCAGGTCGGAGTTCCACACCAGGGAGCGGTCGCTCACCGCCACGTCGGCGAAGCTTGCGTAGACCTCCTGCATGCGGCTGCAGCCCTCGTCCAGGGTCTCGCCGGTGCGGAATACCGCCGCGTAGTTCTGCATGGTGCGCTGCATGCGGTCGCGAATGCCGGCGGTGGGCTCGGAGCCCTTGGCGTTGCGTAGCCGGTCCAGCCGCTCCAGGGCGCGGTCTGAGGCGTCGTCGGGCAGGGGCCGGTGATTGGCGCCCTGCTCGCGTACCAGCTCGGCGGCCCGGATTGCCGCCGCCCGGCCGAACACCACCAGGTCCAGCAGCGAATTGGAGCCCAGGCGGTTGGCGCCGTGCACCGACACGCAGGCCGCCTCGCCAATGGCCATCAGCCCCGGCACTACGCTGTCTGGGCTGCTGTCCTTGAGGGTCACCACCTCGCCCATGAAGTTGGTGGGGATTCCACCCATGTTGTAGTGCACCGTGGGCAGCACCGGGATGGGCTCCCGGGTGACGTCCACGCCGGCGAAGATCTTGGCGGTCTCCGCGATGCCCGGCAGGCGCTCGTTGATCACCTCGGCGCCGAGGTGCTCCAGGTGCAGGTGGATATGGTCGCTGCCCTGGCCGACCCCGCGCCCCTCGCGGATCTCGATGGTCATGGCCCGGCTCACCACGTCCCGGGATGCGAGATCCTTGGCGTTGGGGGCGTAGCGCTCCATGAAGCGCTCGCCCTCGGAGTTGGTCAGGTAGCCGCCTTCACCGCGCACCCCCTCGGTGATCAGGCAGCCGGCGCCGTAGATGCCGGTGGGGTGGAACTGGATGAACTCCATGTCCTGCAGGGGCAGGCCGGCGCGGATCACCATGCCGGCACCGTCGCCCGTGCAGGTGTGGGCGGACGTGCACGAGAAGTACGCCCGGCCGTAACCGCCAGTGGCCAGCACGGTCTGGTGGGCACGGAAGCGGTGGATCTCGCCGGTTGACAGGTCGATGGTGACCACGCCGCGGCAGCTGCCGTCGGCGTCCATCATCAGGTCGATGGCGAAATGCTCGATGTAGAACTCCGCTTCGTTTTTCAGGGCCTGCTGGTAGAGGGTGTGCAGCATGGCATGGCCGGTGCGGTCCGCCGCGGCGCAGGTGCGCTGGGCCCGGCCCTCGCCGTAATGGGTGGTCATACCGCCGAAGGGGCGCTGGTAGATCCTGCCCTCCTCGGTTCGGGAGAAAGGCACGCCGTAGTGCTCCAGCTCGATAATGGCCGGGATGGCCTCGCGGCACATGTACTCGATCGCGTCCTGGTCGCCCAGCCAGTCGGAGCCCTTGATGGTGTCATAGGCGTGCCAGCGCCAGTCGTCCTCACCCATGTTGCCGAGCGCTGCACTGACGCCGCCCTGGGCTGCCACGGTGTGGCTGCGGGTGGGAAACACCTTGGTGACGCAGGCGGTCTTGAGGCCCTTCGCCGCCATTCCGAAGGTGGCCCGCAGCCCGGCGCCGCCGGCGCCCACCACCACCACGTCGTAGGTGTGGTCGATGACCTTGTAATCCCCCGTCATCGATTCAGCCCCCCAGAGCGATCTTGAGCACGGCAAAAATGCCCGCAGCAGCCAGCACCACGGCGGCAAACTGGATCAGGACGTTGGCCACCAGGCGCGGGCCCCGCGCGGGGACGTAGTCCTCCAGGACCACCTGCAGACCGATGACGCCGTGATAGCTAGCCACCGCCAGGGTGACCACCAGGGCGATCGCCGTCACCGGAGAGCCAATCCAGGCCCGGGCCGCCGCATAGTCGGCGCCGGCGTAGCTGGCGATGCCGAAGGCCAGCCACAGCAGCAGCGGCACCAGCGCCACGGCCGTAATCCGCTGGGCCATCCAGTGACCGGTCCCATGGTGGGCCGACCCCAGTCCGCGCGCTTGCTTGATGGGCGTGCGCAATGCCATGGGAATCCCCTCGTAATGTCAGGCCAGGTAGGCGAAGACCCAGATTATGACGGTGAGCACCGCCGCCGCCGCCAGCACCAGGTAGCTGCCCATACGGGCGGACTCCAGGTCCAGGGCAGCGCCGGTATCCCACACCAGGTGCCGGACACCGTTGGCCAAGTGGTAGAACAGGGCGAAGGTGAACAGGAACAATGCGATCTGGCCGAGGAAACTCCCCAGCACCGCCTGCGACTGCCCATAGGCCACCGGCCCGGTGGCCGCCGCCGCCAGCCAGTACACCAGCAGCACCAGACCCAGCGTCAGAGCGGCCCCCGTAATGCGATGGGTTATGGAGGTGATGGCGGTGAGCGGAAGCTTGTAGATCTGCAGGTGCGGAGAGAGCGGCCGATTATCGCTATGCATTATCGAACTCCACGAAGAGCCGGGCCGGCAAACCGGCGCAACAGTAACCACTTGCCCTGCCACTTGCAAGACTGCGGCGCTGCACCATGGGCGCCTGGCCGGCCTCGATAAACCGGTTTTCAGAGTGTTGCAACACTTACCTGACAGGCTTTCCAGGACAGTTACGGCCTGACGGTTCAGAAGTCCGAGCAGCGGCCGTTGCGCTCCCAGTCGCCGTACCGGGTCGGCTCCGGGCCCTTGGGGCCGCCCACTTCCTCCGGCCAGGTCTCCGGCCGGTCCCAGTCCACCGCCGTGCTATCCTCGGTTGCATCGGACGCGATCCGGTCTCCCGGCCGCTCGCCCTTATTGTCGTTCATCGCAGCAAACCCCTCGTCGACCTGAAGGACCGCCCGAGTATGCCACAGTCGCATTCCGCCACCCCCGATCCGCTGCGGCTGGAGTCCGACTGGGGCTCCGTTGCCGCTGCCGGCACCCGGCCGGCGGACTCCGGGGCCGATTTCTGCTTCGCCGATCCGGCCGAGGAAGCCGCCGCGGTCCTGGACCAGGGCGTGGTCTCACCGCTGCTGCACCTGGGCGCCCTGGAGTTCACCGGAGTCGACGCGTTCGCCTTCCTCCATGGCCAGGTGAGCAACGCGGTCGGCGACCTCGGCCCCGAGCAGAGCCGGCTGGCGGCCTACTGCTCGGCCAAGGGCCGCAGCCTGGCGCTGATGCGCCTGCTGGCCCACAACGGCGGCCTGCTGGTCCTGGTCCATGACGCCCTCGCGGAAGCGGTACGCCGGCGCCTGCAGATGTTCGTGCTCCGCTCCAAGGTGGAGATCCGCAACGCCGGCGCGGAACTGCCGGTGCTGGGCGTGGCGGGAGCGGCAGCGGAGACGCTGCTGGCCGAGAACCTGGGTTCGCCGCCCCGGGCACCGGGAGAGGTGGCCGCGGCGGGGGATCTGCGCTGCCTGCGCCTGCCGGACGCCGGACGCTACCTGGTGCTGGGCCCGGCCGACCAGGTCGGGCCCCTTTGGGAGACTCTGGCGCGGGGTCTGCAACCGGTGGGCAGCGCCGCCTGGCGGCTGCTGGACGTGCGCGCCGGACTGCCGGAGGTGGTGCCGGAGACCAGCGAGCACTTCGTGCCGCTGATGCTGAATCTGGAGGCGCTGGGGGGCGTCAGCTACTCGAAGGGCTGCTACCCGGGCCAGGAGGTGGTGGCCCGCATGCATTCCCGGGGCCGCCTCAACCGCCGCATGTACCGCCTGGCCGTGGCGGGGCCGGCGCCGGCCCCTGGCAGTTCGGTGCGCACCTCGGAGGACCGGGAGGCCGGCGAGGTGGTGATCTCCGCGCCTACGCCGGAGGGCCGCTCGGAGGCGCTGGCGGTGCTGCGCATCGAGGAGGCGGGTCGGGAAGACCTGCAGGTGGGCGGTGTCGGAGTGGAGGCGTTGGAGTTGCCCTACGCGGTTTGAGGGGACGGGAGACGTCGTCCCCCGGCCGCGGCATGCTGGGTTTCGCGGGCTCAACCCAGCCTACGGGCTGAGGACTGAGCGTGACCCCGCCCCGGCGCCTGTCAAGCCCCCTCCCAATCAGTCCTCAGTCCCTTTCACTCAGTCCTTTTCCCAGAGCGAACGCCGGGGCCATCGGCGCCGGCGGCCTTCGCCACCCAAGACGAAGACGCCCCTACCCCTCCTCCGGCCGCATGGCGGGGAACAGCAGCACGTCGCGGATGGACGGGGCGTCCGCCAGCAGCATCACCAGGCGGTCGATGCCGATGCCCTCGCCGGCGGTGGGCGGCAGGCCGTACTCCAGGGCGCGGATGTAGTCGGCATCGTAGAACATGGCCTCGTCGTCGCCGGCCTCCTTTTCCGCCACCTGGGCCCGGAAGCGCCGGGCCTGCTCATCGGGGTCGTTGAGCTCGGAGAAGCCGTTGGCGATCTCGCGGCCGGCCACGATCAGTTCGAAGCGCTCGGTGACGCCGGGGTCGTCGTCCCGGGGCCGGGCCAGGGGTGAGACCTCCGCCGGGAAGTCCGTGACGAAGGTGGGCTGGCGCAGCCGGTCCTCCACCGTGGCCTCGAAGATCTCCATCTGCAGCCGCCCCACCCCCCAGCCGGGCTGCACATCGATCCCCAGGCCGGCGGCGACGCTGGCGGCGGCCTCCCGGTCGTCCAGCTGTGCGGCGCTGACACCCGGATTGTGCTCGGCAATGGCGTCCCGGACGCTCACCCGCCGGAAGGCCGGACCGAACTCCAGGCGCTCCTGCTGATAGTCCAGGTGGTCGGCGCCGGATGCCAGGGTCACCAGATCCCGCAGCAGTTCCTCGGTGAGGTCCATGAGCTCGGTGTGGCCGGCATAGGCCTGGTAGAACTCCAGCATGGTGAACTCGGGGTTGTGCCGGGTGGAGACCCCCTCGTTGCGGAAGTTGCGGTTGATTTCGTAGACCTTCTCGAAGCCTCCCACCACCAGCCGCTTGAGGTAGAGCTCCGGGGCGACGCGCAGGTACAGGTCCGTGTCCAGGGCGTTGTGGTGGGTGATGAACGGCCGGGCGGTGGCGCCGCCGGGGATGGGCTGCATCATGGGGGTCTCCACCTCCAGGAAGCCCCGGGCGTCCAGGGTCTCCCGGATGCGGCGCACCACGTGGCTGCGCAGCTGGAAGGTGCGCCGCGCCTCCGGCGTGACGATGAGATCCACGTAGCGCTGGCGGTAGCGGGCCTCCTGGTCTGCCAGGCCGTGGTACTTCTCCGGCAGCGGGCGCAGGGCCTTGGTGAGCAGGCGCAAGCCATCCACCCGCACCGAGAGTTCGCCGGTTCGGGTGCGGAACAGGCGGCCCTCGGCACCGAGGATGTCCCCCAGGTCCCAGGTCTTGAACTCGGCGTAGAGCCCATCGGGCAGGCTGTCGCGCTGCACGAACAGCTGGATGGCGCCGGACATGTCCTGCAGCCGGGCGAAACTCGCCTTGCCCATGATGCGCTTGGCCAGCATGCGCCCGGCCACGCGCAACCGCACCGGCTGCGCCTCCAGCGCGTCGTTGTCCAGCTCACCGAACTCCCGGTGCAGTTCCGCGGCCAGGCGGTCGCGGCGGAAGTCGTTGGGATAGGCGATGCCCTGCTCGCGCAGGGCGGCCAGCTTCTCACGGCGCTGGGCGATGAGCCGGTTGGAATCGGTGGCGTCGGTCATCGGAGATTCTCGGAGTTGCGGTGGCTTACAGACCGGCCTTGAGGCTCGCCTCGACGAACGGATCCAGGTCGCCGTCCAGCACTGCCTGGGTGTTGCCGATCTCCACCCCGGTGCGCAGGTCCTTGATGCGGGACTGGTCCAGCACGTAGGAGCGGATCTGGCTGCCCCAGCCGATCTCCGCCTTGCCCTCCTCCACCTGCTCGGCCTGCTCGCGGCGCTTCTGCATCTCCAGCTCGTAGAGCTTGGCCTTGAGCTGCTTCATGGCCGTAGCCCGGTTCTTGTGCTGGGAGCGGTCGTTCTGGCACTGGACCACGATGCCCGAGGGCATGTGGGTGATGCGCACCGCCGACTCGGTGCGGTTGACGTGCTGGCCGCCGGCGCCGCTGGCGCGGTAGACGTCCACCCGCAGGTCCGAGGGATCGACCTCGATCTCCACGTCGTCGTCCACCTCGGGGGAGACGAACACGGCGGCGAAGGAGGTGTGGCGGCGGTTGCCGGAGTCGAACGGCGACTTGCGCACCAGCCGGTGGACGCCGGTCTCGGTGCGCAGCCAGCCAAAGGCGTACTCGCCGTCGAAGCGCACCGTGGCGCTCTTGATACCGGCCACCTCCGCCTCGGACACCTCGATCAGCTCGCTCTTGAAGCCCCGGCGCTCGGCCCAGCGCAGGTACATGCGCAGCAGCATCTCGGCCCAGTCCTGGGCCTCGGTGCCACCGGAACCCGCCTGGACGTCCAGGAAGGCATTCTTGGAGTCCATCTCGCCGGAGAACATGCGCTTGAATTCCAGCCCGGCCACTTCCGACTCGAAGCCCGCCACATCGGCCTCGATGGATTGCAGGGTGGCGGTGTCGTCCTCCTCCCGGGCCATCTCCAGAAGGTCGGCGGCGTCCGCCAGGCCGTCGCGCAGCCGGTCCAGCGAACTGACAGTCTCGTCCAGGCGCACGCGCTCCCGGTTCAGCTCCTGGGCCCGGTCCGGGTCGTCCCAGACCCGGGGATTCTCCAGCTCGCGGGTGACTTCCTCCAGGCGCTCGCGCTTGCCCGGGTAGTCAAAGATACCCCCTCAGGGACTCGCCGCGTCCCTGGAGGTCGGCGATTCGGCTCGCCAGCGCGTTGACCTCGATCATGCTGCACCTCGGAGCAGGAAAGCGCCGGATGGTACACCAGGGCCGAGGGGCTGTCAGGGGCGCAGCCGGATGCACGAGCCTCTGCCGCCGCGCCCGGGTGTCTCAGTAGGCGAGCCCCAGGCGCATGCTGCCCACCACGGCGTCCTCGCCCGCCGGGGAGGCGCCCAGGCCGCTGTCCAACAGCCACTGCACCGAGGGGGTGAGGTGCAGGTGGGGGCTGAAATCCATGCGCAGGTAGAACTCGGCCTGCTGGGTGGCCTCCGCCTCCGCACCCAGCTCGTCGGAGGCCCCGGTGCGTGCCCAACCCAGGCCCAGGCGGCCGTCGGCGGCCCGGTACTCCAGAGCCAGGGCGACGAAGTCCGCCGCCTCGGAGACCGACTCCCGGGCCAGGCCGGCGCGCAGGTTGAAGCCTACCGGGCCCTCGGTCCAGTCGGTCGAGAGATACACGCCGCGGTTGTCCAGCTCGTCGCCACTGCCGTCCAGGGCCGGGCGGTCGGCGGTGCTCCACCAGCCGCCCAGGCGCAGCAGCGTACGGCCGGCCTGCCACTGCAGCTCCAGGGCGCTGAACACCCCCCTGCCGTCCTCGCCCAGGTCCACCAGCTCGGAGTAGGAGGCATCCGGGTTGTCGCCCAGGCCGTTGGAGCCGGCCACCGCCGCCACCCAGCCGAAGCCTCGGCCGGCGGCCGGCTGGGACACGACGCCCGCCAGGGTGTAGTCGGGGAAGGCCACGGTGGGGTTGTTGACGAAGCCGGCGCCGAGAAACTGGGTGGCCTCGTCATTGGCAACGGCGCTCGTGTCCAGGTAGACGGTGACATCCAGCAAGCCGATCACCGCCTCCCCCGCGCCGGAGGGCACCGAGTAGTGCAGCTCGGAGACTTGCAGCCGGCCGTTGCCGTCCCGGTCCAGGGCCGTGCCGGCATCGGCGTTGGCCTCCGGCAGCGCCGAGGAGACGCCCTGGTTCTCCGGGCTGGTGTTGCCCTCCACGTAGAGGGTCCAGGCCCCGGCACCCATGGGCACGGTGGTGATCAGGTCCAGGGAAGCCACAGTCTCGGAGTCGGCGGCATCGGCGTCACTGGTCTGGCCCACCAGGGTCAGGCCCGCCTCAAAATTGGCCGGTGCCGCCAACACCGGGCCGGCGGCCGCCAGGCTTCCGAGGCAGGCCAGTACGGCCCGCCGCTTTGAACTTTCCATCGGCGATCTCCTCGGGGATTGCCTTTTGGCCGATGCTGCATGCAGCTCATGGGCCGGCGGAGGGGTCAGCGCACCTGCGCCCACTGGGCCTCCAGGCGCTTGGCAGAAACCGGCTGCCGGGTGCCCAGTTCCTGGGCGAACAGCGAGATGCGCCACTCCTCCAGCAGCCGGCGGAAGGCGGCCAATTCCGGGTCGGCCACGCCCTTGTGGCGGTGGGCCGCGGCCCGCTCCCGGTAGCGCTCCCACCAGGGCCGCAGCTCGGCGGTGATCTGGCGGTCGCGGCCCGGGTTGCGTTCCAGTTTCTCCAGGCGCCGCTCCAGGCCGGCCAGGAAGCGGGGCAGCTGCTCCAGCCACTCCAGATCGGCCTCGTTCAGAAAGCCCGCGTAGACCAGTGATTCCAGGTGCTCCCGGGCATCACCCAGGGAGTCCATGCGCTCAAGCCCGGCGGGCCGGCCCAGTGCCTTGCGCACCTGGTGGAAGCGCTCCAGCACCTGCTCCAGCAGCTTGCAGACGTGTTCCAGCATGGCGTTGAGTTCCCCCCGGCCCCCGGCCAGGCACTCGCGGAAGTCCGCCTCGGTGCGGGGCAGTTCCCCATCCGGCAAAAAGGTCAAGCGGAACACGGTCTGCAGGATATCCGAGCGCAGCTCGCGGCAGGGCGCCACCGGCGCGTACCAAAGGCACAGACGCTCAAGGTTCGGAATGTGCTGCTTCATGTGGCGGGTGATGTCTCCCAGCTCGCGCTGGAACAGGGACACCACCCCGCTGCGGCTGAGGCGCTCGGCCCCGTCGGCGGAATCGGCCAGGGTCAGGCTGACTCCCTCGGCACCGTCATCGCGCAGGGCCGGGTAGCCGCTCCAGCGGGCACCCGCCTGCTCCATCTCTACGCGCTCGGGCAGGTCGCCGAAGTCCCAGCGGCGCAGGCCGGTGCGCTCCCAGTGGCTGGCGCCGGTGCGGGCGAACTGATCCTGGGCGCGGTGACCCAGCTGCTGTTTCAGCACCGGGAGGTCGCGGCCGGCGGCCAGCACCCGGCCCTCACCATCCAGCACCTCGATGCGCAGCTGCAGGTGGACGGGCAACTCCACCGCGTCCCAGTGCTCCGGCGGCACATCGACGCCGGTCATCCGGTGCAGCTCCCGGCGCAAGCCTTCGGCCAGGGAGCCCTGGTACTGGCCCAGGGCGGCCAGGGCCTCGGCGGCGAACTCCGGGGCTGGCACGAAGTGCTTGCGCAGCCGCTTGGGCAGGCCCTTGATCAGCGCCACGGCCCGCTCCTGGAGCAGGCCCGGAACCAGCCACTCCAGATCCCGTGGGCTCAGCTGATTGAGGGCCGCCAGCGGCACCTGCACGGTCACGCCGTCACACTCCTCGCCGGGCTCGAAATGGTAGCGCAGCGGCAGCTGCAGGCCGCGCAGCTCGAGGCGCTCCGGGTAATCCGCCGGGCGCAAGTCGGGGTGCAGGCCGGCGCTCATGGCCTCCCGGTCCAGAAACAGCTCGGCCGGCTCGCCGGCCCGGCGCAGCCAGCGCGTCAGGCTCGGCCCGTCGCACACCTCCTCGGGCAGGATGGCGTCGTAGCGGGCCTCCAGGGTCGCCTCGTCCACCAGGATCTCCCGGCGCCGCAAGCGGGCCTCGAGGGCCTCCAGCTCGGTCTGCAGGGCCTTGTTGTGGCGCAGGAACTCGGGCTGGCGGCGCAGCCGGCCGGCCACCAGGGCCTCGCGGATGAACACCCGGCGGGCACCGGCAGGATCCCATCGCGCGTAATCCACCCGGCGTCTCGGCACGATGAGCAGGCCGTACAGGGAGACGCTCTCGAAGGCGCCCACCCGGCCGCTGCGCTCCTCGAAGAAGGGCTCCCCGAGACTGCGGTTCGCCAGGTCGCCGGCCAGGGGCTCCACCCACTGCGGCCGGATCTCGGCGCAGCTGCGGGCGAATACCCGGCTGGTCTCCACTAGTTCCGCGGCCAGGATCCACTTGGGCCGGCGCTTCGCCAGGCCGGAGCCGGGGTGGATCACGAGCTTGAGGTTGCGGGGGCCCTGGTAGACCGACTCCTCTACCTTCAGGCCGATGTTGCCCAGCAGCCCCGCGAGCAGCGCCTTGTGCAGCGCCGGATAGTCGGCCGGCGCGTCGTTCTCCCGGAAGCCCATGGTCTTGACCTGCACCCGCAGCTGCTGGTGTACATCGCGCCATTCCAGCATGCGCAGGTAGGACAGGAAGTGCTCCCGGCACCAGCCCCGCAGCTTGTTCCGGGACAGGTGCCGGGCCTGCTCGCGGAAGTCCGCCCACAGTTTCAGCAATCCCAGGAAGTCGGAGCGCTCGTCCTGCCAGGGCTGCTGGGCGGCGTCGGCGGCATCCCGCGCCTCCAGGGGCCGCTCCCGGGGATCCTGGATGCTGAGCGCCGCGGCCAGCACCAAGGTCTCGGTCAGGCAGCGCTCGGCCTCGGCCGCCACCAGCATGCGTGCGATGCGCGGGTCCACCGGCAGCCGGGCAAGACCCCGGCCCAGCTCGGTGAGCCGCTCCCGGGCGTCCAGCGCGCCCAGCTCCCGCAGCAGCCGGGTGCCGTCGCGCACGAAGCGCGGATCCGGCGGGTCGATAAAGGGAAAATCCTCCACCGCCCCCAGCCCCAGGTATTTCATCTGCAGAATCACCGTCGCCAGGTTGGCCCGCAGGATCTCGGGGTCGGTGTAGGCGGGCCGCTCGGCGTAGTCCTCCTCGGCGTAGAGCCGGATGCAGATGCCCGGCCCCAGGCGCCCGCAGCGCCCGGCCCGCTGATCCGCGCTCGCCTGGGAGATCGGCTCCACCGGCAGCCGCTGAACCTTTGTGCGATAGCTGTAGCGCGACAGCCGCACCAGACCGCTGTCCACCACGTAGCGGATGCCGGGCACGGTGATGGAGGTCTCCGCCACGTTGGTGGCCAGCACCACCCGGCGCCCGCCATGGGGGGCGAACACCCGCTGCTGCTCGGCGGCGCTGAGCCGGCCGTACAGCGGCAGAATCTCAGTGCCCCTGGGGTGGTGCTTGCGCAGGGCCTCGGCGGTTTCCCGAATCTCCCGTTCGCCGGGCAGGAACACCAGCACGTCGCCCCGGCCCTCCCGGGCGAGTTCGTACACCGCTTCCAGCACGCCCTCGGGCAGGCTGCGGTCGCGCTCCTCCACGTCGCCGGCCAGGGGCCGGTAGCGCACGTCCACCGGATAGGTGCGCCCGGAGACCATCACCACCGGCGCACCGTCGAACTGCCGGGCGAAGCGCTCCGGGTCGATGGTGGCGGAGGTGATGATGAGTTTGAGGTCGGGGCGCCGGGCCCGCAGGCGCTGCAGGTAGCCCAGCAGGAAGTCGATGTTGAGGCTGCGCTCGTGAGCCTCGTCGATGATGACGGTGTCGTACTCGGCGAGCTCCGGGTCGCCCTGAGTCTCCGCCAGCAGCATCCCGTCAGTGAGCAGCTTGACCCGCGTGGCCGGTCCCACCTGGTCGGTGAAACGCACCCGGTAGCCCACGCCGTGGCCGGTCTCGGTACCCAGCTCCGAGGCGATGCGCTCGCACAGGCTGCGGGCGGCGATGCGCCGCGGCTGGGTGTGGGCGATGCAGCCGGACCGACCCAGGCCCAGCTCCAGGCAGATCTGCGGCAGCTGGGTGCTCTTGCCGGAGCCGGTCTCGCCGCAGACCACCACCACCGGGTTGTCCCGGATGGCCTCCGCCAGTTCCTGGCGGCGTTCCACCACCGGCAGATCCTGGTCGAAGCGGGGGATCAGGGACAGTTCGGAGCGGGCCCGGCAACGCGCGGCGGCGGCCTCCGCCTCCCGGCGCAGCCGGCCCAGCGCCCGGTCCACGGGCTTGCCGCGCTCGGCGCGCCGGCGAAGGCCCGCCAGGCGACGGTCCACGGCGGCGCGCCAGGCCGGCGGCAGGGACTCCCGCAGGGCCGCATCCAGCTCCGGGGCGGCGATCAGGGCGCGGGGGGAGCGCCGGGGCATCAGTCCCGGTGGGTGCGGCGCCGGCTGGCGTAGCGCCGGGCCGGCAGGCGCAGGGGCTCGAGCCGCCAGTCCGGCTCCGCGCACTCCAGGATCAGGCAGGACGGCCCGCCCTGGGTCCGGGTCCGCCCGGCGGCGCCCGGGTTCAGGATCCAGGGAGAGCGCTCGGTATCCGCGAGCAGCCGGTGGCTGTGACCGTAGGCCACCGCCCGGGCCTCGGGGAATCGCCGCCGATAGCGCCGGTGGCGTTCCTCCAGGGTGCCGCCGTCGTCGCCATGGAGCACGACCAGGCGGCCGCCGGGCAGCTCCACACCGACTTCGCGGGGCAGCGTCGCCAGCAGCTCCCGCTCGGACTCGGGCCAGTTCTGCGCCGTGTCGTTGTTGCCCCGCACGGCGTACAGCTCGCCCCGTGGTTGCAGGGCCATCAGCACCTCGGCCCCGCCGATGTCCCCCGCATGCACCGCCAGGTCGCAGTCCTGCACCCGTTCGGCGATGCGCGGATCGAGAAATCCGTGGGTGTCGGCCACCACAGCCACGCGCAGAGCCATCAGCCGCCCTCAGTGCGCAAGGGCGTGTTGGATGGCAGCGTCCAGCTCCGGATAGCTGCGGGTCACGGGAAACTGCGGGAACTCGGCTACTACGTTGGCCGGCGGCATGAACAGGATGCCGTTGTCGGCCTCCGCCAGCATGGCGGTGTCATTGTAAGAGTCGCCCGCGGCCACGGTGCGGAAGTTGAGATCGCGGAAGGCCGCCACGGCTCGCCGCTTGTGATCCGCCAAGCGCAGCCGGTAACCGGTGATGCGGCCCTCCGGGCCCACCTCCAGGCGGTGGCAGAACAGGGTAGGCCAGCCCAGCTGGGCCATCAGCGGCCGCGCGAACTCGTAGAAGGTGTCCGACAGGATCACCACCTGGCGCCGGCGGCGCAGCTCCTCCAGGAAGGCCGGCGCCCCGTCCAGCGGCGTCATGCCGGCGATGACGCGCTCAATGTCCGGCAGCCCCAGCCCTTCGCGGGCGAGGATGCGCAGCCGCAGGGCCATGAGCTCGGCGTAATCCGCCACGTCCCGGGTGGTGGCCCGCAGCTCGTCGATACCGGTGAGCTCGGCGAAGCGGATCCAGATCTCCGGCACCAGCACGCCTTCCAGGTCGAGGCAGACGATCTCCACGGGCTCCTCCCACCCACCGGGGCGGCGGACAACGGGCGGCAAAAGGTAAGCGGATTCCCGGGACAGGGCAAGTCAGTCCTTGACGCCGGCCGCCTCTGGGCCATCGTCCGTGGCCGGTGCGGGGTCCGCCGGCGTCGCATTGGCAACGCCGTGGGGCACGTGGCCGGTGGCCACGAAGCGGTTTGCCACCTGGCAGTGCCCTTGCTGGTCGTCGAAGAAGATGTCCGCCCCGAAGGCCCGCAGGAACTCGCCCTTCGCCATCCCGCCCAGGAACAGGGCCTCGTCGATTCGGACATCCCAGCTGCGCAGGGTGCGGATGACCCGTTCGTGGGCCGGAGCGGAGCGGGCCGTGACCAGGGCGGTGCGGATGGGACAGCCCTCGGTCGGATACTCTGCCTGCAGGCGGTGCAGGGCCTCGAGGAAGCCCCGAAACGGCCCCACCGGCAGCGGCCGGCGGGCCTCGCGGCGCTCGGTCTCGCTGAAGCGTGCCAGGCCCTGTTCGCGAAACACCCGCTCGGCTTCGTCGCCGAACAGGACCGCGTCTCCGTCAAAGGCGATGCGCAGCAGCTGCTCACCCTGGGCGCCGCCGCTGCCCGGGCTCTGGCCGGCGGGCGGCAGGATGGTGGCGGCGGCGTGACCGTGGTCCAGAGCCGCCACCACGTCCGCCGGGTCAGCGGACAGGAACAGGTGCGCTCCGAACGGGGCGACATAGCGCCAGGGGCTGGCGCCGTTGGTGAAGGCGGCCCGGGAGATGGCGAGGCCGTGGTGCTGGATGGAATTGAATACCCGCAGCCCGGTGTCGGCGCTGTTGCGGGAGAGCAGGATCACCTCCACCCGGGTACCGGTGTCTTCCTGATTCAGTGCCAGCAGCTTGCGCACCAGGGGAAAGGCGACGCCCTCGCCCAGGGTCTCCTCCTCGTGCTGCATCTGGTAGCGGCAGTAGGCGTCAATGCCCTCCTGCTCGAAGATGGCATGGCTATCCGCCATGTCGAACAGCGCCCGGGACGAGATGGCCACCACCAGGCGGCCGTCGAAACTCACGGACATGACCTTCCTCCGTGCCGGCCGACACCCTGTCAGGGTAGCGCCGGCACGCCCCGGCGCAAAGCCACGGCGCGGCGCTGGAACCCGGCGTCGCCAAGCCGGTCAAACCCCCAGGAACCGATAACGCGAACCATGGCGAGCAGCGTTCGTCCGCCACGGTGGACACGCCCCGCGCGCACTGGCAGATTGAAGCGTCTGTCGCGCCATCCGTCCCAAGGAGGAAGCTAAACAATGGTCGAGCAGGTCAGAGTTGCCTCCCGCAGCCAGGCTGCGGCCCCGGCAATCAACAGTGTTCTGCGCAATACCTACGCCTTGCTGTCCATGACGCTTCTGTTCAGCGCCGTCACGGCAGGCGCCGCGATGGCGATGAACGCCCCGCCGATGCACTGGCTGCTGGTGCTGGGCGGCTACTTCGGGCTGCTGTTCCTCACCCACGCCCTGCGCAACAGCGTCTGGGGGATTGCCTCGGTGTTCGCCCTCACCGGTTTCATGGGCTACACCCTGGGCCCGCTGCTCAACGCCTACATC
The DNA here is from genome assembly GCA_964487155.1 of uncultured Ectothiorhodospiraceae bacterium. GTDB lineage: Bacteria > Pseudomonadota > Gammaproteobacteria > Nitrococcales > Nitrococcaceae > CAZAQB01. Next base: position 36,768 of record CAZAQB010000001.1, read on the forward strand.
GGCGCTTTCAGCAACGGCGCACAGCTGGTGATGATGGCCCTGGGCGGCACCGGCGTGATCTTCCTCGGGCTGTCGGCCTACGCGCTGACCACCCGGCAGGACTTCAGCTTCCTGCGGGGCTTTTTGCTGGTGGGCATCCTGGTGATGTTCCTGGCGGGGATCGCGGCTCTGATCTTCCAGCTGCCGGCCCTGTCGCTGGCGGTGAGCGCCGCTTTCGTGCTGCTGATGTCCGGTCTGATCCTCTACCAGACCAGCGAGATCATCCACGGCGGAGAGACCAACTACATCATGGCCACCGTCACTCTGTACGTGGCGATCTTCAATCTCTTCACCAGCCTGCTGCACCTTCTGGGGGTGTTCGGCGGCGAAGAGTAGCGGCGCCGACCGACCTGAAGCAGAACACCCCGCCGCGGCGGGGTGTTCTGCGTTGAGGGTTTCACCGCCCGCTTGGCGGCTGCCGAGCAGAAGAGTTAGCCGCGAAATGCACGCGAGATGCACGTTTATGAGGGCTGTGGTCCCTCCGTGACGCAGGCAGCCACCGGTGGGTTGGTCAGCCGCCGAGCGGCCGGCGTTCTCACCGGAGCAGACATCCTGCACTGCGCCGGCTTGCGGCCCGAGTGTCACGCCGCCGCGCCAAGTATCATCTTTCTCCAAATCTCGCGTTCATTTCGCGGCTAAACAAAAGCGCACCCAGTCGCCTGATGCGCTTTGCCTATCCGGCACGGAGTCCTAACGGCGCAGGGTCTGGGTGACGTCACTGCCGATGCGTAGGCTTACCGGGGCCGGCTCGCCGCCGGCACTGACGCCCGACTCATCCTGGACACCCAGCCAGCGGTCCACGCCTCCCAGGTAGCCGGATACGAACAGCCCGGTGAGGAAGGCCACCACCACCAGCACCGCCGCCAGCCCCAGCATGCCCCAGGGCACGGCGCGCCAGCGCGACGGCTGGTCGTCTTCGGGGCTGTTGGCAGGTTCCGGCGCCTCGGCAGCGGCTTCCGGCTCCGGAGCCTCCATGGGCTCACGGGGAGCGGCAGGAGCCGCGTACCGCCCACCCGCCTCCCGAGGCTGCCACTGGCGGACGACGTCGTCTTCTTCCGCATCCGCGGCGCCGCTAGCGGGCTCGTCGAAGGCCCGGTCCAGGTCCGCGGAGACCGCAGCGCCGTCAAAGCGCTGTCCGCCGCCCCGCGAGCCGCCGCCCGCCGCCACCCCGGCCAACTGCACCTCGGGCCGGCTTGGCAGCTCCGCTAGGATGGCCAGGGCCTCGGACTCGCTGCAAGGCAGCAGCATCTCCTCGCGCAGATCCTCGATCACCGGCACCAGGTCCGAGAGCTCGAAGACCCGGCGCTCCTCGACGAAACCCAGCATCAGCAGCCGGGCCAGGATGTGGTTTATGCGCCGGGGAATGCCGCCGCTCAGGCGGTGGACCACGGGGAACAGGTCCTCTGAGAAGCGCGGATCGCCGTTCCAGCCCACCCGGGACAGGCGATGATCGATGTAGTCGCCGATCTCGTCGGGAGCCAGGGGCTCCAGGTGGCAGGCGGCGATCAGCCGCTGGTGGAGCTGTTCCATCCCCGGCTGGCGCACCACGTCCCGCAGGGGTTCCTGGCCCACCAGGAAGATCTGCAGCAGCGGCCGGCCGTCCTTTTCCAGGTTGGTGAGGAAGCGCAGCTCCTCCAGCGCTGCCTCGGGCAGCGCCTGGGCCTCGTCCACCACCAAGATGGGCCGCCGGCCGGAACGGTGATCGGCGTCCAGGCTGCGGATGATCTGGCGCAGCAGGGCCGCCTTGTCCAGGTGGTCGGCCCGCAGTCCCACGGCAAAGGCTATGGTGCGGACCAGCTCGGTCTGCTCCACGGGAGAGGAGGCGATACGGATGATCCGCACCGGCGAGCCTTCGGCGGTGAGGATCAGGTCGTTGATGAGGGTGGTCTTGCCAGTGCCTGGCCGGCCCGTGCAGAGGACGAAGCCTTCCGCCCGCTGCACGCCGTAGTCCAGATACGCCTTGGCCTTCCGGAAGCTCCGGTGGTAGTAACAGAAGCGCTGATCTGGCGTCAGCCGGAACGGATCGCCCCGGAATCCGTAGAAGCTCTCGTACATTCTGCTGCCTCTCCCTGCGCCGTGACTGAACCGCGACAGGCCCGCCGGCGGCGACGCAGCTCACCCCCTCAAGGCTTCAGAGTAACACCTGAGACGTGGGAATGCGCGCACTTAGCGACAGCTCCGCACCACAGAACCGGCTTCCCGGGGCGGGCTTTCGCCAAGCGACACGACCCGCCCGCCCCGCTGCACGAACCTGATCCGAGAACTCGGGCATTACGGGCGCGCTCGGCTACCGCGGCCGCAGACGCTCAACCCGGATCGAGCCGTCGCGGCCCACATGACCCCGTACCTCCACATAGTCGCCCACACGGGGATCCTTGCGGATGCGCGCGCCGGAAACGTCCAGGGGCAGCCCGTCCAGGCTCCAGCGCCCGCTGAGGCGGCCATGCAGCCGCACCTCGGCGCCGGTGGGCATGGGCGCCTTCCGGCCATCCGGCCCCGGCGCCCCCGCAGCAATCCAGCGCTCCAGCAGGGCGATCTGTGCATCGTCCAGGTAGGGCGGGCCGTCGTAGGGCATGCGCGGCCAGGCGATCCCGGTTACCCGGCGCCACAGCTCGCTGGCCCGCGGCGAACCGGGCACCACCGCCACCCGCTCGCCGCTGCCCACCACCTGCTCCCAGCTGGACAGCCGCAGCCCTTCCGGCGGGCGTCCCATGATGCCGTTGTCGCTATGGCACTTGGCGCAATGCTGCAGGAAAATGGGCTCCACGTGCCCGAAGTTCTCGCCGCTGCGCTCGGCCACCGGCGCCGCTCCGGCTGTCTCCTGCTCTGCGGCCGCGGAGCCGGAAGAGGCCCCCTCGGGCGCGCCTGCCTCGATCCAGCGCGCGACCCGGTCGATGTCGTCTTCCGCCACCCAGGGCGGCCCGGTCAGCGGCATGCGGGGCTGGCTCTCGCCGCGCAGGCGGCGCAGCAGTTCGCTCTCGCCCGGCTGGCCGGGTTTCACCACCGCTCCCCGGCTGCTGCCCTCCATCACGCCCTGGTAGCCATCCAGGCTCAGCCCGAGGGGCGCCCCCGGGCCGCTGTGGCACATCACGCAGCGGTCCTGGAACAGCGGCTTGAGGTCCTGATAGGTGACCTGGGCCGCGGCATCAAGACTGGCCAGACCGCACAGGGCCAGCGCCAGGGCGGCAACTCGGGATCGAGGCATGGACGGCTCCAGGACAGACGATCAGCTGTGAAACGGCATCCTGGCGGATTGTGGACCAACCCCCGGCGGCTTGCGAGGGTGCCGCCGCCAGTGGACAGATTTGTTCAAATTTGCGACCGGGCCCAGAATCGCACGGGTCCGCCAGACCATCGCGAGCCGCGCGCCGTGAAACTGAACCAGTTGCGTTACATCTGTGAGGTGGCCCAGCGGGGACTCAACGTCTCCGCGGCCGCCGAAGCCCTCTACACCTCCCAGCCCGGCGTCAGCAAGCAGATCCGGCTGCTGGAGGACGAACTCGGGGTCCAGATCTTCGAGCGCAGCGGCAAGCACCTTGCCCGGGTCACGCCGGCGGGGGAGCAGATTCTGGCGGTGGCCCAGCGCGTGCTGCTGGAGACCCAGAACATCCGGGCCATCGCCGAGGAGCACCAGCACGAAGCCCGCGGCAGCCTGTCCATCGCCACCACCCACACCCAGGCACGCCACGCGCTGCCGCCGGTGGTGGAGGCCTTCCGCCGGCGCTATCCCCAGGTGAGCCTGCACATGCATCAGGGCACGCCGCTGCAGATCGCAGAGCTGGCCGCCCGGGGGTCTGTGGATTTCGCCATCGCCACCGAGGCCCTGGAGCTGTTCGAGGATCTGGTGATGATGCCCTGCTACCGCTGGAACCGGAGCATCATCGTGCCCCGGGGCCATCCCCTCCGGGAGGCCCGGCCCCTGACCCTGGAGGCCGTGGCCCGGTACCCCATCGTCACCTACGTATTCGGCTTCACCGGCCGCTCCAAGCTCGACCGGGCATTCGCCGCCGCCGGCCTGCAACCGGACGTGGTGTTCACCGCGACCGACTCGGAGGTGATCAAGACCTACGTGGGACTGGGCCTGGGAGTGGGCATCATGGCGACCATGGCCTTCGAGCCACAGCGCGACCTGGGCCTGGAGGCCTTGGACGCCTCCCACCTTTTCGAGCCCAGCGTCACCAACATCGGCTTCCGCCGGGGCGCCTACCTGCGCCGCTACATGCTGGACTTCATCGAACTGTTCGCCCCCCACCTGACCGAGGACGAGGTGCAACGCTTCCTCGCCGCCCGCACTGAGGATGCGCGCGAGGCGCTGTTCGACGAACTGCGCCCGCTGCTGGGGGAGCGCTGAAGCGC
>CAZAQB010000001.1:41262-92217 GCA_964487155.1 uncultured Ectothiorhodospiraceae bacterium
CGCGCGAGGCGCTGTTCGACGAACTGCGCCCGCTGCTGGGGGAGCGCTGAAGCGCCGACCCCGAGCCCAGTGCTTCACCCAAGATGCCGGATGCGCTTCGCTTATCCGGCCTACGCGCTCGACCAACCCGCCCGGCGCGACCGGGGCCCGCGTAGGCCAAATAAGGCGCGCAGCGCCGCATCCGGCGTCCCCGATGTTAGGTACCGGGTCCGCGCGGCTCATCTGCCGCGGCGGCCCCCGATAACCAGTTGGCTGCGTACCCAGTACTCAGCACCCTGAGACCGGCCGGGGCGGAGTAACCCAGGCGTCATATACCGGCACCTCGCCCGCTGACGCCCGCCACTCAGTCCGCAGTCCTCAGTCCCCAGTCCTTCCCCATGAGGCTCAGCCAATCAACTCCACGCCACCCATATAGGGTCGCAGCGCCTCCGGCACCCGCACCCGGCCGTCGGCCGCCTGGTAGTTCTCCAGCACCGCCACCAGGCAGCGGCCCACCGCCACGCCGGAGCCATTCAGGGTGTGCACCGGCTCCGGTTTGCCGGTATCGGGGTTGCGCCAGCGGGCGCTCATGCGCCGCGCCTGGAAGGCCTCGGTGTTGCTGCAGGAGGAGATCTCCCGGTAACGCTGCTGGCCGGGCAGCCAGACCTCGATATCGTAGGTCTTGGCGGCCGCGAAACCCATGTCGCCTGTGCACAGCGCCACCACCCGATAGGGCAGCTCCAGGCGCTGGAGCACGGTTTCGGCGTGCCCGGTGAGTTCTTCCAGGGCGTCGTAGGAACGCTCGGGGGGCACCACCTGCACCAGTTCCACCTTGTCGAACTGGTGCTGGCGGATCATGCCGCGCGTGTCCTTGCCGTAGGAACCCGCTTCGGAGCGGAAGCAGGGCGTATGCGCCACCAGCCGCAGGGGCAGCTCGGCGGGTTCCAGGATGCGGCCGGCGGCCAGGTTGGTGAGCGGCACCTCGGCGGTGGGGATGAGGTAGTAGGGATCCTCGTCCCCCACCCGGAACAGGTCCTCCTCGAACTTCGGCAGCTGGCCGGTGCCGCGCAGGGTCTCGGCGTTCACCAGGTAGGGCACGTAGGCCTCCCGGTAGCCGTGCTCGGTGGTGTGCAGATCGAGCATGAACTGGGCGAGCGCCCGGTGCAGGCGGGCCACGGCGCCGGTCATCACCGCAAAGCGGCTGCCGGCCAGGCGGCTGGCCGCCTCGAAGTCCAGCCCGCCCAGCAGGGCGCCGAGGTCCACGTGGTCACGGGGCTGGAAGTCATAGCTCGCCGGGGAACCCCAGCGCCGCAGTTCCGGGTTGTCGGACTCGTCCTTGCCCTCGGGCACGCTGTCATGGGGCAGGTTGGGCAGCCCCAGCTGCAGGTCGCGCAGCTCGGTCTGCACCGACTCCAGTTCTTCCCGCGCCTGTTTCAGGTGTTCAGCCAGATCCGAGACCTCCCGGCGCAGGGGTTCGATATCCTCCCCCCGGGCCTTGGCCTGGCCGATGGCCTTGGAGCGGGTATTGCGCTCGTTCTGCAGTTCCTCGGTGCGCAGCTGCAAATCCCGGCGGCGGGCCTCCAGGGCCGCATAGGCCCCGGTATCCAGCTCGAAGCCGCGCCGGCCCAGGGCCGCGGCGACGCCTTCCAGGTCGGCCCGCAACAGGCGTGGGTCCAGCATCGGTCGGGTTCCTCGTGTGCGGTGTTCAGTTGCTGGAGCGCGGGGTGGGCGCTTGTGCCTGGCGGTCCAGTTCGGCGAGCCACCTTAGCCGCTCATGGATGCGCCGTTCCAGCCCCCGCTCCGTGGGCCGGTAGAAGCGCCGCCCCGCCAGTGCCTCGGGCAGGTAGCTCTCCCCCGCCGCGTAGCCTTCCGGCTCGTCGTGGGCATGGCGGTACTGCCGGCCGTGCCCCAGCTCCTTCATCAGCCGGGTGGGGGCGTTGCGCAGGTGCACGGGGACTTCCCGGGAGCCACCCCGGCGGGCCTCTTCCATGGCCTCGTTGAAGCCCCGGTAGACGGCATCGCTCTTCGGCACGCAGGCGAGATAGACGGTCGCATGGGCGATGGCCAGCTCGCCCTCGGGACTGCCCAGCTGGCGGTAGGTCTCCCAGGCGTCCAGGGCCAGGGACAGGGCCCTGGGGTCGGCGTTGCCCACGTCCTCGGAGGCCACCCGCACCAGCCGCCGGACGATGTACAGGGGATCGCAGCCCCCCACCAGCATGCGCGCGAGCCAGTACAGGGCGCCGTCCGGGGATGAACCCCGGATGGACTTGTGCAGGGCGGAGATCTGGTCGTAGAAGGCGTCGCCGCCCTTGTCGAAGCGGGGCCGTCCGCCGGCGGCGGCCTCCCGCACCGGCTCCACGCTCAGGTTGCCGCTGTTCGGGGTCAGGTCGGCGGCTACCTCCAGCAGGTTGAGCAGGGTGCGGGCATCGCCGTCCGCCGCCGCCAGCAGCAGGGCGCGGGCCTCCGGGTCCAGCGTCAGGCGCCGGGCGCCGAGACCTCGCTCGGCATCGGCCAGGGCCCGGTCCAGCAGGCCTTCCAGATCGCCGGCCTCCAGCGGGCGCAGCAGGTAGACCCGCACCCGGGACAGCAGCGCCCCGTTCAGCTCGAAGGAAGGGTTCTCGGTAGTGGCCCCGACGAACACCAGGGTGCCGTCTTCCACGTAGGGCAGGAAGGCGTCCTGCTGGGCCTTGTTGAAGCGGTGCACCTCGTCCACGAACAGCACCGCCCGGCGCCCCGCGGCGCGTGCCCGGCGGCCCGCCTCGGCCGCCTCGCGGATATCCTTCACGCCGGACATCACCGCCGAGAGGGTCATGAACTCGGCCTCGGCGGTCTCCGCCAGCAGCCGCGCCAGGGTGGTCTTGCCGGTGCCCGGCGGCCCCCACAGCACCATGGAGTGCAGCCGCCCCGCGCTCAGCGCCTCGTACAGGGGGCGCCCCGGGGTCAGCAGGTGCTGCTGGCCGGCCACCTCCGCCAGGCGGCGGGGGCGCATGCGGTGGGCGAGCGGGCCCTCTTCAGCCATCGGCGCCCGGCGCCGGCATGCCCGCCGGCGCCACCACGTCCACGCCGTCCGGGGGCTGGAAACGGAACCGCCGGTCCGGCAGGGAGACGTTGGTCTGGATGTCCTCCAGAAGGAAGCGGGTGATCTGCCCCAGGCCGTCGTCGATCAGGATCTCCCGGGGCACGCCCTGTTCCAGGCGCAGGCGCACCTCCTGGAAGTCCCACTCTCCACCCCGGGGCCGCAGGGCCAGCCAGCCCTCCGCCTCGGCCGGCTCGACGTGGAAGCTGCGCCCCAGTCCCTGGTAGTCGCCGCTCAGCAGGGCTCCTGCACCCACGCCCAGGGTATCGCCCTGGGGGCGCACCGTGACCTGGGCCAGTTCCTGATCGTAGACCCACAGGCGTTCGCCGTCGGCGACGATCTGCTGGGCGAACGGCGTCTCGTAGACGAAACGGAAACGATCCGGGCGCTTGATGGCCAGGCGCCCCTCGGAGCGGTCCATCAGCTCGCCGTCGGGCCCCAGGGTCTCCTGGGTGAAGCGGCCCTGGAGAGTGCGCACCTCCACGAAGTAGCGCTGCAGTTCAGCGATCTGAGCTGGCGGGGTGGCCGCAGCCACGGCGCTGCAGGCAAGCAGCAGGAGAATCGGCAGGATGCGCATGGGGTTTCCTGAATCGAGCCATGGAGTCGGCCGCCAGTGGCGGATGGCCCCGCCGGATCGGGGCGGGTCAGTCCTCCGGCGGCGCCGCCGCCAGCACCTCGCGGGAGCCGTTGGGCTGCAGCGGGCCGACGATGCCGGCGGACTCCATCTCTTCCACCAGCCGGGCGGCCCGGTTGTAGCCGATCTTCAGCCGGCGCTGCACGCCGGATACCGATGCCCGCCGGGTCTCGGTAACCACCCGCACCGCCTGGTCGTAGAGCGGGTCGGCCTCACCGCCGGCGTCCTCCCCCGGGATGCCCGGCAGGGGTGAGGTCTCCGGGCCGGGGCCGTCCACCAGTTCGGTCAGGTAATCCGGCGCACCGGTGGCCCGGATGAACTCCGCCACCCGGTGCACTTCGGCATCGGACACGAATGCTCCGTGGACCCGTTCCGGCAGGCCGCGGTTCCCGGGCCCCAGGTAGAGCATGTCGCCGTGCCCCAGCAGGGACTCGGCGCCCATCTGGTCGAGGATGGTGCGGGAATCCACCCGGGAGGACACCTGGAAGGCCATGCGGGTCGGGATGTTGGCCTTGATGAGGCCGGTGATCACATCCACCGACGGGCGCTGGGTGGCGAGCACCAGGTGGACGCCCGCCGCCCTCGCCTTCTGGGCGAGGCGGGCGATGAGCTCCTCGACCTTCTTGCCCACCATCATCATCATGTCGGCGAACTCGTCCACCACCACGACCACGAACGGCAGCGGTTCCAGCTCCGGGGCCTGGGGGGGCTCGACGCCCTCCTCCAGCACCAGTGGCTCCGTCGGCATCCAGAACGGATCCCGCAACGGTTCGCCACGCTCCCGGGCGTCACGGATCTTGCGGTTGGCGCCGCTGATGTTGCGCACGCCGAGTTCGGCCATCAGCCGGTAGCGGCGCTCCATCTCCGCCACGCACCAGCGCAGGGCGTTTGCGGCCTCCTTCATGTCGGTGACCACCGGGGCCAGCAGGTGGGGAATGCCGTCGTAGACCGACAGCTCGAGCATCTTCGGGTCGATCATGATCATGCGCACCTGCTCCGGCGAGTTCCGGTAGAGCAGGCTCAGGATCATGGCATTGATGCCCACCGATTTGCCGGAGCCGGTGGTGCCGGCCACCAGCAGGTGGGGCATACGGGTGAGGTCCACCACCACGCTCTGGCCGGCGATGTCCTTGCCGATGGCCAGCGGCAGTCCGCCGCCGGCCCGCTCGAAGCCCTCGGAGCGCACGATCTCCGAGAGCGCGATGACCTGCCGGTTGGCGTTGGGAATCTCCAGGCCGACCACCGACTTGCCAGGGATCACCTCCACCACCCGCACGGCGGTCACCGACAGGGCCCGGGCCAGGTCCTTGGAGAGGTTGGAGATCTGGCTCACCTTGATGCCGGCGGCCGGCTGCAGCTCGAAGCGGGTCACCACCGGGCCCGGCTGCACCGCCTCGACCTGCACCTCCACGCCGAAGTCCCGCAGCTTCAGCTCCACCTGCCGGGACATGGCCTCGAGGGCGTCCGCGCTGAAGCCCTCGGGCTGGTCCTTGGGGGCATCCAGAAGCGACACCGGGGGCGGTTCGCCGGGCCGGGCGTCCTCGAACAGCGGGATCTGGCGCTCCGCCTGAGCCCGCTTGCCGGGGGCGGGAGCCGGCGCGGGGGGACCGATGCGCGGCGGATCGCGACGCCGGGCGGCGTCCTTCACCCGGGCCACGGTGCGTGCCTTGCGCGCCCGACGCCCGGCCCAGGCATCCCGGGCGCGCCCCAGCAGCCGCGCCAGGCCGCCCGCCGCCAGCAGCGCGAGCCGGCCCGTGTAATCCGTCAGGCGCAGCCATGACAGACCGGTGAACAGGGTCACGCCCGCCAGGAACACCGCCAGAGACAGAAGCGTAGCGCCGGTGAAGCTGAAGGCGGCGTCCAGGGCCCGGGCCATAACCTCGCCAAGAACGCCCCCGGAGCTCAGCGGCACGGTGCCCGGCACTGGCTCGAAGTGCAGCGTGGCGAGCGCGCTGCCCGCCACCACCGTGGCCACGAAGCCGGCCAGCCGCAGGCCGAACACGCCCCAGTGGAAACGCCCGTCGCGCCGGTTCCAGGTAAACGCCAGGGCCGCAGCGACGGCGATCAGCGCGGGTACCAGATAGGCCAGATAGCCCACCAGGTACAGGCTCAGATCGGCAAACCACGCGCCGACCACGCCGCCCGAGTTGCGCACGGCATCCGCGGAGGTACTGTAGCTCCAGCCGGGGTCCGCCGGATCGTAGGTCACCAGGGCCAGCAGCAGGAAGGCGGCCACCGCCAGCAGCAGCAGCAGGGCCGCTTCCCGCAGGCCGCGGCCCAGGTGCCGGGCGATGGGCGTGGAGAGCGTGCTTTGGGTGTCGGTATTGGCCACGGGCAGTGCCGGCTCAGCAAAGCCAAGAGATGATGGGAACAATGTGCGCTAAGGCATTCAAGCGCAAAATACCATACCGGCCTTCGGCCAGTGAGCGCCAGCGCCGCCCCGGGCCCGCATTGGCCACCGAGGGCCGCCGTTCCAGAGCTGCACCGGGCCGGCGTAGCGGCACCCCGGCCCGCGGTGGATTATACATGATCGGCCTTCCGCCCCCCCGCAGGCCGGGGGGCCGCGTTGCCTGGCAGCCTGTCGGACTTAGGCTGCTGGCAGAACTAAGCCTACCGCGAGATGTCCCCAGCCTTGATGGAAGTGCACGTACTGGAGAGCCTCGGCGAGGTCAGCCCTACTCGGTGGGACGGCCTCGTCGGCACGGATCAGCCGTTTCTCAGCCATGGCTTCCTCCGAGCGCTGGAGGCCCACGGCTGCGTCGGCCCCGACCAGGGCTGGATCCCCCAGCACCTGCTGCTCTACGAGGGAGACCGGCTGCTCGCCGCAGCGCCCGCCTATCTCAAGCTTCATTCCTGGGGCGAGTTCGTATTCGACTTTGCGTGGGCGGACGCCTACGCCCGCCACGGGCTGGACTACTACCCCAAGCTGGTGCTCGCCGTGCCCCTCACCCCGGTAACCGGCCCCCGGATCCTGGTGCGGGATGAAGGGCTGCGGCCGCAGGCGGAAGCCGCGCTCGCCGCGGCGGCCCTGGAGCTCTGCCGCCGGCTGGGGCTAAGCTCGGTGCACTGGCTGTTCCCGGAGGCCGGGCTTGCAAGGCGGCTGCAGGCGGCCGGCTGGGGACTGCGCATGGGCTGCCAGTACCACTGGCGGAACGCCGGCTACCGGGACTTCGACGACTTTCTGGAGGGCTTCAGCTCCAAGAAACGCAAGAACATCCGCCGGGAGCGGCGCCGGGTGGCGGACGCCGGTGTGGAGATGGCGGTGCACGAGGGCCCGGACGTCTCCCCGGAGCTCTGGTCGGCCATGCACCGCTTCTACCGGGACACCTTCCTCGCCCATGGCAATCCGCCGGTGATGAGCGAGGCATTCTTCAGGGAACTCGGGGAGCGGCTGGCTTCGCAGGTCGTCGTGGTGGAGGCGTGCCGCCATGGGCGCCCCATCGCCGGCGCCCTGTGCCTGCAGGACGGCACGGCGCTGTACGGCCGCTACTGGGGCTGCGACGAGGAGCTGGACGGCCTGCATTTCGAGACCTGCTACTACCAGGGCATCGAGCATTGCATCGCCCGCGGGCTCGGCCGCTTCGAGCCGGGCGCCCAGGGCCAGCACAAGATCCCCCGGGGCTTCCTGCCGACACCCACCTACTCCTGCCATCATCTGGAACATGCGGACTTCCGGCGCGCGGTCGACGATTTTCTCGGCCGCGAGCGCGCCGCGGTGAGCGGCTACATCGAGGATGCACGCCGCCAGGGGCCGTTCCGATCGGAGGTGCTGGAGCGGCTCTCCCGGGAGGACCTGCCCCGATGACCCTGCCGTGGATCCACCCGCAGGCGCCGCCCGAGGCCTTCCCCGACCCCCGGCACGCGCTCGACTCCCCCAACGGCCTGCTGGCCGCCGGCGGCTCGCTGGCCCCGGAGCGGCTGGTGGCCGCCTATCGCCAGGGCATCTTCCCCTGGTACTCGGATGGCCAGCCTTTGCTGTGGTGGAGCCCCGACCCCCGCATGCTGCTCTATCCCGGCGCCCTGCGAGCGTCCCGCAGCCTGGTCCGCCGGCTGCGCGCCGGCGGCTTCCAGGTGACTCTCGACCGGAATTTTTCCGCGGTCGTCGCCGGTTGCGCCGCACCCCGCCGGGACGAGCCCGGAACCTGGATCACCACGGCCATGCGCCACGCCTATGGGGAACTGCATCGGCGCGGCCTCGCCCACAGTGTCGAGGTCTGGCAGGGTGAAGCCCTCGCCGGCGGGCTCTACGGCGTGTCCCTGGGGGCGGCATTCTTCGGCGAATCGATGTTCAGCCGAGCCGACGACGCCAGCAAGGTGGCTCTGGCCTGGCTGGCGGGTCAGCTGCGCCGCTGGGGCTTCCACTTCATCGACTGTCAGCTGCCCACGCCCCACCTGCAGCGCCTGGGTGGCGTCCCGGTGCCGCGCGAGATGTTTCTCGCGGAGCTGGCCCAGGCGGGCTGCGAGCGCACCCGCTCCGGGTCATGGAGCTTCGACCCGGACCTGGAGCCCGAGAACCTGATCCGGGAGCTGCGCCATGAAACACCGTGACGCCCGCCAGCTAACCCTTTTCGCGACCGGCACCCACGACTGCCCCTACCTTACGGACCGGCGGCCGGCCCGGACGGCATTCGTGGACCCCCAGGCGCGGCTCAGCCCGAACATCTACAGCCAGCTGATTGGCCAGGGATTCCGCCGCAGCGGGCAGTTTCTGTATCGGCCGGCCTGCCCGGCCTGCGCTGAATGCCGCTCACTGCGCATCCCGGTGGCGCGTTTCCGGTGGCGGCGCCGCCACCGGCGCTGCTGGGATGCGAACGCGGATCTGCAGGTGCGGCGGCTGGCGGCAGGCTGGCGCGACGAACACTTCCAGCTGTACCGGCGCTACGTCAACCAGCGCCATCCCGGGGGTGGCATGGAGAACCCCACCCGGGCCGGCTATATGGACTTCCTCATTGCCCCTTGGTGCCGCACCGTGTTTCACGAATTCCGCCAGCGGGCGGATGGCCGGCTGCTGGCCGTGGCGGTGACCGACCGGCTCTCGGACGCACTGTCCGCGGTCTACACCTTTTACGATCCCGGGGAGAGTCACCGCAGCCTGGGTACCTTCGCCATCCTGCGGCAGATCCACGAGGCCCGCTGCCTGGGGCTGCGGCATCTCTACCTGGGCTACTGGATCGCCGGGGCCCGGCGCATGGCCTACAAAACCGGGTTCCGCCCCCATGAGCTGTTTGACGGACGCGGCTGGGCGACAGTGCCATCCGGCGCCGAGACGGACGATGGCAGCTGAGCGACATTGGTCCACGCCCCCGGCTCGGTTACAATGCCGCCTCGCTGCGGCACGCCGCTCGTTTCAGAGCGCCGCGGCATTCCCCTGGGAGCTGAGAGAGGCTGGATGGCGAAGGAAGACAATATCCGGATGCAGGGCACCATCGTGGACACCCTGCCCAATACCATGTTTCGGGTGGAGCTGGAGAACGGTCACGTTGTGACGGCGCATATCTCCGGCAAGATGCGCAAGCATTACATCCGCATTCTCCGCGGCGACAAGGTGACCGTGGAACTTACCCCTTACGATCTTACCAAGGGTCGCATCGTGTACCGCGCCCGCTGAGGGGCGCGCGCCGATAACCTCGCGCACTTCCCGTACAGAGGCGCCCGACGCCGGGCTCAGGCGACGGGCTCGGCCTCGTTGATGCGGAAGTCCAGATCCTCGCCACCCTCTTCCACGTCCACGACCACGTGGCCGCCCTTCACCAGCCGGCCGAACAGCAGCTCGTCGGCCAGGGGGCGCTTGATGCGCTCCTGGATGAGGCGTGCCATGGGCCGGGCACCCATCTTGTCGTCGTAGCCGTTGCGGGCCAGCCAGTCCCGGGCCTCCTCGCTGACTTCCAGGGTCACCTTCTTTTCCGCCAGCTGGTGGCGCAGCTGCTTGATGAACTTGTCGGTCACCCGGCTCACCACGTCCGGCGACAGGCTGTCGAACTGGATCACCGCGTCCAGCCGGTTGCGGAACTCCGGGGTGAACATGCGCCGGATGGCCTCCATGGCGTCCGTGCTGTGGTCCTGCGTCGTGAAGCCGATGGACCGCCGGGCCTGCTGTTCGGCACCGGCATTGGTGGTCATCACCAGGATGGTGTTACGGAAATCAGCCTCCCGGCCGTTGTTGTCGGTCAGCGTGCCCCGGTCCATCACCTGCAGCAGCAGGTTGAAGACATCCGGGTGCGCCTTCTCGATCTCGTCGAGCAGCACCACCGAGTGGGGCTGCTGCAACACTGCCTCGGTGAGCAGCCCACCCTGGTCGAAGCCTACGTAGCCGGGCGGCGCGCCGATCAGCCGGGAAACGGTGTGGCGCTCCATGTACTCGGACATGTCGAAGCGCACCAGGTGGATGCCCATGATCTCTGCCAGCTGCCGGGTGACCTCGGTCTTACCCACCCCCGTTGGGCCGGCGAACAGGAAGCAGCCCACCGGCCGCTCGGTCTCCCGCAGCCCAGCCCGGGACATCTTGATGGTGGCGCCCAGCGCCTCGATGGCCCGGTTCTGGCCGTAGATGACGCGCCGCAGATCCCGTTCCAGGTCCCCCAGGCGCTGCGCGTCGGAGGTGGACACCCGTTTCGGCGGAATCCGCGCCATCTTCGCGACAATGGTCTCCACGTCGCCCACGGAGACGGTCTTGCGCTGCTTGGAGGGCGGCAGCAGGCGCAGGTTGGCACCGGCTTCGTCGATTACGTCGATCGCCTTGTCCGGGAGCTTGCGGTCACTCAGGTACTTGGAGGAGAGCTCCACGGCAGCGCGCAGCGCCGGCCCGGTGTAGCGGACCCCGTGGTAGGCCTCGAAGCGGTCCTTGAGACCCTGCAGGATCTGCACGGTTTCCTCCACCGTCGGCTCGGTGACGTCGATCTTCTGGAAGCGCCGGGCCAGGGCCCGGTCCTTCTCGAACACGCCCCGGTACTCCTGATAAGTGGTGGAGCCGATGCACTTCAGCTCGCCGTTGGCCAGCATCGGTTTTAGCAGGTTGGAGGCATCCATGACCCCACCCGAGGCCGAACCCGCACCGATGATCGTGTGGATCTCATCGATGAACAGGATGGCGTTCTTTTCCTTGCGGATCTGGGCCAGCAAGCCCTTGAGGCGCTTCTCGAAATCGCCCCGGTACTTGGTGCCGGCCACCAGGGCGCCCAGGTCCAGGGAGTAGATGCGGGCATCCTTCAGGACATCGGGAACCCGCCCCTCCACGATCATGCGGGCCAGGCCCTCGGCTATCGCCGTCTTGCCGACGCCGGCGTCGCCCACGAACAGAGGATTGTTCTTGCGTCGCCGGCAGAGCACCTGAACGGTGCGTTCAATCTCGCTGCGACGGCCGATCAGCGGATCGATCAGACCCTGGCGGGCCCGTGCATTGAGGTCGGTTGAGAAGCTCTCCAGGGGCTTGCGGGCGCCCGGTTCGCCGCCGCCGGCGGCCTCGTCGTCGTCGGCGCCCTGCTGCTCGGGATCTGGCGCCGCCTCCTCGCCATGCACCTTGGAGATACCGTGGGAGATGAAATTGACCGCGTCCAGCCGGGAGATATTCTGCTTGTGCAGAAAATACACCGCCTGGGACTCCTGCTCGCTGAAGATCGCCACCAGCACATTGGCGCCGGTGACTTCCTTGTTGCCGGACGACTGCACGTGCAGGATCGCCCGTTGCAGCACCCGCTGGAAGCCCAGGGTCGGCTGGGTCTCCCGGCTGTCATCGGGACCCAGCAGCGGAGTGGTCTCGTCCAGGAAACCCTCCAGGTCGGTGCGCAGCACGTCCAGGTCGGCCCCGCAGGCTTTCAGCACCTCCAGCGCCGAGGGATTGTCCGTCAGCGCCAGCAACAGGTGCTCCACGGTCAGGAACTCGTGGCGCTTCTCCCGGGCCTCCTTGAAGGCCAGGTTCAGCGTGAACTCTAAGTCCTTGCTCAGCATCTGGCTTCACCCGCTCGCCTGGCCGGAACTTGTGTCACGGCTGATTTGACTGGAACGCCGGCCGGCGAGTTCCGGCCTCATGACGGCCCGCTCACGCCGGCTCCATGGTGCACATCAGGGGGTGCTGGTTCTCCCGGGCGTAATCCGTGACCTGGGCCACTTTGGTCTCGGCGATGTCCCGGCTGAACAGCCCGCATACCCCACGCCCCCGAGTGTGAACGTGGAGCATGATCTGGGTCGCCCGGCTGCGGTCCATCTGGAAGAAGGTCTGCAACACCTCCACCACGAACTCCATGGGCGTGTAGTCGTCGTTCAGCAGCACCACCCGGTAGAGCGGCGGCTGCTTGAGCTTGGGCTTGGACTCCTCCACCGCCAGGTCGCCCTGGCGCTGATCCCGTCGCCTCTCCTGACTCATAGCGCACTACGGCTCCCGCGTGAAGTGCTGCGCTTGCGGGTCCCCCGCCCCGGGCCGCAGCGGTGGTTGCTCCAACGCCGTCGAGAGATAGCGTTGCCCGGCCCCCACGGATGAAATGGGTCCTCTGGGGCAGTTTAAAAGAGGCGTGGGGCTTCGGGAATCCGCACCGGATACCGGATACATTACAGCAGACGGGCGGTCCCGACGACTGCAGGCCGCACGGAGCGAAGACGGCGGGGTTCGGGCGCCGGGGCGCCGAGTCGGATCGCCCGGGCCCCGAGGCTTTACTGCCCTCGGGGCCCGGGGCGGTTCAGGTCAGGTGGGTCGGGCGGAGGCCGAGCCGCCCTGTTCCTCGCCCTCCCGGATGGCCTTGTCCTTCACATCTTCGTACCACAAGTCGTGGTGGTGCTTGGCCCACTCTGCACTGACGTAGCCGCTTGTCATGCCCTCCAGGGCCCCGCTGCCGCCCCAAGCCGCCATGTACACATGGCCGAAGAACAGGGCGATCCAGGCGATGGACGCCACTGAGTGGATGAGGTTGGAGATCTGCATGGTCTCCCGGGCCTGGCCGAAGTTGGGGAAGTTCATTATCAGCCCGGTGACGCACACCGCGCCGCCCACCAGCACCACGAACCAGAACCAGACCTTTTCGCCGCCGTTGCTCTTGCCTGCCGAGACGTGCTTGCCCTTCAGGTAGCCGCCGCCCCGCGCGAACCACTGCAGGTCCACCTTGTTGGGCACGTTGAACCAGATCCAGGTCAGAATCATGGCCACGATAGCTGCCACGAAGAACGGCCCGGAGTAGTTATGCAGGGTCTTGGCAAAACCCGCATAGGCGGCGAACCCCTCGGCCCCGAACACCGGCGCCAGCACGGCCCGGCCGAACAGCAGGCTGAGGCCGGTGATGCTGAGCACGACGAACAGGGTGGCCGTCACCCAGTGCACCGTCCGGTCCCAGAGAGACCAGCGCGGCACCAGCTCGCCGGAGCGCGGGCCGGGCGGCGGCCCCGGCCTGAACGCCAAGTGAAAGAGGGTGATGAGGATCAGTGAGGCCGCCATCAGCCACGGGGTGTAGGTGGCCACCGGTCCGTTGCGCAGCTGCCGCCAGTTCTGGCCACCGTTCTGGATCAGCACGTCACCGGCCAGCATCGGCTGGGCAACGGAACCGTCCTGACCCTGGCGCACCTGGCGCCAGTACATGGACCGCGGATTCTCCCCGGGACGCTCCCAGGGGTTCTCGTCGCTCGGTTGCGCCTGTTGCTGGGCGCGGGCCAGGTCCACGTAGACGTAGCCCCCCATAGGCAAAACCATCGCCAGGGCCAGGATCGCGGCCGCGGACCATACCATCGCGCGCCAACGCCGGCGCGCCTTCGTCAAAGCTGCACTCGCCATGAGGCTTCCTCCGCCGTCAGCGATCCACCTGGGTATAGCGCAGCCGGTGATTCAGCTGCTGCGCCACCTCCTGCGCCCGCTCCCGCTCCTTGGAGACGAGCGGCTCCTTGTACTCGGGAACCCAGGGCTCGGATATCTGCCCGTCACTGCAGGCCACCAGCAGCGCCGCCAGGGGCAGCGCTGCCAGGGCGGCAGTCACGCGACCGGTACACATGATGTAGACCTCCCGTGCCTACGCTAGCGATCCATCTGCACAGACCGGAATCGGTCGTCCAGCTGGCCCTGCAGGCTGGCCGTCTGCATCTTCTCCAGCAACGGATCGGTCTTGCCCTTGTAGACTCCGGCCTCCTGGACGGTGACGTCGGCGTCCTCGTAGCAGCCGGACAGCAGGCCGCCGAGCAGCAGCAGCCCAGCCGCCAGGGTGCCGGCACGGAGCATCGGCACCCGTCGGGCGTCAGATTGTGGAGCCATATGCCTTCTCCCATCCCCAGGTCTGGGGCCTGCCGGCGCGCTGCATCACCCGGCGACGGTAGATGTCCGCCACCAGTTCACCGTCACCGGCCAGCAGCGCCTTGGTAGAGCACATCTCGGCACAGGCCGGGAGCTTGCCCTCGGCGATGCGGTTGGCGCCGTACTTCTCGTACTCCGCCGCGGTGTTGTCGTCCTCGGGACCGCCCGCGCAGAAGGTGCACTTGTCCATCTTGCCGCGCACCCCGAAAGCTTCCTGCTGGGGGAACTGGGGCGCACCGAACGGGCAGGCATAGAAGCAGTAGCCGCAACCGATGCAGAGATCCTTGCTGTGCAGCACGATGCCGTCGGTGGTGGTGTAGAAGCAGTCCACCGGGCACACCGCAGCACAGGGGGCATCGGTGCAGTGCATGCAGGCCACCGAGATGGAGCGCTCCTGGGGCAGGCCGTCGTTGAGGGTCACCACCCGCCGCCGGTTGACTCCCCAGGGCACCTCGTTCTCGTTCTTGCAGGCCGTCACGCAGGCGTTGCACTCGATGCATCGCTCGGCGTCACAGAGAAATTTCATTCGAGCCATGATGCTCTCTCCTCAGGATCCGGCGCGGGTCAGGCCGGGGTGATCTGGCACAGGGTGGACTTGGTCTCCTGCATCTGGGTCACCGAGTCGTACCCATAGGTGGTGGCGGTATTGCAGGCCTCCCCCCGCACGATGGGCGCGGTACCCTCCGGGTAGCGATCCTTGAGATCCTGACCCTGGAACCAGCCACCGAAATGGAACGGGGTCCAGACCACGCCACGGCCCACCCGCGGTGTCACCATGGCCTGCACCTTGATGCGGCCGTTGTTGGGGGGCGGGCCTTCGAGCCAGACCATCTGTCCGTTGTCGATGCCCCGGTCGTTGGCATCCGCCGGGTTGATCTCCACGAACATGTCCTGCTGGAGCTCGGCCAGCCACTTGTTGGAGCGGGTCTCCTCACCGCCGCCCTCGTACTCCACCAGCCGTCCGCTGGTGAAGATCAGCGGATAGTCATTGGAGTAGTCGGTGTCCTGGATGGACGCGTAGCGGGTCGGCAGCCGCCAGAAGGCCTTGCGGTCCTCATAGGTGGGGTACTCGGAGACCAGGTCGTAGCGTGGCGTGTACAGGGGCTCCCGGTGCACCGGAATGGGGTCCGGGAACTGCCACACCTCGCAGCGCGCCTTGGCGTTGCCGAACGGCGCACACTCATGGGCGATGGCCACCCGCTGGATACCGCCCGAAAGGTCGGTCTTCCAGTTGACGCCATCAAGCCGGCCGTCGGCCGCCGCGGCCGACGCCTCGGACGGGACCACACCCGCCACCCCGGCGATGACCTGCAGTTCGTCGTCGCTCAGCTCGCCGGCCCAGCCCAGCTGGCGCAGCATCCCGTAGGTGAACTCCGGGTAGCCGTCCTTGATGTCCGAACCAACGCTGTAGGAGCCATTCGCCAGCAGGCTCTCGCCGTTGCGCTCCACACCGAACCGGGCGCGGAAGGTTAGCCCCCCCTCCGATACCCGCATGCTGGGGTTGTAGAGGATCGGCGTGCCGGGGTGTCCCAACTCCGGGTTGCCCCAGCAGGGCCACGGCAGCCCGTAGTACTCGCCGTCGCAGGGGCCGCCCAACGCCTTCAGGGTGGTGGTGTCGAAGGTGCCCCGGGCCGCCACCTGCTTCTTCAGCCGCTCCGGGCTCTGGCCGGTGTAGCCGATCGTCCAGGTGCCGCGGTTGATCTCCCGGAGGGTGTCCTCGATGGAGGGCTCCTCGCCGTTCTTGATCTCGATGTTCTTGAACATCTGATCCGCGAAGCCGAACTTCTTGGCCAGCAGGTAGAGGATCGTGTGGTCCGGCTTGGACTCGAACAGCGGGTCGATCACCTTCTCGCGCCACTGCAGCGAGCGGTTGGAGGCGGTCACCGAGCCGTAGGTCTCGAACTGGGTGCAGGTAGGCAGCAGGTAGACCCCGTCGGTGCGCTCGCTCATCACCGCCAGATGGGTGGGATAGGGGTCGGAGATGACCACCATCTCCAGCTGCTCGACGGCCTTCTTCATCTCCACGCCACGGGTCTGGCTGTTCACCGCGTGGCCCTGGAAGAAGACGGCCTTGAAGTTGGAGCGCTGGGACATGTTGGCCGGATCCTCGAGGATGCCGTCCACCCAGCGGGACACCGGGATGCCCGGGATGTTCATGGTGTAGGCCATCTTGCCGCCGCCGGCATCGTACTGCTGCTCGGTGTCGAAGCGGCTGCGCAGCCACTCGTAGTCCACATCCCAGACCCGGGCCCAGTGCTTCCACGCCCCTTCCGACAGGCCGTAGTAGCCCGGCAGGGTGTGACAGTTGGGTCCCACGTCGGTGGCGCCCTGGACGTTGTCATGGCCGCGGAAGATGTTGGCGCCGCCGCCGGACTTGCCGATGTTGCCGAGCGCCAGTTGCAGGATGCAGTAGGCGCGGGTGTTGTTGTTGCCGATGTGGTGCTGTGTGCCGCCCATGCACCAGACGATGGTGCCGGGGCGGTTGTCGGCCAGCATCTTGGCCACCTGCTTCATCAGTGGCTCGTCGACACCGGCCACATCGCGTACCCGGTCGGGCGTCCACTTCGCCGCCTCCTCCCTGGCCTTCTCCATGCCGTAGACGCGCTGGTCGATGTAGGTCTTGTCCTCCCAGCCGTTCTGGAAGATGTGCCAGAGCAGGCCCATGATGAACGGCACGTCAGCCCCAGGGCGGATGCGCACGTGCATGTCGGCGTGGGCCGCGGTGCGCGTGAAGCGCGGGTCCACGACGATCATCTTGGCGCCGTTCTCCTTGCCCCGCAGGATGTGCTGCATCGCCACCGGGTGCGCCTCCGCGGCATTGCTGCCGACGAAGATCATCGACTTGCATTTGTGCATGTCGTTGTAGCTGTTGGTCATGGCGCCGTAGCCCCAGGTATTGGCGACGCCGGCGACCGTGGTGGAGTGGCAGATGCGGGCCTGATGGTCGATGTTGTTGCTGCCCCAGAACCCGGCGAACTTGCGCTGCAGGTAGGACTGCTCGTTGTTGGACTTGGAAGAGCCGCACCAGAAGATGGCGTCCGGGCCGTGCTTCTCGCGGATCTCCAGGAACTTGTCACCGATCTCGTCGATGGCCTGCTCCCAGGACAGGCGCTTCCACTTGCCGCCCTCGAGCTTCATCGGGTACTTGACCCGGTGCTCGCCTATACCGTGCTCGCGCACGGAGGCGCCCTTAGCGCAGTGGGCGCCGAGGTTGAAGGGCGAGTCGAAGTCCGGCTCCTGGCCCGTCCAGACGCCGTTCTGCACCTCCGCCATGACGCCGCAACCCACCGAGCAGTGGGTGCACACGCTGCGCCGGACCTGGGTTTCCACCCCAGGCTTCGGCGCGGAGTCCATGTGCTGCGCGGCATGGGCCCGGCGCATCATGGGCAGTGGCAGCGCGCTGCCCATGGCCACGGCGCCCGCACCGATACCGGAGCGCTTGAGGAAAGTCCGGCGATCGACACTGGAGCCGAACAGGCCGGCCGCCTGGGCGCCGGTGCCGTTACCGCCGGCGCCGGCCATGTTATTTCTGCGAATGAGCTTCATGTGTCAGTCCCCTGGGTTCGCTCGGGGTGCTGCCGTCGACGGCCACCCCATGCGTAGCATTCAGATCTGCGTGGTCTCGTAGTACCGGCGTATGTGGTCGGTCTCCCGGTAGCCGCTGGACTGGAGGGGCTCGGGCGTCCGTACCTCACCCTCTGCCGCTAGATCGCCGACCTTCAGGGTCCCTGCCACCGCCGCGCCCGCGGCCAGAGCACCGCCGCCGGCCACCACCTGCCGAAGGAACTGCCGCCGTCCCCGGTGGGGCGGGGTCTGCGTACGATTCTTCATTACCTGACCTCCCCGGTCTGCGACCGGCCAATGCGACGCTGCTGGGTCGGCGCCGCGACTCCCAGATAACCGCACTCCAGGTCGAAGAAGGCCCGCCCCAACGCCCCGACGGAGCAGTAGAAGCGGGCCTTGTTCGCCTGTTGCAGATCGTCAAAGAAAACCCCCACCCAGTCGGCCAGGTGGGCGGCGAAGAAGCGTTGCTGCACCTCCAACGGCTCGCCCTGGCCCGGGTCCGCCAGCACCGCCATGACATCCATCAGGGCGCCGGCATGATCCTCCGGCTCGGCTACCCCGGACTCGCGCTCGAAGCCGAGCTCCGCCAGGTTACCGCGCAGTGCCGCCAGGGGCCGTCCCATCAGGCAGCCGCTGAGGTAATAGGAGGCGTAGGGCAGCAGCTCCCCGCGCCCCAGCCCAATGAACAGGTCGTGGTACTCGTCGTCGACGGCCCCCGGATTGGTGTCCCGGGCGATCTCCGCCAGATTGCCCCAGGCACGCCCCACCTCACCCTCGGCGGGGTCGCCGCCAGCGTCGCGCAGAGCCCGGAGCAATTCCGCGTCAGGGGCGCGCCGCATTAGGGCACCCAACAACCGGTAGGTCTGGCCGCGCAGCCCTTCCAGGGCACAGCCCTCACGTCCTTCCACCGGCGAATCTCCCGCAGTCAAGTTCATCTGAGCTCCGAAACCTGGGATCCACACCGTGGGGCGCCTGCATGTCGCAACTTGCCTAAAGGGCTCGGCCGGCAGATCGGGGCAGTGGGGCGGTCGAGTGCGGGAAGGAGGCCGGCAGGCTGCGTGCCGCGGCGGTCCAGCCGCCCATCAACCCGGGAACGTGTCCCGAGGGGTTGGGCCCAACACACGCCCTCCGATCCGCCGCCGACTTCCTGCACGATGTTCATATAGGAGCCCCCGGGGGCTCTGTCAATCAAACTGGACTCGCCACGAGTGCAGACCGATGCTGCAGTCCGGAAACGTTTGCCGTAAGTGACCAGGACGTTCACTGGTAGCTCTCCAGGCCGCCCTCTCGGGCCAGCAGGTCACGGACCCGGCAGTCCTCGCACATGAGCAGCCGCTCGCGCGCCTCCGGGTCCTCGAACATCCAGTGGCCCTGGAGCCGCTCCTGCATGCGGGCGATCAGCTTCTCGGTGGCGAACGGCTTGCTGCAGCGCACGCACCGGAACAGTTTTTCCTCTGCGACGCGGCGCGGCCGCGGCTGGCTCTGAGAGGGAAAGTGCCAGCGTGACTCCAGGGTGATGGCGTCCTCCGGGCAGGCCTTCGCGCAGATGCCGCACTGCACGCAGACATCCTCGTGGAACCACAGCTCCGGGCTGTCGCCGCCGCCCCGCAAGGCCCCCACGGGACACACCGAGACGCAGGCCATGCAAAGGGTGCAGGCCTCGGCGGAAACCCGCAGGGTGCCGAAGGGCGAGCCCTGCGGCAGCGGGACCTCCTCGGGCCTGGCAAGCGCCTGGGCACCCAGCTGGTCCACCGCCAGACGGATCAGCTCGCGCTTGCGCCCGAGGGGCGCAAAGGCCCCCGGCTGACCGAGGCCGGCCGGAGCCTCCGCCAGGGCATCCGGCAGCGCCTCGGCGCCAACCTCCAGATGCCGGATACGGGACTCGTCGATACCCAGCGCCGCCAGCAATGGCTCCACCCAGGCCAGTTGCGCATCGAACTCGGCGCGGGACGCGCAGGGAGTCCCGGGTGCACAGAACACCACAACCTGGGCGGCCCCGAATGCCAGCAGGGCCAGCCAGGCGTCCGGCCCGACGCTGCCCACGTCCTCCACCACCAGGGGCAGCACGTGCTCCGGCAGGCTGGCGAGGTCGTCGCCCAGGGCCACACGGCCCCGTTCCTCATCGAGCACCAGGACCACGGGGGCACCGCCGCCGGCGTCCCGGTAGGCCCTTAAGGCCCGGCGGGCGAGTTCCAGCAGATCCCCGACGCTTGGCAGGGCATAGCTCATGGCGCCGCTGGGACAGGCGCTGGCACAGCCACCGCAGCCCTGGCAGAGGTAGGGGTCGACCTCCACCTTGTCGCCGATGCTGCGGATCGCCCAGGCCGCACAGGCATCGCGGCAGCGATCACAGCCGGCAATGCCTCGGCTGGAGTGGGCGCAGATGTCGGGCTCGTAGTGGAAGAACCGGGGCTTGTCGAACTCACCGACCAGCTCCGGCAGTTGTTCCTCGGCCCGCGCCTGGGCCTGGGCGTCGCCGCCCGCGGGGAAATAGCCGATGGGCGGCACCTCTGCGCCAATCAGCGGCGGCTCGCCCAGATCCAGTACCAGGTCGAACTCGGTTTCGCCGCGCCCGCCGGAGCCGGGGAAGGGCCCCGCCGGCCCCACCGGGCGGAAGGCCCCGAAATGGCCCTCCAGCCGCTGCAGGCGGCCGCGACCCAGCAACTGCACCGCCGCCGGCCCGAAGTCCTCCGGGTCGGCATCCTCCTGCAGGAACACCTGGCACTCCAGCCGGTCGCCAAGCTGCTCGGCGGCGGCCACTGCCGCGTCCCGCGGCCCTACCACCAGCAAGCGCCCGCGGGACAGGTAGCTGACCAGCCCCGGGGGCTGCACGTCGCGCTCGGCCAGCACGGCCAGCCCGGCCTCCCGGGGGGAGGCCGGGTGTTCGGCGCCCAGCCGCTCACTCATATTTCTTCCTCGGCATCGCCGTCGTCGATTGGGTGAGTTCCAGCGGCCCGGGCATGCGGCTGCGCCGCTGCGGTGCGGGCCAGATCGCTTTCGGAATCCGCCGCCGGGTCCGGCGCGGCCTCGGCGTCCGCCGCTGCGCGGCGCTCGGCGGCGAGCCGCTCCAGGCGCTCCTGGTCGAACTTCATGTCGCTGGTGATGATGTCGCCCAGGGCGGCGAAACTGCGGTAGTCCTCGTCATAGTCATCCAGTCCGTCCCGGATGTTGAAGCCGGGCAGGGAGAACAGCCGCCGCAGGGCCTGGCGCCGGAGATGCTCGCTCACGCCCTCGGAGAAGAACGGGCTGACATCCCGGCTCTGCTCGATGCTCTCCAGGGGCGGCATGTCCGAATCGCCCAATACGGGCGCGTCTGACTCCGTGGCCGGCGCGGGCTCGGGGCGCTCGGCTGCGGGCGGCTGATCCGCTTCCGGGACCCCCTGCTTGCGGCGGCTCCAGCGCTGCAGGAAACCCTCGTCCACGTCCGTATCGCCCGGGTCGGCGTGTCTTTCGTCGCTGCGGCTCATCGCGTTGGCTCCCCTGCGTCCAGGGGCTTGCGGCGGCGGCGTCCGCCGCCTTTCTCCCGGGGCCGGAAGTGGGCCACCACGAAACGCTCCAGCCAGTCGTGGAGCGCGCCGGGCAGCTCGGTGGCGAACACCTCGGCGTCGCCCTCCATCTCCCGGCTCGCCGCGTCCTGGTCCGCGGAGACCATCACCGGCACCATGCTACCGTCCAGATCCTCCCGGCACACCACGAACAGCGATGGCCGCGTGCTCTGCAGGTTGAACCAGTAAGTCTCCGCCTGGGAGCGGTTGAGCCGCACCCGCAGGCCGGTCCAGAGCAGGTCCCGCGCCTCGCCCTCCTCCGTCACTACGGTACAGCGCACCTGCTCGTCCACCTCTGCCTGGGACTGGGGGCGCACCTCCACCAGGGACCATCGCGAATAGGGCCAGCCGCGGTGGTTGAGCATCTCCCGGCGCAGTCGCACTGCTACCGGGTAGTCGGCGCGGGGGATACCCGCCGGGCCTGGATCGTTCACGATTCCACCTCGCCGGCTCGGCCGGATTCGGAAACACCCGACTGCTCGGGCACGAGTTGAATCGCCCGGGCGCCCTCCCACTGGGCCCGCGGCCGGTGCACGCGGAAGTCCTCGCTGATGCCTTCCGGGCCCAGCCGGCGCTCCAGGGTCAGCAGGGTGTTCACCGGCTCGCCGCAGAGCTCCTGGACGAAGTTAACCTCCCGGCGCGCCTCCTCCAGTGCCGCCTCCAACCCCGGCGCCCCGTAGCGTTCGACGAAGTGCCAGGCCAGGCGTTCCAGGACCTGGCGCAGCTCGGCCTCGGAAATCTCGCTGATCACCGCCACAGTGGACCAGCCGAAGCTGCCGAGGCCGAGGAAGCCCCGCGTGAAGGCCTCCCGGTCACGTCCCTTGAGCGCTCCCGGATCCAGGTCCGAGAAGGTGAACGCGAAGGATCCGGGCACCGCCCACTCGCCCGCTTCGGCGGCGGCAGGAAAAACCCGGGTGTCGCTGTCATCGAGCCGGATGGTTCGCAGAAATCTCATGAAGTATGGATCATGGGGAAAGTGGGAACCGATTGGCCGTTGTTGCAGCCCGTATAAGTAATAGGTATAGGACTTTTTTAACCACAAGCCAATAGGTGACGGAGGACACATGGTCGACGCCCCGGCGCCGGATGTCACGCTGCTGGTAGGCACGCGCAAGGGGTTGTTCGTTGCCCGGACCGACGCCGACCGGCGCCGCTGGCGGCTGGAAGGGCCCCACATGGCGGGCTACGAGATCCAGAGCGCTTTCGCGGACCCCCGGCGATCGGGAACCTGCTTCGCGGCGGCGCATCATCCGGTCTGGGGTATCCACGTCTACCGCAGCCGGGATCACGGCCATACCTGGCACCCGCTGCGGGACGTGCCCCGTCACGGCGACAGCGACGACGACCCGGCGAGCCTGCGCATGATCTGGTGCCTCGCGCCGGGCGCCGATGCGGAGCCGGACACCCTGTACGCGGCCATCGAGCCGCCCGGGCTGTTCGTCAGCCGGGACGCCGGCGAGAGCTGGGAGCCCCTGGAGGGATTCAATCGCCATCCCACCCGGGACTGCTGGCACCCGGCCAAGGGCGGCATGGCGGTGCACTCGATCCAGGTGCAGCGGGACGACCCCACGCAGCTGTGGCTCGCCCTGTCCGCCGGCGGCGTCTACCGCTCCAGCGACGGTGGCGCCAGTTTCCGGCCCGTGAACCAGGGCATCCGGGCGCCTTACCTGGCGGACCCGGAGGCCGCCGCCGGCCACTGCGTGCACCGTATCGCGCTGCACCCCGCGGACCCGGAACGCCTCTATCAGCAGAGCCACCACGGCAGCTACCGCAGCGACGACGGCGGCGAGAGCTGGCACGAGATCACCGACGGGCTGCCCAGTGACTTCGGTTACGCCCTGGCCCTGGATCCCGGCGAGCCGGACCGGCTGTGGGTGGTGCCCGAAGAGAGCAGCCAGTTCCGGGCGACGGTGGACGGCCGGCTGCGGGTCTATCGCAGCGATGACGGCGGGCGCCACTGGCAGGCCCAGACCGACGGCCTCCCCCAGGAGAACGTGTTCGTCACCATCCTGCGGGACGGCCTGGCCTCGGACGGCCTGGACCCCACCGGACTGTATCTGGGAACCTCCAGCGGCCACCTGTTCCAGAGCGCCGACGCCGGCGGCAGCTGGCGGCTGCTGGCCGGCTACCTGCCGGGCATCCTCTGCCTGCACGCCCAGGCGGCCGGGAGGCAGGGGCCATGACCGAGTCGCTGCTGGACGCGCTGCTGGCCCGGCGGGGCCTGGTGTGCGCCGTCGGTGCCGGGGGCAAGAAGACCACCCTGGGCCGGCTGTTCCGGGCCCATCCCGGCCGGGTCGCCCTGACGGCCACCTGCCACACGATGCCCTTCCCGGACGACCTGGACGCCACCGTCGTCACCGGGCCCCAGGACGCGGTGGAAGCGGCCGTGCGCGCGGCCGCCTCCCGCACCGGGCGCCTCGCCTTCGCCGGGCCACCGGCCAAGAAGGGCCGGCTCTCGCCCCTGGACCCGGAACGGGTGGCCCGGCTCCACACCGATGGCGACTTCGATGTCACCCTGGTGAAGGCGGACGGCGCCCGCACCCGCAGCATCAAGGCCCCCGGCGACGGCGAACCCAACCTGCCGCCCGGCACCGATACCGTCATCTTCGTGGTCTCGGCAGCCGCCCTGGGCCGGCCGCTGGATGATCGCGTGGCCCATCGTCCCGAGCGCCTGGCGGCCGTCACCGGCGCCGTCCCCGGAGAGCCCCTGGAGTGCCGGCACCTGGCCGCCCTGCTGGCCTCGCCGGAGGGTGCGGGCCGGCAGCTCGACAACGCGCGCCTGGTGGGCCTGGTCAACCAGGTAGACGACCCGCAGCGCCAGGCGCTGGCGGCGCAGGTGGCGGAACTGGCCCTGGCGAGCGGCGGCGGGCTCGACCGGGTGGTGCTGGCCTGCATGCGGGCCGAGCAACCGGTGCTGCAAGTGTTCCACCGGGCTCCGGTATAAGCCGGCGGCAGGCCGGCTGCCGTGGCGGCCGGCACCGCATTACAATGAGGTCAAAGCGAGCGACAGCCGCGCCCCGGGGCGGCGGCTGGTCAGGAGGAGAACCATGAGCACGGTGACCGTGCGCATTCCCACGCCGCTGCGTCCCCTGGCCCAGGGGGCCGATGAGGTGCCGGTGCAGGCGGAGTCGGTGCGCGACGCCCTGGCCGCCCTGGCCCGGGACCACGAACTGCTGGTGCAGCGGGTTCTCACCCGCAGCGGTGAGCTGCGGCCCTACGTGAACCTGTTCGTCGATGACGCCGACGTGCGGCTGCTGCAGGGCCTGGACACCCGGCTGCAGCCGCACCAGACCCTGCGCATCATGCCCTCCGTGGCGGGGGGCTGAGGATGGGGGCGCAAGAACGGCTGGAGGCTCTGCGGACCGCCATCCCCTCGATAACCCCGGGGCAGGCCCTGGCAGCGCAGCGCTCGGGCGCCGTGCTGGTGGACGTGCGCGATCCGGAGGAAACCGCCCAGGGTCTGCCCCGGGACGCCCTGCCCCTGGGCCGGGGGTTCCTGGAGCTGCGCATCGGCCACGAGGTGCCGGACACGAACCGTCCCCTGCTGATGCTGTGCGCCACCGGCGCCCGGTCCCTGTTCGCCGCCGAGAGCCTGCGCAGCCTGGGCTATCGCGACGTGCGCAATGTGGAGGGCGGCTTCCAGCGCTGGAAGGCCGAGGGCCTGCCGTTCGTCACGCCCGAGGCGGTGGACCAGGATTTCCGCCAGCGCTACGCCCGGCAGATGGCCATCCCCGAGATCGGCGAGGCCGGCCAGCGCCGCCTGGCGGCCAGCCGGGTGCTGCTGGTGGGGGCCGGCGGGCTGGGCTCTCCCGCCGCGCTCTACCTCGCGGCCGCGGGGGTGGGCACCCTGGGCCTGGTGGACGACGACGTGGTGGAGCGCAGCAACCTCCACCGCCAGGTGCTGCACCCGGACAGCCGGGTAGGTATGGGCAAGGTGGCCTCCGGCCAGGCCAGCCTCCAGGCGCTGAACCCGCAGCTGGTGTTCCGCGGGCACCCGGTGCACCTGGGTGCCGATAACGTGGACGATCTGCTGGCCGGTTACGACCTGGTGCTGGACGGCTCGGACAACTTCCCCACCCGCTACCTGCTGAACGACGCCTGCGTGCGCCGCGGCCTGCCGCTGGTGCACGGCGCCGTTTACCGCTTCGAGGGCCAGGTGGCCGCCTTCTGGCCGGCCCGGGACGGACCCTGCTACCGCTGCATCTTCCCGGAGCCGCCGCCGGCGGAACTGGCCCCTTCCTGCGCCGAGGCCGGCGTGCTGGGGGTGCTGCCGGGCATCATCGGCCTGCTCCAGGCGACCGAGGCCCTGAAACTCCTGCTGGACCTGGGTACCCCTCTCACCGGGCGCCTGCTGGCCTTCGACGCCCTGCGCAGCGAGCTGCGCAACCTGCGCGTCGGGGCGCGCCCCGACTGCCTTTGCCAGGCCGCATCCGCCAAGCCGGCACAGGCGGCAGGCCAATGAACGACGTCCCCCTCCCCAGCC
Source organism: uncultured Ectothiorhodospiraceae bacterium (assembly GCA_964487155.1). Lineage (GTDB taxonomy): Bacteria > Pseudomonadota > Gammaproteobacteria > Nitrococcales > Nitrococcaceae > CAZAQB01. Next base: position 66,805 of record CAZAQB010000001.1, read on the forward strand.
GCCAGAACGTGACCGGTGCCGTGCTGGCCGGCGGCCGGGGCACCCGCATGGACGGCCTGGACAAGGGCCTGGTGCCGCTGGCCGGACGCCCGATGGTTGAGTATGTGCTGGAGGCCCTGCGGCCCCAGACGGCGGCCCTGCTGATCAATGCCAACCGGAGCCTGGACGACTACCGCCGCTTCGGCGTGCCGGTGGTAAGCGACCGGCTGGCGGACTATCCCGGTCCCCTGGCAGGGGTGGCCGCCACCCTGGCCGCGGCCACCACGCCCTGGGTAGTCACCGCACCCTGCGATGGGCCGCTGGTGCCGGAGGATCTGGTCGCGCGCCTGGCCGCGGCGGCGGACAGCGAGGCCGCCGAGGTGGCGGTGGCACATGATGGCGAACGCCTGCAACCGGTCTATGCCCTGCTGCGCCGGGATCTGGCCGAGGATCTGGAAACCTTCCTGGCCGGCGGCGGGCGGCGGGTCAACCAGTGGCTGGCCGGACACTCCACGGCGGTGGTGGACTTCTCCGACCAGCCATCGGCGTTCCTGAACGTCAACCGGCCACAGGACGCCGAGGCGGTGCTGCAGCATCTCGGCGGGCACGGGGGAGGATAAATGAACAACACCCTGCAGGAAGGCTGCGGCCATGACGCCCCCGCCCTCGAGATCGACCAGGCCCTGTCGCGCATGCGCGACGAACTGCAGCCAATAGCGGGCCGCCAGCATGTCCCCGTTCGCCAGGCGCTGGGCCGGGTGCTGGCCGGCTCGCTGGTCTCACCCCTGGACGTGCCCTCGGCGGACAACTCCGCCATGGACGGCTATGCCCTGAGAGCCGCCGACCTGCGCGAGGGCGGCCGCCTGCGGGTGGTGGGGGACGCCTACGCCGGGCACCCCTACCTGGGCACCCTCGGCCCTGGCCAGTGCGTGCGCATCATGACCGGTGCCGTGGTCCCCGAGGGGGCGGACACAGTGGCCATGCAGGAGCACGTAACCCGGGACGGCGAATCGGTGCGGGTGGAGCGCGAGCTCCGGCGCGGCGAGCATGTGCGCCTGCGCGGCGAGGATATCTCCAGGGGCAGCCAGCTGATGGGCCCGGGGCACCGGGTCACGGCGGCGGATCTTGGAGTGCTGGCTTCCCTGGGATTCGCCGAGGTGGCGGTGCGCCGGCGCCTGCGAGTGGCGTTCTTCTCCACCGGCGATGAACTGCGCTCCCTGGGCCAGCCGCTGGGGCCGGGGGAGATCTACGACAGCAACCGCTACAGCCTGCATGGCCTGCTGACCCGGTTCGGCGCCGACCTGCTGGATCTGGGCGTCATACCGGATCGGATGGATGCGCTGGAGGCCGCCCTGGACCAGGCCGCCGCGGACGCCGACGTGGTGATCACGTCCGGCGGCGTCTCGGTGGGGGATGCAGACCACGTGCGCGAGGCTCTGCAGCGCCGGGGCCGGATGGCCTTCTGGTCGGTGAACATCAAGCCCGGCCGCCCCCTGGCCTTCGGACGACTGGGCCGGGCCGCGTTCTTCGGGCTGCCCGGCAACCCGGTGTCGGTGGTGGTCACCTTCTGCCAGCTGGTGCAGCCGGCCCTGCGTCACCTGGAAGGTGCGGCTACCTGCCCGCGGCTGCGATTCCCGGCCGTGGCGGCCAGCGCCTTCCGCAAGAAGGCCGGCCGCGCCGAGTTCCCCCGGGGCATTCTGGAACCCGGCGGCGACGGCGCCTGGCGGGTCCGCTCCGCCGGCGCCCAGGGTGCCGGCGTGCTGCGTTCCCTGAGCGAAGGGGACTGCTTCGTGGTGCTGGACCCGGACCGGGGCCCCGTCGGGGAGGGCGAACCAGTGCTGGTGGAGCCCTTCCGGGGCAACGAGTGGGCCACCCTCTGAGAGGTTGTTTACAGAACACTTTCCCGGTTTGTAGCTGGCCCACCTGGACGAACAATCGCGGCGAGGGCGCCGCTCCCACGCGGGCTGCGGCACTGTGGGAGGCCCGTCCTCGGGGCTGAGCTTGTCCCACTACCTCGCTGGAGAAACCGGCCGCCAGCGCTTTGTCCGGGGGGTGCGCGGCTGGTCGGTCGGCTGCTCATGGCAGCCGACATCTGCGACCACGGTGGCCAAGGCCCGGCCGCTTGTCGGTTGCCAGGAGCAACCGACCTACGCGCCTCGCCGTGACGCCAGCCGACTTGTGTGTAAAGGAACAGCCCTCGGGGCGATGGGGCGCCGAAAACCGCCTCCAGGCCTTCACCTGAAGGACGACGCCGTAGCCCCACGTTGCGAAGAAACGTGGGGGCCAGCGTCGCAAACGCCAGCGCACTCATCCCCAGCCTCCGCGGGCCCCAGGTAGGCACGCCCCCACCAAGCCCCTGACAGAGCCAGGCCGACGCGCCCGTCCCAGCGTCCGATGGCACGTTTCTTCGCAACCTGCCCTACGGGGGGTGGTTGCAAACTCTACCCGGTCACCCCGCCCAGGATCGCGGTCAGCACGGCCCCCTGCGCCCCGTCACTCCAGGCGCAGCACCCCCTCGACCTCGTGGCGGAGCTCCAGGCCGGGCACCTCCAGCGTCACTTTCACCGGCAGCGACTCGCCGCCCGCCAGCCGGCCAGCCTCCAGGGCCTGCCGCACCGCCGTCTCGACTTCCCGCTGGGAGGTGACCCCCACCTGTTTCAGGAACTTCCGCACGCTCATGTTGAGGGCTTCTTCGTCCATCAGCTGTTCTCCGATCCGGCACGCCACTGCCCGCAGTGTAGCGTGGCCGGCGCCCGCGGGTGGCGGCCACGCCTGTCTCTGGCCCGGATGCACGTTAGCCTGTTTTTTTTATGCTTCTATATGCGTTTATTACATTTATTGACCCTGATACGACCTCAGTACATTCTTACAGGAATAAACGCAGGCGTACCCACCGGCGAATGAACGAATTCGGACAGGCCCTGGCCGAGGCGCTGGATCTGCTGCTGGCGGCGGACGCGGACCTCGTGGAGATCGTCGCCCTGTCGCTGCAGGTCAGCCTGGGGGCGGTCGGCATTGCGAGCCTGATCGGCATCCCCCTGGGCGCCGCGGTGGCGCTGGCCCGGTTTCCGCTCAGGGGGCTGGTGCTGGCCCTGCTGAACGCGCTCATGGGCCTGCCACCGGTAGTCGTGGGCTTGGTGATCTACCTGCTGCTGTCCCGCTCCGGACCGCTCGGCGAAATGGGCCTGCTGTTCACGCCGAGCGCCATGGTCATCGCCCAGACGGTGCTGGTCACGCCCATCGTGGCAGCACTCACCCGCCAGGCGGTGGAAGACCTGAACGAGGAGTACGACGAGCCACTGCGCTCCCTGGGGGCCGGCCCCCTGCGCCGCGTCACCGCGCTCGCCTGGGACGCCCGCTTCAGCCTCACCACGGCGGTGCTGGCCGGTTTCGGGCGGGCCATCGCGGAGGTGGGGGCGGTGATCATCGTCGGCGGCAACATCAACCACCTCACGCGGGTCATGACCACGACCATCGCCCTGGAAACCAGCAAGGGAGAACTCTCCACGGCGCTGGCCCTAGGCGTGATCCTGGTGATCATCGCGCTTTCGGTGAACATGGCTGTCATGGGACTGCGCAATGCAGCAGAGCGCCACCACGGCTAAATCCCGGGATCTACGCCCAGGCGCCGGCGCCGACACGCGGGCACCGCCCCGGCTGCGCCTGCAGAACCTGGGCTTGCGCGCCGGCGACCACGACCTGCTGCAGAACATCAGCGCCGATCTCGCGGCCCGGGGCATCAGCGTGGTGCTGGGGCCCAACGGCGCCGGCAAGACGCTGCTGCTGCGCCTGTGTCACGGCCTGCTGCGCCCCACGGCGGGCCGGGTGCGCTGGGGGGCGCTGTCGCCGTCCCAGGCGGGAGGACGCATCGCCATGGTGTTCCAGCATCCGCTGCTGATGCGCCGCAGCGTGCTGGCCAACGTCAGCTTCGCCCTGGCGGCACGGGGTGTACCCTGGCGGGAGCGCCGGCCACGGGCCATGGCGGCGCTGATTGAGACCGGCCTGGAGTCCATGGCCAGGCGCCCCGCCCGGCGCCTGTCCGGCGGCGAGCGCCAGCGCCTGGGCATCGCCCGGGTGCTCGCCATGGGCAGCGACATCGTGCTGCTCGACGAGCCCAGCGCCAATCTCGACCCCGAGGCCACCCACCGGGTGGAGCAGCTCGTGGCTCGGCTCCGGGAGCGGGGCGGCAAGGTGATCATGACCACCCATGACCTGGGCCAGGCCCGCCGGCTGGCCGACGAAGTGCTGTTCCTGCACCAGGGCCGGTTGCTGGAGCAGGCGGCCGCCGCGGACTTCTTCGCCGGCGCCCGTACCCCGCAGGCCCGCGCCTTCCTCGCGGGTGAGTTGCTGACCTGACCCCGGGGCGGTCGGCTCAGGCGTTGTAGACGACCCGCCCCAGCTCCGATACGTCGTAGCCCCCGAGTTCCTCGGCATGGTCGCGAAAGCGCCGACCGGCGGCGAAGGCCAGCAGCGCCTGCAGGGCCGGCTCGAAGTAGTCCCGCCGGGCCATGGCCAGGGCAAAGCGCTCCTGGTGCAGCGGCACGAAATCGAGCCGGAAGCGCTGCGCCACCGCGCGGATACCCAGCCCCACGTCGGCATCGCCATTCAGCAGGGCGCTCGCCACGTCGGTTTCCGTGCGGGCCGGGTGCTCCAGGACATTCAGGGCTCCCAGGTCCAGCTCCGCCTGACCCAGCAGGTGGTCCAGCAGCATCCGGCCGCCGGACTCCGGCTGGCGTAGCGCGAAACGCGCCTGTTGCCGGGCGGCATCGGCAAGGCTATTGAGTCCCAGGGGATTGCCCGGGGCGACGATCAGGCCCTGTTCGCGCCGGCACCACTCCACGGCCACCACCGGCAGGCCCGGCAGCATGCGCTCCAGGATCGGCGCGTTGTAGACGCCGCTGGCCACATCCAGTATGTGCAGGGCGCAGGCCCGGGCGTCCCCCGCCGCCAGGCGCCGGACCCCCTGCAGGCTGCCCTCCCAGAGGGCTGCCAGCCCGCTGGCCGCCTCCACCAGGGCCCATTCCAGCAGGGGGTCATGGCTGCCCGCCAGCACCGGCGGCGGCGTCACCGGCGTGTGGCCTGGCACCCGCGCGGTCTCCAGCACCCAGAGATCGATCAGGGACTTGGGGAACAGCCACTTGCCCGTAACCCGGGTGCAGGGGATGCGGCCGCTGCTGACCAGCTCGTAGACCTTGCGCTCCTTGACGCGCAGGTAGTCCGCCACCTCGCGAGTATTCATCAGTTCCCGCAATCAGCTCATCTCCTGCGTCGCGGCGTAACGTCAGGCCCCGTCCCCCTGGCCCACCAGGCCACCCGAGGGGTATGTTCCCGCCATCACCGCCGCCGGCGGCGAAGCGCAAAACGGAGGGCCCATGGCAGCGTCCAGTGTAACGGTCCGCGAGCAGGTGCGTGCCGCGCAGGTCCTGCCCTGCGCGGGGGGCGCCGCGCTGGCGCGGGAGGCATTACGCCGCGAGCTGGCGGCCAGGCTGGCCCGCCCGGGGGCCCGGCTGGCCCTCAGCGGCCGTCCCGGCAGTGGCCGCACCTGGCTCGCACGCCGCCTGGCCCTGGATCCGGTCCTTCGGGGAGTTCCCCTGGTGGCCGCCTCCGCCGCAGAGGATCCATTAGCCGCCGAGCCGGAGGTGTTCCTGCACCGGCTGCTGCGCCGACTCGGCCGCAAGTTCGCCTTCCCGGAGCCAGCCCCGGAAACCCTGGCGGACCAGATCGAGGTCCTGCCGCTGTGGCTGGCCCGGGCCGCCGCCCGAGGGGTCGTCGTGGTGCTGGACGATATCGACTGCCTGGAGCAGGACCTCTCCGGCGAACTGGCCTGGCTGCCCGGCTACGTGCCGCCCGGGGGACGCCTGCTGGTGACGCTGGAGCCAGGGCCGGCCGCGGCCGGGCTGGCTGCCGCCGGCTGGGACGTGGCCGCGCTGCCCGAGCTCAGCACCGAGGAAGCAGCCCGCATGGCGGGAGTCGCGCCGGAGGCGGCATCCGCCTGGCCCGACGGCGCGCGCATCCCTGGCATCGCCCGGGCGGTGGCCCGCGGCGCGGCGCCCGCCGCGCGGGCGCCTGAGGCGGCTCGCGACTGGCTGGAACAGGTCGCGGGACGCGCCCCCGAGGCCCGCCAGTGGCTGGCTCGGCTCGCCGCTGCAGCGCTCGGCCTGCCCCGGGTGGAGACCCCTCACCCGCCGCCTGAGATCGCGGGACTGGTGCGCCGCCGTGCCGGCCGCTGGCTGCCGGCGGACCCGGTGCTGGCCGCTGCCCTGGCGAGCCGCCGGGCGCCCGAAGCCCCGGTTGCGGAACAGCCCGGCGAGCCCATCGCCGCAGCCTGGCTCGCCTGGCAGCGCGGCGCAGTCCCGCAGGCGGCCGCGGTTATCGCGGACCCGCAGCTGCTGGCCGCCGCCGACGGGGAATCCCGGGTGCTGCTGGGCTGCATGGCACGGGACCCGCGCCTTGCCGAGGCCCTGGGGTCGGACCGCCCGCCGGACCCTGACCCCGTCCCAGGGCTTGCGGCAGCGCGGCAGGTGGCACTGCTCCAGGGGCTGGCCCGCCTGCGCTCCGCACTGGTGGGTGCCGAGGGCGTCGAGGCGCTGCTGCGGCGCAGCCTGGCCCTCGCCCGCCGCCAGTTGGGCACTGACTCTGTGGCCACCGCCCAGGCGGCCCATCGGCTGGGCGCCTGGCTGCGGGAGCGGGGCCTCGACAGCGAGGCGGAGATCCTGCTGCGCCAGGCGCTGGAGATCCGGGAGCGCCGGCTGGGTGCAGGCCACCCGCACACCCTGGCCACCCTGCACCACCTGGCGGCGCTGCTGGAGGCACGCCCCGACCTGGACGCGGCCGAGGCCTGCTATCGGGATGCCCTGAACCGGGCCGAAGCGGCCTTCGGCACCGCCGATGCACGGCTGCTGCCCTATCTGGCCAACCTGGCGGCGGCGCGGCGCGCGGCCGGCCGCCTGGAGGCCGCCGAAGCCCTGCACCGGCAGGCCGCGGAACTGGCGGCCCGCCAGCTTGGGGAAGCGCACCCGGCCACCGCATCCGCCTACGACAACCTGGCCGCCAGCCGCTACGCCGGCGGTGACTACCCCCAGGCCGTCGCCTGGTACCGCCGCGCCCTGGCCGTGGCGGAAACCGCCTTCGGTGTCGACAGCGCCGCCGCGGCCGCCTGCCTGCACAACCTGGGCGCGGCCCTGGAGGCGGCGGAGTCCATGCGCGAGGCGGAGACCTGTTATCGCCGTGCCCTCGACATCCGCCGCCGGCTGCACGGCCCGGACCACTCCGACACCGCCTCGTCCCAGCACAACCTGGCTGGCGTGCTGGAGGTCACCGGCCGCCGCGAGGATGCCGAGCACCTCTACCGCCAGGCGCTGGCCAGCTGGGAGCGCATCGCCGGCGACTCGCACCCCGCCACGGCGACCACCCGCAACAACCTGGCCGACCTGCTGCGGGAATCGGGCCGGCTCGACGAGGCGGAGGCGCTCTACCAAGCCAACCTGGAGACCTGGAGGGGCCTGTACGGGGAGGACCACCCCCATACCCTGATGACCGCCGTGGAGCTAGCCCGGACCCGCGCCGACCGGGGCGAGACAACGCAGGCGGAGCCCCTCCTGCGGGAGACCCTGCCGCGCCTCGCCCGGGTCACCGGAACCGACCACAGCCTGTACGCCGACGCCCTCTGCGCCCTGGCGCTGCTGCTGCGCCGCACCGGGCGCACGCCGGAGGGCGTGGACCTGCTGGAGCATGCCTACCGGGGCATGGTCGAGCGCGCCGCGGTACTGGGTCCGGCTGCCCGCAATCTACGCCGCCACCTGGACCTGCTGCAGGGTGACGGCGGCCAGGCGGTGCACTGATGACCATGCAACTGCCGGTGCGCCTGCCCCCTGTCTACGAACCCATGCTGCTGGCCGCAGCGGACGACGCCTTCGCCGAGGCCCGGCGCCGGGCGCTGGAGGGCGCCCCCGAGGGCACTCTGGTATGGCTGGCCCACGCGGAGCAGCCCACCGGCCAGAGCGGCGCCCCGTGGTGCACCGTCGCCGGCGGTCTGCATGCAGCCCTGGTACTGCGGCCGGAGTTCCCACTGGCGCGGGCCGGGGAACTGGGGCCGCTCGCCTGCGTGGCCCTGGGAGCGGCCGTGGCCGAACTCTCCGAGCCGATGACGGTGCTCGGCTACCGCTGGCCCAATGACCTGTGGCTGGGATCAGGAAAGATGGCCGGCTTCCGCCTGGAAGCGGGCCAGAGCGACGGCCAGGAGCCCTGGCTGGTGCTCGGGCTGAACGCCAACGTCGCGGCCACGCCCGAGGCTGAGCACGCCTCCAGCCTGGCCGAGCAGGGGCATTCACCGGCCGGCCCTGGCGAGCTGCTGGAGAGCTTCTGCCGCCACTTCCTGGACTGGATCAACCTGTGGGCCGAGGGGGGCTTCAGCCCGGTGCACCGGGCCTTCACCCGGCGCCTGCAGGGCCTGGGCGAGCCGGTCCACCTGGCCCTGCCCGGAGGGCCCCTGCAGGGCACCCCGGAGGCCATGACCGAGGACGGCAGCCTGCTGGTGGCGAGAGCCGAGGGCCCGCGGCCTGTGGGGCTGGGGGAGTTTTTCGGGCTCTCTTAAGCCCTTCCGTGAGCCGGCCACGCGTCCGGGACCTGGAAACCGACCGGGGAGGATAATAACCCGGCCGCGACATACCGGGCCTCCTGCCCGGATTTCGCGCCGCCCGGGCCGGCGCATGCCTGTCGCGGGCTCACGCGGCCTGCGACCGCGGCGGGCCCCACCCCGGAACGCGACGGGGCCCGGGCCTATGCGGCGGCCCGGGCCCCGGTTACATGCCCGTTGCCGGACGGAATTACTTGTTGAACTGCTCCTCCTCGGTGGAGCCGGTCAAGGCCGTCACCGAGGACTGGCCACCCTGGATCACGTTGGTGACGTGATCAAAGTAGCCGGCGCCCACCTCCCGCTGGTGGCGGGTGGCGGTGTAGCCGTCCTTCTCGGCGGCGAACTCCGCCTCCTGGAGTTCCACGTAGGCCTTCATCTGGGTCTCCTTGTACCCCTTGGCCAGGGAGAACATGGAGTAGTTCAGGCTGTGGAAACCGGCCAGGGTGATGAACTGGAACCGGTAGCCCATGGCCGCCAGCTCCTTCTGGAACCTGGCGATGGTTTCGTCGTCCAGGTTCTTGCGCCAGTTGAACGAGGGCGAGCAATTGTAGGCCAGCAGCTTGTTGGGGTTCTCCGCCAGCACCGCCTCGGCGAACTGCCTGGCGAATTCCAGGTCCGGCTTGCCGGTCTCGCACCACACCAGATCGGCGAAGGGCGCGTAGGCAAGGCCCCGGGCGATGGCCTGGGCCGGCCCCGGCTTGGTGCGGTAGAAGCCTTCGGCAGTGCGCTCGCCGGTGATGAACTCCTGATCCCGGGGATCGATGTCCGAGGTAAGCAGGTCCGCCGCCAGGGCGTCAGTGCGGGCCACCACCAGGGTGGGCACGCCCATCACGTCGGCGGCCAGGCGCGCCGCCACCAGCTTCTGCACCGCCTCCTGGGTGGGCACCAGCACCTTGCCGCCCATGTGGCCGCACTTCTTAACCGAGGCGAGCTGGTCCTCGAAGTGCACGCCGGAGGCACCGGCCTTGATCATGCCCTTCATCAGTTCGAAGGCGTTCAGCACACCGCCGAAACCGGCCTCGGCATCGGCCACGATGGGCTGCATCCAGTCGACGCTGCCGTCACCCTCGGCGTGATGGATCTCGTCGGCCCGCATCAGGGCGTTGTTGATCCGTTCCACCACCGACGGCACCGAGTTGGCCGGGTACAGGGACTGGTCAGGGTACATGGTGGACCCGAGGTTGGCGTCCGCCGCCACCTGCCAGCCGGACAGGTAGATCGCCTTGAGGCCCGCCTTCACCTGCTGCACCGCCTGGTTGCCGGTCAGCGCGCCCAGGGCATTGACGAATTCTTCCTCGCGGAGATACTTCCAGAGCTTCTCGGCGCCCTGGCGGGCCAGGGTATACTCAACCGGTACCGTGCCACGCAGCCTGACCACATCCTCGGCGGTGTAGCCGCGAACCACGTCCGTCCACCGGGGATTCTCCGCCCATTCACGCTTGAGCTGCTCGCTGGCTGCTTGGTCGTTGGTCATCTACTCTCTCCGTCCAGGGTCATAGGTTCACTCGCCGGTCAGCGCGGCCGGGCAGGCTTGAAGACAGCACCCAGGTGCTCGAACACGGGGCGCCCGCGGCCTGCCTACAGCGGCCCCAGAGTCTAATGGCGCGCCGCACCATTTGACAACCCAATTTACCAAATATCCAATATTGGATTACCCAATAATCAGGGGTCCCGGCCGATGACCCGCGCGGGCGACCGAGTTTACTACAAGCACAATCGCATCAAGCAACTCCGGGCATTCTGCTTCGCGGCCCAGTGCGCCAGTATCTCCAAGGCCGCCGAGCGGCTGTTCCTCAGCCAGCCTTCGGTGTCGCTGCAGATCCAGGCCCTGGAGCGGGAATTGGGCATCATCCTGTTCGAGCGCCGCGGGCCCCGCATCCGGCTCACCCCCGACGGAGAGACCCTCTACGAGCTCGCCCTGCCGCTGGTGGAAGGCGTCGATGCCCTGCCCGAGCGTTTCGCCGCCCGCAGCCAGAGCCTGCATTCCGGGCGGCTGGACATCGCCGCCGGGGAATCCACCACGCTCTACATCCTGCCCGGGCTGCTGCGGGAGTTCATGGACCGCTACCCGGGAGTGCACGTGAAGCTGCACAACGCGCTGGGGCGGGACATGAGCCAGGCGATCCGCTCCGACGAGGTGGACTTCGGGGTGGGATCCATGCTCGATCTGCCCGACGACATGGTGTACCGGTCCGCCTACTGCTTCAGCCTCAAGCTGATCTGCCCCAACGACCATCCCCTGGCCGCCAAGCAGCAGATCACCCTGCAGGATCTGGCCGCCGGCGAGCTCATTCTGCCGCCCCGCCAGCTCACTACCTGGCGGCTGGTGAACCTGGTGTTCCAGCAGCACAGCATTCCCTACCGGGTGCGCCTGGAGGTGGGCGGCTGGGAGATCATCAAACGCTATGTGGAACTGGGCTTCGGCATCGCCATCGCCAGCGAGATCTGCCTCTCCGGGCGGGAGAACTTCGCGGTGCGCCCCCTGCCCGACGTCTTTCCCCAGCGCACCTACGGCATCATGGTGCGGGGCGGCAAGTTCCTCTCCCCGCAGGCCAAGCGCTTCATCGAGATGATCAAGCCGGACTTCTTCGACGGCCAGGCCGCCGACGGCGACCCGAACCGTCCCAGCGAGGCCGTGTTCGTGGCCGCGGACCGGGACGCGCCCCGGTGAGCCGCTGGGCGCCCCGGGTGACGGTGGCCACCGTGGTCGAGCGCGACGGCCGCTACCTGCTGGTGGAAGAGCAGGTGGACGGCGCGGTGGTGCTGAACCAGCCCGCCGGCCACCTGGAACCGGGCGAGAGCCTGGCCGAGGCGGCGGTGCGCGAGACCCTCGAGGAAACCGGCTGGAGTGTCCGGCCAGAGGCGCTGCTCGGCGTCTACCGCCTGGTCAGCCCCGGGGACGATCTCACCTTCCTGCGCTTCGCCTTCGCCGCCAATCCCCTGGAACACCACCCCGAACGAGCGCTGGACGCCGGCATACTGCAGGCCCTGTGGCTCACGCCCGACGAGATCCACGCCGCCGGCGAGCGCCTGCGCAGCCCCCTGGTGACCCGCACCCTGGACGATCACCTGGCGGGGGTCAGACTGCCTCTGAGCGCCCTTCACGATGTCAGCCCCCAACCCCGGAAGTAATGGGTTCGTGGAATCGAGCCGATTGGGGGATGATGAGGTGTTTCCGGGCGCTTTGCATCCCGCGGCTTGGAGGGCCCGAGCATGAGCGACGCCGATGACCAGCGCCTCCCCGCCGACGGGGAGCCCTCGGAGGCGAGTCTCCACGCGGCCGCCCAGGAAGCGCGGCACATCGCCCTGGGCGAGATGGTGGGCATCGTCGCCCACCAGTTACGCCAGCCCCTGGCGGGCGTTTCCGTCATGCTCGACGAAATCCGGGAGCGCCATCGAGCCGGGCAGCTTGACACCGAGACCCTGGACCAGATAACCGAGCGCGGCAAGGCCGCCATCCAGGAGCTGTGCCGCACCGCCGAGGACTTCACGCGCTTCCTCTACCCCGAGCGCTCGCCCAGAGCCTTCCCCCTCCACGCGGCCATGCGCACGGCCGTCGGCCTGGTGGAGCCCACCTTCCGGCAGGCCGGCATACGGCTGCGCAGCCAGGTGGAACCCGGGCTCTGGATTCGCGGCTTCCCCAACGAGCTGGCGCAGGTGCTGCTGGCGCTGCTACAGAACGCCCAGGAGGCTTTTACCGGTACTGGCGCAGCGGACAAGATGGTGCAGGTGGACGGCCGGCGGGTTGACGAACAAGTGGTCATTACCGTGGAGGACAACGCAGGCGGCATCCACCCGGACGCCATCGCGCACCTGTTCGACCCCTATTTCACCACCAAGCAGACCGGCACCGGCATCGGCCTGCGACTGGTGCGCCTGCTGGTGGAGCGCAGCCTCGGTGGCACCATCACCGCCGGAAATCACGACGGCGGTGCGCGGTTCGTCATCCGCCTGCCCCTGGCCCGCCAGAGCTGAGTCAGCCACGACGCATTGCCAGCCGCCCAGCAACAGCCCCGCCACCAGTGCGCCCTGGGCGAGCCGTTGCGCCACCGTGGGCCAACGCGTAGCGCCAAGGTTGCTGCAGATTCCGCTGGCGGTCACCGCCGCCACCGAGAGCGCCAGCCCCGGCACCCAGCCGAGCCGGTGAACCGCCAGTGCCACAGTGACCATAAGCAAACCGGCTCCCGCCCCGCGCCGGACAGCCGGAGAAACCGGGCGCAGATGAGTCACCGCCGAGTAGACCAGCAACAGGGTGCTCAACTCGGCAACCACGTGCGCCCCGCGCTCCGTTCCATTCGTGTATGAGAGGTCCGTTGCGCCGCACGGTACAGCCAGCAGCCGCTCAGCAGCAGGGCGGCACCGCAGCCTGCAAGCCCGCCCGCCACGCCCGGCAGGGCCTCCGCCGCCGGCACTTCCAGCGCCACTCGCACCCCCCACGCGATCAGCGGCAATGCCACCCAGATCAGCCCCGCACTGACCAGCACCACTGCCACCGCCATGATCGCGCGGCGAAACCGCAGCAGCAGCCCGCCGGAGAGGATCCATAGCAGCAGAAAGGCCGGCAACGCCGGGGCCACATCCTCCGAGAACATCGCGCTCAGGCGCATGCTGCCGCCGAAGGCCGGGCCGACGCCCGCCGCCGCCAGCAGTGCCAGCAGCGGCAGGGCAGCGGTGGCAACGACGCAGCCCCCCGCCACCAGCACCACGGCGCGGGTGTACACCGCCGCCGAGTCTCCGCTACGCCGGCTCAGCCACATCAGCGTACCGGTCAGCGCAAGCCCGGCAGCCGCCATACCGAGCAAGGCATACAACCAGCGCAGCACGCCACCGCCATAATCGCCAAAATGCAACGGCGCCATCACCAGATCCGCCCGCCGCAGCGGGGCCATCCGCGCCGGATCAGCCAACGAGACTGTCCACTCGCCGGCTCGTTGGAATACGGCCCCGGCCTCGTGCCGGCGCACCAACCGCCCGGGCAGGTTGCCCCTCACCTCGACGCGCTCCGCCGCACGGGCGCTTCCCCGAAAATCCAGGAACAACGGCTCGAAGCCCGGGATCCGCTTCTGGGTGTAGGCGATCAACTCCGAGGGGCGCGGTGTGGCGCTGTCGGGGAGATCCGTCCAGAAGTCCGCACGGTCTGCCGGCGGCACGCTGTACGCAGCGGACTTCGGCCCCGCCGGTTCCGGGATCAGCACATCGTGCAGACCGAGCCAGAAGCCGGTCAGCGCGATGATCAGGTGAAAGGGCAGCCCCCAGACACCAATGCTCTTGTGCGCATCCGACTGCGCCAGCCGTGGGCTGTGCCCCCAGCGCTGCACGAACAGGGCCTTCAGCAGGCGCCGATGGACCAGTACACCGGTAATCACCGAGGCGAGCAGGCACAGACCCACCGTGCCGATGAACCAGCGTCCCCCGTGGCCGAGGAAGAACCGGGTGTGGTAGTTGACGAGAAAGTCATCGAGGCGGTGGGACTCCGGCTCGGAGCGAGCCTGCCCGAGGGCGTCCAGCCGGAATCGGCGCCCGTCCGTGGTCCGCAGCCGGTAGCCGCGCCCGGCCGCCGGCAGCTCCAGGCGCCGAATCGCCGCCGGGTCCCCCACGGCCGCCGCGAACAGCTGCCAGGCCTGGTCCACGTCGGGGCGGGCGCCCGCCGGCTGCACGGAAGCCTCTACCCAGGCCGCCAGCTCGTCCTTGAACACCGACACCGCGCCGCTGACACAAAGCACAAAGATCAGCAGCCCGGTGATCACGCCTAGCCAGGAGTGCCACGGGTACAGGGCCCGGACTCTTCCCACCGCTATCGGCCCGCCAAGCTCTCCACACCCGCCAGCGCCTGCGCTGCCTGGAACGCGGCGTCCAGCAGGCGGGCGGCATGCCGAGCCTCTTTCAGGGAGACCCACTCCGAGGCCAGCTTGCGGAAGACGATACCTCGTCGATAGGGATCACCGATCTCTGCCGCCATCTGCTCGGTGCGCTGGAGCAGCTGCAGGGCCTGCTCACTGTGGCCGGTGCGATGCATGTTCTTGGCGATGCGGATGTAGCCCTCGGCACGGTGATAGAGGTCGGGGATCTCGTCCGCCACCTCGATGCCGCGCTCGAAGCGATGGCTCTGCCCCAGGTTTCGCGCCAGTTCGCTCAGGACGTCGTTGCGGGCCTCGCCCGGCGGCACCCGACGCGCGGCCTCTACGCCCTGCTCCAGGTCGCCGGCGGCCGCGTCGCGGGCGCCTTTTTCCGCCTGCTCCCCACCCAGCATGGCGAGGTAGCGTGCCTGCTCCAACGGCGATTCGATGACATCCACCAGGCCACGGGAGCGCTCGAACACCCGACGGGCGCGCTCCGGGTGGTCGATGTCCATCAGGTTGGCGCCGATCTCGTTGAAGAACAGCCCCCGCTCATAGGGGTCGGCCAGAGACTGCGCGATGCCGTAGGCCTCGTAGACGAAAGGCACCCCTGCCGCCGGTTCGGTGAAGCGATGGTTCGCCCCGGTGCCAGCCAGCAGCTCCGCGCGCAGCGCCAGATCATCCTCCACCGCCAGCACCCGGACGATGATCTCATCGAGCAATCCCTGGCACTGCTCAGGGTGGCCTGCCTTGCCCAGCTTGTTGACCAGCTTCCAGCCCAGCTTGGTCCGCACTTCCCGGTCGCCAACGGTTTCATACAGGGCCTGCGCCCGCTCGAAGTCCCCCGTCGAGGCGATCTCGTTGGCCAGATGCGCGAGCGCCTCGTCCCGCAGCAGGGGCGTCTCGATGCCCCGTGCGATCGTCAGGGCGTCCGCAATCAGCGCCCGCCCCTGTTCCTCGCGCCCGATAAGCGCATACTTGTGGCCCACCTGACCCAATAGCTGCGAGCGCTCGAAGCGCGCACGAACGTTCTCCTCGGCCGCGTCCAGCACCGCTTCGAGACGTTCATCACGATGCGCCTGTGCCAACCCGGCCAGCGTGAACGCAATTACGCCCATGGCAATCAGCAAGTATCTCTTCACGACTAACCTCCAAATTTTTTTCAAGACTGAATCCATGGCCCGCGTTGGCCTGTCACGGAATCGGCGTAGACTTCTTCGCGCCTCGCCGGTACGGCTTACGGCTGCGCAGGTTTCGGCCAGGCGCGAGCGCTTTCACCGCGAAAGTCCCTGCATCGTCAGAACCTGGCCTCGATACCGGCAAAGAACACTCGGCCGGGGGTTTCCGAGTCAAGCGTGACCTCACCGTCTTTGAACTTTTTCTTGTCCTGGTCTGGATCCGTGACGTTCAGCGCATCGAAGCTGAGGCTGACGTTAGGCGAAACGCTGTAGCGCAAGCCCAGGTCCAGCAACAGGCGGTTTTCCTCGACCTCTATCTCGTCAAGCCCCGTCACCTTTTCCAGCTCACCGAGATACTTGGCCGCGATTGTCACCAGCGTGCGCCGGTCCGGAAAGAGATAGTCCATGCCCGCGTTCAACAGAAAATCCCTCTGCTCGTCGAAGGGCTGCTTCTCTCCGGTATCATCCCGCTCCAGCTCAGAGTCGTAGACGCCTTCGTTGGCCCACAACACCCAGCCGTCCAGCAGCCCGCTGAAAAATGCCATATGCAGCCGCTGCTCCAGCTCGATCCCCCTGACCCAGCCATCCCCTACATTCTCGATACGGAACACGTCCTTGCCGTCTTTCTGGGTTCCCGTATCGGTAAGGCCGATAACGTTGCGCACTTCCTTGTGAAAGGCCAGCACCGAGAGCAGCAGATCGGGCGTGTTGTAGGTCAGCTCGAGGTCGAAATTCCAGGCATGTGCCGGCTCCACATCCGGGTTGCCCACCTCGAAGCGGTCGCCTTTTTCCTTACTGAAGGCCACGGTCTCCTCGAATTTCGGTCGATTGACCTTTCGCGAGACCGCCAGCTTGAGCACGGTGGCGTCTGCGATGCCGTAGCGCAGCTGGACCGAGGGGTTGACATCCGTGTTCACACTCGTGGCGTCGGAATTCCCGGTGGCTTGGGACTCCCTGCGCACACTCTCCACCCGCACCCCTGGCTTCAGGCTGAACCTTTCGGTGAAGAACAGCTCGTCCTCCACGAACGCCGCCAGCAGTCGCTCTTCCACCATGAAGTTATCGCCCGATTCAGTCTTGTCAGAGCGCGCACCGTCGGGTTTGATTTCGACTTTGGTCTTGCCCCGCTCACGATCACGCCAGCGCGCCTGGACGCCAAGGTGCAGATCCTGGACGACCGGGACATCCAGAGGGACTTTGAGCGCCGAGCGGATCTGCCAGAACTCGTCGTCCACGGAGGAGTCCTCCTCCTCTGTCTTGTCGATTGCCCCAGCCTTCAGCACCCGCTTGGTCTTGCCTTTTTTTTCCGCGGTCTTGAAATAACTGGCGTCGGATTTGAGCCGCATGCCGCCACCCAGTCTGCGCTCATGGTCGAGGGTGACGCCGACGGTGTAGTCCTCGCCCGCTTCATCCTCGATCTCTCGCTCCGGATCCCTGCCTGTTCGGATCTTGTCCTTGGTCTTGTCTTTGCTGCTGTCCTGACGGTCGAATCTGGGCTTAAGACGCAACACATCGTGCTCAAGAAACAGCGCAAGCTCGGCGCTGAGATTGAGCGAGTCCTCCGCCACCTCCTCGTCCTCGATCTCTTCTTCCTTGAACACGCCGTCTTCGTCGAACGTGGTCTTTGTCTTGTCCTTTTCGCGCGGCGTTCGTGCCTGGTCCACAAAAAGGTTGTAACCGAACAGGGGCGTGGCACGATCCCCCAGCGCAATCCGCAACTGGCGGTTGGTGCCGTCGAGGGTATCGATACCCCCGATATGCCCGTCCAGCTCTAAGCTGAGCTCATCGGGTATGGGCCGAGTCTGGACGGCGACCCTTCCTGCGATGCCATCGGACTCGTAGGCCGCGCCCGGATTGCGCAGAATCTCCACCACGTCGACCGCCAGGGGGGAGAGCCGGCTGGGCTGGAAATCACGGCTGCCGGACAGTCCCGGCAGCTGTATGCCGTCCACCTCGAAGCGGTTGAAGTCCTTGTCCAGGCCGCGAAACTTGATGTCGCGGTTGACACCCACCGGCCCGCGGAAGAAAACGCCGGGCATGCGATCGATGACATCGCTCAGACGGCGGTTGTTGGGCAGATCTTCGAATTGCTCCCGGGTCAGCCGCGACACGGGGTCTATGCGGTCAAAGCGCTCCGGATCCTCCGCCTCGCCCACACGCAACGGCGTGACCACGATCGGCCTCAACCACTCGCGTCTGGCGGCCTCCGGGGCGCTGATCAAGGTGACTGTACGGGAGTCCGAAAATTGATACGCGAGGCCGGTGCCTGCCAGCAACCGGCTCAGCGCGGCCGCCGGCGCCATGCGCCCGCGCACGCCTTGGCTCTCCAGACCGTCGGTGAGTGCCGAGTCCACCGACACCAGAAGGCCGCTCTGATGGCCGAAGGCGGTAAGGGCCTGGTCCAGTGAAGCGCCCGGGATGTCGAAGACCTGCTCCTGGCCCGCCCCAGGTGACGCGCCGCCCTGTTGGGCCTGGAGCATGGGCGGCCCGAGGCACAATCCCAGGCCCAGCAGACCGGCAGCAACGATGCGGGCGGCGGCACGCGGCGCATGGCAGGGCGGGCTCGAAGGCATTCTGGTCTCCCGATGGCTATTGCAAGGCTGGCTGCCGCCGCAAGCAGGGGTAGCGGCGGCTCTCACCCCCTATGCCAATCGAGATCGAAAAACCTGCCACCCGACAGGCGCCGGGCATCGGGCGCCGTCAGGGTCAGGGCGGGAGAAAGTCTGGCTACCGGCCGGGAGGTTGCCCTTGAGAGAATGCCGCGGTCCGAGGCCAACGCGCTCGGCAACCCCGCAGGTGTGGGGTCAGCGGGGCTCGACGCTGACCCAGAACCGGGTGAAGCGGCGCAGGCGCACCGGCAGGCTGCTCGCCAGAGCGCGCAGAGCGCGCTCGGTATCGTCCAGCGGGTAAGTGCCGGTGACCCGAAGCTGGGCCACCACAGGATCCCAGCGCAACACGCCGTGACGGTGCCGGGAGAGCACCTGCAACAGCTCCGCAAGGGGCATGCGCTGAGCGGTGAGGAGGCCGTCGGTCCAACTGCCGGCGCCCGGCGCGAGGGGCTCGTCTGCGCTCACGAAGCGCGGCCCGAGAAGAGTCTGACGGCCGGCATCGACCAGGGTATCCGCGCCCGGACGCTCTGCCGGCAGCAGCCGGACCCGGCCTGAGAGCACCGCCACCGCGGTGCGGCTCTCGTCGTCGTAGCGCCGCACGTTGAAGCGGGTGCCAAGGGGGCGGATAACGCCGTCGCGGGCCTGCACCTCGAGGGGACGCCCGTGGGGGTCGGCGCCGGTCCTCACCAGGATCTCGCCGTGGTGCAGCGTGATGCGCCGCCACCGTGGCTGCAGATCCACATCCACCGCCGTGGCACTGTTGAGGTGCAGCTCAGTGCCATCCGCCAGTACCACCCGGCGGCGCTCTCCCACGCCGGTGCGTTGATCGGCCAGGTAGCTCCAGGCCGGTAACTGCTCCCGCCCGAGCCAGGCGCCCAGCCCAACCGCACCCAGCCCCGCCAGGCCCTTCAGGGCCCGGCGACGAGAGAGTTGCACTTGCCCCGCGGCATCAAGTGTCTCGCGCGCCAGGGGGGCCGGCACCGAGCGTCCGGCTCGGCGGAGTTCATCGCCCAGCCCCTGGAGGCGCTGCCAGGCCCGCTCGTGCTCCGGGTGGGCGGCCCGCCAGCGCTGCAGAGCCCGGCGGGTCTCGGCATCCACTTCGCCGGAGGCGAACGTCACGTACCAGCCCACTGCGGCCTCCAGCACCGCCGGATCCACCGCCGACCCGGCTCCCGGAGCCTCCGACTCCAGTATCCGGCTGCTCATTGCTCGCCGCCCTCCCCCTGATAGACCGCCGCGTAACAGTGACGCAGGGCACGGCCCATCGCCTTCTGCACCACATTCACCGTGATACCGAGGCGCGCTGCGATGCGCGGATAGGTCAGCCCGTCGAGCTGGGAGAGCAGGAAGATTTGCCGCACACGGGGGGGCAGGCCATCGAGCATCCGGTCGATGGCCTCCAGCGCCTCCACCACCAGCCGCCGCTCCTCGGGCGAAGGCGCCAGCGGCTCCGGTTGCCGGGCAAGGACCTCCAGGTAGGCCCGCTCGAGCGCCTGCCGGCGCCAGTGATTAACCACCAGGCCGTGGGCCACTGTGCGCAGGTAGGCACGGGGCTCGGCGAGGCTTTCCAGGTCGCGGCGCCGGCAGAGCAGGCGCAGGAAGGTATCGTGGGCGAAGTCCTCGGCCTGCGCCGGACACCCCAGGCGTCGCTGCAGCCAGCTCCGCAGCCATTTCAGGTGGTCACGGTAGAGCGTCTCGGTACGCCGGACCAGGACATCGCTGCTGGAAGACGACATGGAGAACCCGACCGCAGGCCGCATACGAAACCGCAATTATTCGCGTTTCGTTCCTTTTCCGCAACCGGCAGATTGCTCCCGCGACCCATCATGTCCAGCAGGGGATTCGTGCTGTCCGGCGACGGCAAGACCGGAGCCTGCAAGCCCATCAGAGCAGGGGACGCGCCGCGCTTCATGGTCGACTGTCTCGAAGCCCCCCAACCTGCAGGATGGCATCTTCCCCGTCGGTAGCCCGGGACCGGCCCTCTCACCCCGGGTGCGGGGCAGGGAGTATCCCAGGCGTGCCGCTGACCGGCCTGATGGGCTGGCATGATATGCTGCGCCCGGCCCAGAGCAGCTCGGCTGCCGCCATGCCATCTACCTCCTCGATGCCCTCACGCGAGCACATCATCGTCGGCCTCTCCGGGGGCGTCGACTCCGCCGTGGCTGCCCTGCTGCTTGTGGAGCAGGGCCACCGGGTGGAAGGAATGTTCATGCGCAACTGGGAGGATGACGACACCGACACCTACTGCAGCGCCGAGGCCGACCTGCGGGACGCCCGCTCGGTCTGCGCCGAGCTGGGTATCCCGCTCCACCAGGTAAACTTCGCGGCGCAGTACAAAGCGCGGGTGTTCGAGCACTGCCTGGCGGAGTTCCGGGCCGGACGCACTCCCAACCCCGACGTGCTCTGCAACCGCCACATCAAGTTCCGGGCGTTCCTCGACCATGCCCGGCGTCTCGGAGCCGCGCGGGTGGCGACCGGCCACTATGCCGGCACGGCCCGGCGGCGCGGCACCGTCCAGCTCCTGAAGGCGGCCGACCCGGGCAAGGACCAGACCTATTTCCTGCATCTGCTCGACCAGTCCCAGCTGGCGGCGGCGAGCTTTCCGCTGGCGCGGCTGCACAAGACCGAGGTGCGGCGGCTGGCCGAGGATGCCGGCTTCCTCAACTGCGACAAGAAGGACAGCACCGGCATCTGCTTCGTCGGCGAGCGCGACTTCACCAATTTTCTGTCGCGCTACATCGAGGCGATTCCTGGCGATATCGTCGCCGCCGATGGCGGGCTCCTGGGACGGCACCGGGGCCTGCCCTTCTACACCATCGGCCAGCGCCGCGGGCTCGCCATCGGCGGGCCGGGCGAGCCGTGGTACGTAGTGGCCAAGGACCTGAGCCACAACCGGCTTCTGGTGGGCCAGGGCCACGACCACCCGGCCCTGTTCAGCGCCGCCCTGGAGACCGAACCGGCCGCCTGGATCGCCGGCGCGGCGCCGGCCTTGCCCATGCACTGCAACGCCCGCCTGCGCCACCGCCAGCCGCAACAGCCCTGCCGGGTCCGGGCCCTGGCCGGCGGCCGGCTGCGGGTGGAGTTCGACCAGCCGCAGCGGGCGGTCACACCAGGCCAGTCGGTGGTCTTCTATCAGGGGGACACCTGCCTGGGTGGCGCCCCGGTGCGCCAGGCCCTGGCAGGCATCGACGGAGAACGCCGGCTTGGCGTCGGCTGACGAACGCCAGCTCCTGGGCCTGGCCGCGGCCATGCAGTGCCTGGTCCAGGTACGCGAGGTGGCCACCGGCGGCAACTGGGATCCCGGCCTCGCCGGCCCCTGCATCGGTGCCCTGCTGGAGGAATATGACGGCGACATGGCCGCCCTCTATGGCGGCGTCGAGGCACTGCTGCCCGGGTTGCGGGAGTTCGCCGCCCACTTCGCCAACCCCCACGATCCGGAGACCACCCGCCTGCTGGTGACGGTGATGCAGCTGGAGCGGCGCCTGGGGCGCAAGCGGGACGTGCTGGCCCGGCTCAGCGAGGGACTGGGCAGCGCGGCCAACCAGGCGCGGTTCTTCGAGCCTCTCCACGAGAACGTGGTGCACAGCCTGGGGCATCTCTACAAGGAGACTTTGAGCGGCCTGCGCCCGCGCATCGTGGTGCGCGGGGAGCGCACACACCTGGAGGACCCGTTCCGGGCCGCGCTGATCCGCTCCCTGCTGCTGGCGGCGGTCCGCTCGGTGAGTCTGTGGCGCGCCAACGGCGGCAGCCGCTTGGGGCTGATCCTCGGGCGGCGCCGGCTGGTGGAGGAGGCCCGCGCGCTGCTGGCGCGCTGAGGCCCCGCGCCGCCCCTCGTTGGGCGACCCGGACGCCGGAACCCGCACGGCCGCGGCAGCCATGATCCTGCGGGCCTGCCCCACGCCGTGGGACGGTCACGGCCGCCCCTCCAGGGCCACTCTCGTGTATCATAACGGCCGCTTTGACAGGGGCGCAGGGCGCCCGCCGCCGAATTAGTCGCAGGTCCACAACAACCAACAGACGGCCCTGCGGAGAAGCGCTCCGCGGCAGCCGCACCGGGAAATCCCGCAACAGGATTGGGAGGAACGATGAGCAACAGTTTCGACGCGCGTTCCACGCTCGACGTCAACGGAAAGTCCTACCAGATCTATCGCTTCGACCCGCTGCGCAAGAACTACGATCTCGACCGCCTCCCGTTTTCCCTGAAGATCCTGCTGGAGAACCTGCTGCGCAAGGAGGACGGCACCAACGTCACCCGCGAGCACATTGAGGCGCTGCTGCACTGGGATGCCAAGGCCGAGCCCGCCGACCAGATCGCCTTCACCCCGGCCCGGGTGGTGCTGCAGGACTTCACCGGCGTGCCGGCGGTGGTGGACCTGGCGGCCATGCGCGACGCCATGCAGAAGCTGGGCGGTGACCCAAAGCTGATCAATCCCCTGGAGCCCGCCGATCTGGTCATCGACCACTCGGTGATGGTGGATCATTTCGGCACGCCCAACGCCCTCAGGCAGAACACCGACATCGAGTTCCAGCGCAACGAGGAGCGCTACAAGTTCCTGCGCTGGGGCCAGAAGGCGTTCTCCAACTTCCGCGTGGTGCCCCCGGGCACCGGCATCGTCCACCAGGTGAACCTCGAGTACCTCGCCGACGTGGTCTGGAGCAAGGAGGTGGACGGCACCCTCACCGCCTACCCCGACACCCTGGTGGGCACCGACTCCCACACCACCATGATCAACGGCCTGGGCGTGCTGGGCTGGGGTGTGGGCGGCATCGAGGCCGAGGCCGCCATGCTCGGCCAGCCCATCACCATGCTGATTCCCCAGGTGGTGGGCTTCCGCCTCAAGGGCAAGCTGCCCGAGGGCGCCACCGCCACCGACCTGGTGCTGACGGTCACCCAGATACTTCGCCAGAAGGGCGTGGTGGGCAAGTTCGTGGAGTTCTTCGGCGACGGCCTGGACAACCTGCCGCTCGCGGACCGGGCCACCATCGCCAACATGGCCCCCGAGTACGGCGCCACCTGCGGCATCTTCCCGGTGGACTCCGAGACCATCCGCTATCTGGAGCTCTCCGGCCGCGACGAGCAGGTCATCGCCCTGGTGGAGGCCTATGCCAAGGCCCAGGGCATGTGGCGGGAGACCGGGGCCCGGGAGGCCGACTACAGCAACGTGCTGGAGTTGGACATGGGCACGGTGGTGCCGAGCCTGGCCGGCCCCAAGCGTCCCCAGGACCGCATCGCCCTGTCCGAGGCCAAGCAGAGCTTCCTCAGCACCCTGGAGCAGGAACTGGACGCCCGCCACGCGGTGCCCGCCAACCGGGAAGAGGAGCGCTTCGCCGGCGAAGGCGGCCATACCGCCGCCGGCAACGAGAACTGGCACGAGGCCGGCGCTGTCGAGTTCGAGCAGGACGGCGAGAAACATCTGCTGAAGCACGGTGACGTGGTGATCGCCGCCATCACCTCCTGCACCAACACCTCCAACCCGGCGGTGCTGCTGGCCGCCGGCCTGGTGGCCCAGAAGGCCAACGCCCGGGGCCTCAAGCCCAAGCCCTGGGTCAAGACTTCGCTCGCCCCCGGCTCCCAGGTGGTGCCCGCCTACCTCACCGAGGCCGGCGTGCTGAAGGACCTGGAGGCGCTGGGCTTCAACGTGGTGGGTTTCGGCTGCACCACCTGCATCGGCAATTCCGGCCCCCTGCCGGAGGCCATCCAGAACGCCATCCGCGAAGGCGACCTGGTGGTCTCCTCGGTGCTCTCCGGCAACCGCAACTTCGAGGGCCGCATCCACCAGGACGTACGCACCAACTACCTGGCCTCTCCGCCCCTGGTGGTGGCCTATTCCCTGGCCGGCAACATGGCCGTGGACCTCTACAACGACCCCCTGGGCAAGGACAGCGACGGCAACGATGTCTACCTGAAGGACATCTGGCCGAGCCAGCAGGAAATCGCCGACCTGCTGGGCGCCAACATCTCCCGGGCCATGTACCAGACCAAGTACTCCGACGTGTTCGCAGGCTCCGATGAGTGGCGCGGCCTGCCGGTCCCCGAGGGCCGGATCTACGAGTGGCCGGACTCCACCTACGTCAAGCACCCCCCCTATTTCGAGGCCATGGGCATGGAGCCCGAGGCGCCGGCCGCGCTGAGCGGCGCCCGCTGCCTGGTGAAGGTGGGGGACTCCATCACCACCGACCACATCTCCCCGGCCGGCGCCATCAAGGCGGACAGTCCCGCCGGCAAGTACCTGCAGGAGAACGGCGTCAAGCCGGTGGACTTCAACAGTTATGGCTCACGGCGGGGCAACCACGAGGTGATGATGCGGGGCACCTTTGCCAACGTGCGCCTGAAGAATCAGCTCGCTCCCGGCACCGAGGGCGGTTTCACCACCCACTTCCCCTCCGGCGAGCAGACCAGCATCTTCGACGCCTCGGTCAAGTACCGCGACCAGGGCGTGCCGCTGATCGTGCTGGCCGGCAAGGAGTACGGCACCGGCTCCTCCCGCGACTGGGCGGCCAAGGGCACCAACCTGCTGGGGGTGCGGGCCGTGATCGCCCAGAGCTACGAGCGCATCCACCGCTCCAACCTGGTGGGCTTCGGCGTGCTGCCACTGCAGTTCAAGGAGGGTGAGAGCGCCGACAGCCTGGGACTGACCGGCAAGGAGACCTTCGAGATCGGCAGCGTGGACGGCGAGCCGGAGACGGTCACCGTGAAGGCCACCAGCGACGACGGCAAGACCACCGAGTTCGACGCCCTGGTGCGCATCGACACCCCCACCGAGTGGGACTACTACCGCCACGGCGGCATCCTGCACTACGTGCTGCGGGGCCTGGCCCAGAAGGGCGAAGCGGCGTAGATCGAGGCTCTGGCGGTAACGCCGACGAGGCCCGGCCCTGTGCCGGGCCTCTTCTGTTTCGGAGATGGGGACTGGGGACTGGGGACTGAGGACTGAGGACTGAGGACTGAGGACTGAGGACTGAGGACTGAGGACTGAGGAGAGCGTGACCTCTCCCCAGCGCCCGTCAAGCCCCCTCTTCCACTCAGTCCTCAGTACTCAGTCCTTTTCACTTCCCTTTGGTGGGCTTCACTGCGCTCCACCGACCGTACGCCCTTCGACCAGACCCCGGCGGCCGGCGGAGCCCGCGTAGACATGATGGATTGACCTGCCCCGCCTCAACGCTGCGTGGGTTAA
>CAZAQB010000002.1:0-82330 GCA_964487155.1 uncultured Ectothiorhodospiraceae bacterium
GGGCGGTCATCAGCTTGGTGAGCGAGGCGATGGGCACCGGGCGATCGGCGTTCTTGGCCACCAGCGGTGTGTCGGCGTCCAGTTCGGCCACCACGGCATGCACCGAGGCGAGTTCCAGTCTGGCGGGGTTGGCCTCGGCAGTCGGCGCGCCGGTACCCACCCAGCAACAGCAGCCACGCCGTGAGCAGCATTCTCATGGCCGCGTATCCTCGCGCAAACAGCCCCGGCGGCACACCGCCCCGGGCCCGAGTGACGGCCGCCTGGGCTGTGCCCCCAGTCAGCCCGGCTGCGCCTGGGGGCTGCAGGCGAGCTGCCGGGCCAGGCGGCGGGCCTCGGCCAGATCCACCTTGCCACTCCCAAGGCGGGGGATGGCGGGCACCGGGTAAATGGCCGCAGGGGCCGTGAGCGCATGCAGTTCCGCGCCCCGCAGTCGCTCCTGAAGGGCGTTCACATCCGCGCTCTCATGCACGATCAGCACAATGCGCTCGCCCTTGCGTGGATCTGGCAGGGCGACTGCGAGCAGATCCGTGGCCGGGTCGGGCAGCAGGGTGCGCATCGCGTCCTCGACCCGCGAGAGGCTGACCATTTCACCGCCTATCTTGGCGAACCGCGAGTACCGGTCAGCGATGGTGAGAAAGCCGTCGGCGTCGATATGGCCACGATCCCCGGTGCGGTACCAGCGCATGCCGTCGCGTTCGAAGATGGCCTCCTTGGTGCCGGCGGCATCGTCTAGGTAGCCGCGCATGACCTGGACTCCGCCGATCAGGATCAGGCCGTCTTCGCCGGTGGGCAGGGGGGCGAGGCTTTCGGGGTCGACGATCCGCACGGCGGTGCCAGGCACTGGCAGCCCCACCGTGCCCGGCCGGTGGCCCACCTGGATCTGCCAGGTGTTGGTGTCGAGGTGATCGGGAAGATTGGTGGAGGCTACTGGCGTGGTTTCGGTGGCGCCATAGCCCTCGTAGACGGGCGCCGCGAAGCGCTGCTCGAAGGCCGCGCGAACCCCTGGATTAAGGCGCTCGGCGCCGGCGACCACCATCCGCAGAGAACTCAGCAGCAGCGGATGGAGCCGTGCGTTGCGGGTGAACAGACCGAGGAAGGTCGAAGTGGAGCACATCACGGTGGCTCGGTGACGGGCGATGGCGCGGCCGGCGCCGAGCGCGTCAGTAGGGTCCGGATGGCAGACCAGGGGCACCCCCTCCAGCGCCGGCAGCAGCGTGGTTACCGTCAGTCCGAACGCGTGGAACAGCGGAAGATTGCCCAGCACCACATCGCCGGCGTCCAGGTCGAGCACTTCGGCTACCTGGCGGATGTTGGCCAGCATGTTGCGGTGGGTCAGCTCAATGCCTTTGGGCATGCCTTCGGTGCCGCTCGAAAACAGAATGGCCGCGGTCTCTTCCGGCCTGGAGCGCCGGCCGAAGCGTCGCTCCAGCAGCCCGGCGGGCAGCATGGTCGCCAGCAGGACCAGCAGCCGGCGGGTGCGGCCCAGCCCGGCGGAGAAGCCCTCCAAGTCGAGCCGCTCGGTACCGGCCAGCAGCGCCTCGGTATCGATGCCTCTGGCGTCCAGCCGATCCAGAAATCGGCTGGCCGTGATCACCTCGGTAATGCCGGCGCGCTCGACAGCGGCGCGCACCGCGGTCGGTTCGCTGGTGTAATTGAGGTTGACTACCGTGCGTCCGGCGACCAGCGCTGCCAGGTTGGCGATCAGGCCGGCCCGGCTGGGTGGAAGCAGAATCCCGACCCGCGGCTGACGGGTGGCGCGCCGCAGCCAGCCGGCGCAGGCCAGCACCGCGACCAGCAACTGCCGGCTGCTGGTCCAATCGCCAGTGCCGTCTGCCACTGCGGGCAGCGCAGCGCGCCGCTTGGCGGTCCGGAGCCAGGCTGCGGGAAGGGAGGGCAGGCTGTCGGCATGGCGCTGCCAGCAGCTGATCGACAGCTCCATCACTGCCTGTTTCACGGCGCTGGCGTCAGTCTGCGGGGGGAGTGGGGGGCCGAAGCCGACGATGATGTCGCGCACGCGCCCTGCCCGCCGGCGCATGCGCATGGCGGGATCGGCGCGGGAGAAGCGGCTTCCCCAGAGGCCATGGAGATAGAACGGGACGATCACCGCCTGGGCGCCGGCGGCGGCGCGTTCGAATCCGCGCTTGAACTCCGCCAGCTGGCCGGTGCGGCTGATCTGGCCCTCGGGGAACAGACAGACGACCTCACCATTGTCGAGGCAGTCGCGCGCCCGTTGCAGGGCGGCGGTGCTGGCGCCGCGCCGGATGGGAATCGCGCCCAG
Organism: uncultured Ectothiorhodospiraceae bacterium; assembly: GCA_964487155.1. GTDB lineage: Bacteria > Pseudomonadota > Gammaproteobacteria > Nitrococcales > Nitrococcaceae > CAZAQB01. Next base: position 2,279 of record CAZAQB010000002.1, read on the forward strand.
GGATTTCAGGAAGGGCCGCAGGTACCACTGGGAATAGATCCCCTGGTCCATGACGAAGCGGATCGGCCGCGGGCAGGCGATCTGGACGAAGGCCCAATCGAGCCAACTGACGTGGTTCCCGAGCAGAAGGGCGCCGCCGGTGGCCGGCAGCTCTGCAAGACCCTGCACGTCCAGCCGGTAGCGTGCCGCCAGCAGCCGTGCGAGTAAAAAGCGCAGCAGCGAGTAGGGCAGTTTCCAGATGGCGTAGGCGGTTGCGAGCAGCGCGCTCGCCGCCAGCAGGGCGAGCAGCCCGGCGCTGCCGAGGGCAGTCGCCGCAGTGGCGGCGGTCAGCCCCAGAAAGCCCAGCATGACCAGATTCTGGATGAAGTTGCTGGCGGCCAGGGTGCGGCCCAGGGCCTGCTGGCCCGCGTTGAACTGGATGAGCGCGTTGAGCGGGATCAGTACAAACCCCCCGAGCAGGCCCAGGGCGAAGAAGTTGGCGGCGTGGGCTGCCATGTGGGGCAGCAGGGGCAGGGCCAGCAGGGCGGCGGCGACACCGAGGCCGCCGAGGGGGACCAGGCCGGTCTCGATGTAGCCCCGCGACCAGCGTCCGGCGAGCAGTGACCCGGCCGTCATGCCGAGGCCGGCGCAGGCGATGCTGCCCTGGAGTATCACGGTGTTGTCGACGCCGAGCTGGCCCTTGGCATACGCGGGGAATACCGCCACCAGCACCTGGGAGATACCCCAGAACAGCGAGAGACCGATGATCGGCAGCCGGATCACGCGACGGCTCCAGGCGGCACCGATGTTGTGACGCAGGTAGCGGCCGCGCAAATACTGGCCCCAGTCGAAGCGCATCTCGGCGCAGCCGGCTGGGCGAGCTGGCAGGGCCAGCGTCAGGCTCAGCTCCAACACCGAGGCGCCGACCAGCAGCCAGCCGACCGGTGCTACCGCCGCCACAGCAGCGTCCGGTGTGGCCGGCGTGGTGCCGCCCAGGAGAGCTTCGAAGGCGACCGAGAAGGCCAGCGTGCCCCCCAGAATGGCCACGATGGTCACGGCCTGCACGGCCCCATTGGCCGGGGCCAGGGCGGATTCCCCGACCAGTTCCTTGATGTACCCGAACTTCGCGGGGGAATAGAGAGCGCTTTGCAGGGCCAGGAGAAAGGTCAGTCCGAACGCGGGCCAGAACCAGCCCAGGTAGTAGCAGCCGGTGATGGCCAGCGTGATCAACACCGCCACCAGCGCGCTGACGCGCATCACCTGGGGTTTGGGAAAGCGATCCGAGATGAAGCCGGAAGGGCTGAACAGCAGTACGAACGGGAGCAGAATCAGGCCGTTGACGATGGCTGTCAGGGCGATCTGGACCGGGCCCTCGTAGCTCTTGAACAGCGTGTTCTGAATGATGATCTTGTGTCCCAGATCCACGAAGGCGTTCAGGAACACGACGCTGACGAAGGGCAGGAAACCCGGTGTGCGGGTCAGGCGTGGCATGGGGTGCTCTCCCTAGCGGTGCGGCGAGTCGCCTCGAGATCAGGGCGAGACTGCCGCGGGGCGGGCGAATCCGTCGGCGGCAGTATGCCGCAGGCGGCTATCCGAAATCATCCTGCGCCTCCTCCGGCGTATAGCCCGGGCTCTGGCGCTGGAATTCGCTGAACAGCGAGAAGTGCCACGGCCGCATCGCCAGCAGCAGGCTGCAGCCCCGGCGGCGGTCCAGCTCTTCCCCCCCCTCGCCGTGAACCCGGTCATTGAAGCGGCGCACCAGGCGCTCGATATCCGCCTGCAGCCGGGCAATGCTGGCCGGCGACAGCAGCCCGGAGACAAAGTGGAAGCTGTCGTCGGCTCCGTCGAAGGGGGCATGCAGGAATTCCCGCAGCACCCGCTGATCGATGAAGCGCCGCACCGGCCCCTCCCGGCGCCAGCAGAAATCACGCGCCACCCGCAGCCGCGCCCGGTCTCCCAGCCGGCGCTCCACCAGGCCGATGGCCTCCAGATCGCGCAGCAGCAGAATGCCCTCCGGGCGGTCGATGCGGAACTCTTCAACGATGCGATCCAGCTGGTAGTCGTGAAGCAGCAGGTAGAACACCAGCAGCAATTTGGGCCGCTCGGCCAAGTGGCGTTCCTGTTCGATGCTCATCTGCCGCGGCAGGGGCGTCAGGGTCTCGGCGAGTCGAACCAACTCGGCAAGGTCCATGCCCATCAGGCCGGCAACGGCCTCCAGGCGCTCCAGGGAGAAAGGCCCGCGGGTAAATAGCCGCTTGACGCTGGCCTGACTGAGGCCCAACTGGAGCGCAACATCCCCATAGGTCAGGCCGCGCTCGCGCAGCGCACGCTTGGTTGCGGCCACGATGCGCTGGGTCTGGGACATCACTCGTTCCTCTTACAAAGGGCGGAGGAGGCTTGCTGGGTATTACGAGACGATACTAGCCATGGAGCAATAGGCTACCTGGGATCTTTTTCGTTGCCTTTCGGGGGTAGCGGCGTAGCTTGGGCTGCGCATCGCCAACCCAACCCACGAAACGGAGTTCAAGCATGAACGTCTTTCGACGCCTGTCCGCAACCCTCATCTCCCATTTTGACGAGACCGTGCGCGGGATGCAGAACCACGACGCCGTTGTGGCTGTGAGCCTGGGCGATTTGCGCCGCGCTGTTGCCGAGGCCCGGGTACGCCATCAGCGCCTGCGCGCGGAGTGCGACGCCGGCGCGGAGCGCCAGCGGGCCCTTCAGGCGGAAGCCGGCACCTGGCGGGAGCGGGCCCGCGACGCCGGCGATGAGGCTACCGGCCTCGCCTGCCTGCGCAGGGCCCGAAGCGCCGACAACCAGCTCCGCGCCCTGGACGATATCCTTGGTCGACAGCGCGCCGCCGAGGCGAAACTGGCCCAGGCCGTGGAGCGCCTGGAACTGCGCCACCAGCAGCTTGCAGCTCAGCGCCACATCCTGCGCGGTCGCGAAGTTGCCGCCCGGACCCCGGCAGCGGCACCCCGGAACGATGGCGATCCGGAGGGCCTGCAAGAAACACTGGAGCGCTGGGAGGTGGATATCACCGAGGCTGAACTCGCGGGCGGCCAACTGCCCGATGCCCTGGCTGAGGGTTTCGAGGCACAGGCCGAACAGGCCGAGCTGCGGGCGGAACTGGCCGCACTGCGCAATCACAGTCGGGAGGGCTGAACCATGCGCGAAGCATTCCTCGGGTTCGAAAAGGCCGGCGCTGCGGATAGCGGATCGCCGCCAGACGGCATGCTGGCAGCTCGGTTGCTGCGCGGCGCCGGCGCTCTGGTGCTGGTTGCCTCCCTGGGTCTCTTCCTTCTTCAGGGGTGGGCGGGCGCCAGCGACCTGCATCGGTTCGCTCTGCTGCTGGCCCAGACGGCGCTGCTGGCAGTGGCCGGCGTCGCCAGTGGCCGCTGGCTGCAAGAACCGAAAGGCGCCCGCGTTTTCGTGGCCATTGCCCTGGTGGCAGTGGTGGCCAATTTCGCCGTGCTGGGCGGTCTGCTCTGGTCGGCCTACGGCGGTGGAACGGCCGTCACCGGCTCTCTCGCCGCGCTGCGTTGGGAGGCTGCCCCGGGGTTGCCGGTGCTCGCTGCCGGCGCAGCAGCCCTGCCTGTGCTGTGGGCCATCGCTCGACTGGGTTTCGCGGTCCTGGCCCGGCCGTCGGGCGCTTGGCTTTCCGCCCTGCTGCTTGTCAGTGCGGCGACGTTGGTCGTCCCGGCCCGCGACAATCTCGGCGTCGCGGTGCTGGTTGCCGTGGTTGTGGTGACCTGGCTTGCCGGCGTGCGGCGCCTGCTGGCGAGGGATCCCAGCCTGCGCACGGCGGAGGGGTTCTTCGCCCTGGCGCTGCTGCTGCTGCCGGCGGGTGTGCTCCTCGGCCGGGGACTGCTGTTCCACGAGGCTGGCATTGCGTTGACTATGACGGCGCTGGCTGCACTCTGGGTTGTGCTGCGCGAGGGCGCCATGCAGCTCCCCGCGGGACGGCTGCAGTGGAGGTCGGAGATCGCCAGCGCAGCGCTGGTCGTGCCGCTGACAACCACGGCAACGCAGCTCGCCGTCACCTACGCTCTGGTGCCCGCGTCCGTTGCGCTGCCGCTGCTGGGCGCTCTGGTGTGGGTGGGCTGCGGCGAACTCTCACTGCGCGCCCGTGCCGGCGCCGCGTATTACGGGCTTGCCGGCACTGCCTCCGCAGTGTCGGCTGCCGCGGTCAATGCGCTGCTCTTCGACGGGTTGGCGGTCGCCCTGATCGCGCTGGCCATCGGGGTTGCCGCAGCCGGCTACGCGGTGGCACGCCGGCAGGCCTGGATGCTGTCGATATCGGGCATCGCCGCCCTGGTTGGCTTCGTCGATCTGGTCGGCCCGATGCTCGGGCGCTTCCAGATGGAGGCCTGGGGCTGGCTCGCGCTGGTCGGGGCCGGCGCGGTGCTATTCGGATCCATCATTGAGCGCGGCGGCGTTCGGCGTATGCTCGCCGCCTGGGCCTCTGCCCCGCACAGGGCGGGCTGAAATCGCCTCCGGCCCATCTGGCGTGGCGGCTGCTCTGAGAGGCATCCGCCACGCCTTCATTGCATGCGCTCGCAATGCCGGGGGCGGCCGCCGGGGCGGGTCGCGGCGCAGGGCACGGGCTGGCGTTGGCAACAGCCACCGAATTTCCGCCTCAGACATGGCCGTGCCGCCGATCCCAAGCCATGCGACGAATCCTGGTTATGTCCCTGTCTCAGCTAACTCGAAGACTTCATGAATTTGTGCTGATATCGCGTAGGATATTGGTTTCACGGGGGACTTTTCGAAGGAGCGGCGTATCGGTGAGTACGGCCGACTGAGAAAAGATTCCTTGTGGGACCAAGAGACACGCGAGATCGGTGCGAATTTTTGACATCTTCGAGCTAGCCCGAGCCCACCACACCGGCGACGATCAGCCCCCCGCAGCGCGGCCCGCGTAGTCCGCCCTCAGCCCTCCCCCGGGCCAAGATTGAGCCCCACCACACCGGCAATGATCAGGGCAATGCTCGCAAGCTTGAGGGCGGTCATGGGCTCGCGGAAGGTCACCACGCCGATGACGGCGATCAGCGCGGTGCCCACGCCGGCCCAGACCGGATAGGCGACGCTCAGGTCGATGCGTTTCAGGGCCAGGGTCAGGGCCGCGAAGGAGATCCCGTAGAACACGAAAATCAGCACTGACGGTAGCGGCCGGGTGAATCCCTCGGCAAGCTTCATGCAGGTGGTGCCGGCCACCTCAAAGCCGATGGCGACGACCAGGTAGAGCCAGTGGGGCATGGTGAACAGGTTCCGCAGCCGCCGGGATGCAGCTCCGGCGACCGGCGCCGGAGCCCGCCATGCTACGGATTCTCGCCGTCGGCGCAACGCAGCATGGGCAGCACCGATCCGGTCGGATAGTGGGTGCCGTAGGCCTGCAGATACTCCCGCTGGATGGCGTAGGCTTCCCGCTCGGCCAGAATGCTCGCCTCGCAGTCCTGCAGCAGGGCGCCCTGATGGCCCTGCACCCAGTGCACGATCTCGTGCAGGGCGATGCTGGCGTGGAACAGGTTGCCTTCGAGGTCGAGGCGCTCGTCCAGGTAGATCACATCGCCGCGGCCTGGATACCAACCCAGAACCCGGCAGCTGCGCCCGGCGCAGGCCTGCTCCTGCAGCCAGGCATGGGGGACCGGGCGCATTTCCGGGCAGCCCTCCAGGGGCTGGTAGTCGGACAGGTGCAACACCCAGGACAGCAACACGGCGCAGAGTTCCATGGCGGGCTCCTCCATAGGGTCGCCACCGCGTGCGTAGCAGAAGACATGCCAGCAAGGGGCACGGCCGCCAGCAGCCGGTTCCGGTCTGCAGCGCACGCGTCGCGGGCAACCTGCTGGTGCACGAACGGCCCACCATGGTGCGATGCACCACCCCAGGCGGCCCCAACGGCCACCCTACGCCTGCGATCTCCCGCCGGTCGGGCCGGCCCGGCCGACGGCAGCCTTCACGCCAGCACGCTGCGCACGCCGTTCACCACCATCTGCACCGCGATCATGAAACGAACACCAGGATCACCGCCGAGGACCACACCGCCGGCGTCAGCTCCGTCATGGGCAAGGCTCCGCGTCAGAAACAGCCGCCGCGGCCGGAGCGATGGCCGGGGCCTGGATCCGGCCCCGGCGAGCGCGGCACCCGGGGACGCTCAGTCGTCGCGCCGGGTGACTTCCAGCAGATGGTAGCCGAACTGGGTCTTCACCGGGCCCTGCACCTCGCCCAGCGGGGCACTGAACACCACCTGGTCGAACTCTGGCACCATCTGGCCAGGGCCGAATTCCCCCAGCTCGCCGCCCTGGCGCCCGGAGGGGCACTTGGAGTGCTGGCGGGCCAGGTCGGCGAACGCGGCGCCGTCCTCGATCTGCTGCTTGAGATCCTGGGCGGCCTGCTCGGTGGGCACCAGGATGTGGCGGGCGGCGGCTCGGGCCATTGGAGTCTCCTTGGGTAATGGAATTGGCGGCATGCTGCAAGCCTAGCAGCCTGTCGGACTTAGGCTGCTAGCCCGTCGTGCCGGCTTGTGAACCCGGACCGCCCGGCGCATCAGACGGACGGGCCGCCGGTCTCGAACAGCTGGCGGCCCACATCGCGGAACCCCTTGAACTCCAACGCATTGCCGGAGGGATCTTGGAAGGACAGGGTGGCCTGCTCTCCCGGCTGGCCCCGAAAACGCACCTGGGGCTCCAGCAGGAAGCTCACTCCGGCGTCCCGCAGGCGGGCCTCCAGGCGCTCCCAGCCGGGCATGTCCAGCACCACGCCGAAGTGGGGCACCGCAACGCCGTGGCCGTCGACCACGTTCTGGTGGGCCCCGCTGGCGCCGCCCGGTGGCAGCCGTGGGTCCAGGTGGCAGACCAGCTGGTGGCCTTGCAGGTCGAAGTCCACCCAGGTGGCACTGCTGCGGCCCTCCGGGCAGCCCAGCAGGCCGCCATAGAAGGCACGGGCCGCGTCCAGGTCATGGACCCGGATGGCGAGATGAAAGGGAGCGGGCATCAGGCACCCGGCGGCGGCTTGACGTCGCTCCAGCATACCAGCGCGGGGGCGGGGACGGGCCGGCGGTGCAACGGCGGGCGGTAAACCGCTACGCTGGCGTCGACAGCCGCCGGGCCGGCTATCACGACACGGAGCACCATGGATCTGCGAACCCAGCAGCGCTGGCAGCAGGAACTGGCCGAGGCGCTGGCAGCCGGCGAGGTCCCCGGCCTACCGCCGCCGCAGGAGGTGCGCCAGACCCACCTCTCCAGGGTGTTCCTGGGGCCGGAGCGGGTCTACAAACTGAAGCGGCCGCTGCGCTACAGCTACCTGGACTACGCAAGCCCAGCGGCCCGCCGGCGCTGCTGCCTGGCGGAACTTCGCCTCAACCGACGGCTGGCCCCCCGGGTCTACCGGGACGTGCTCGCGGTGGCGCTACCGGGCCGGACTCGGCAGCGGCCCTGCGAGCACCTGGTGGTCATGGAACGGCTGCCGGACGCCCGCAGCCTGGACCACCTGCTGGCCGCCGGGTTCCTGGAGCATCGGGAGCTGGAGCACATCGGTGCCCGGCTGGCCGCCTTCCACCGGGATCTCCCGCCGGTCCTGGACAGCGGCCACGGACAGCTCGGCCACTGGCTGGCAGCCATCGCCGAGCAGCGGGGCGCGCTTGCCGCGCCCCGCTACGGGATGGATGCCGACCGGGTGGAGCGGCTCACCGCCGAGCTGGCGCGGCTGGCCCGCAGCCTGGAGCCGGTGCTGGCGCAGCGGATGGCGGCGGGGCGGATCGTGGACGGCCATGGCGACCTGCGCCCGGAGCACGTCTACCTGGTGCCGGAACCGGTAATCATCGACTGCCTGGAGTTCAGCCGCCGCCTGCGCGTGGGCGACGGCGCCGAGGAACTCGCCTTCCTCACCATGGAGTGCCGGCGCCAGAGCGGCCCGGCAGCGGCGGAGGCCCTGGAGCAGGCCTGGCAATGGCATGCCGGCGAGCGTCCCGACCCGGCGCTGATGCGCTTCTACCGGGGGTTCCGGGCCCTGCTCTGGGCCAAGCTGGCGCTCTGGCACCTGGACCGGGAGGCCGCCGATCCGGGCCACTGGCAACGCCGCGCCGGCAACTACCTGGACATCGTGGCGGCCGAGCTGGGTTGAGAGGCTGCAGGTCTGGGCTCAGTCCCGGACATCCCCCGCCAAGTCGCCCAGGGCCTCTCCACGGTGCATGCGCCCCAGGGCGCTCGCCAGCAGGGGGCTGCTGTCCACCATCGTGACCTGGGAGGCCAGCTCCGTGCCGTCGAGCCGGAACGCCGGCACGGTGTCGGTGACCAGCAGCCGGTCCAGGGACGCCTCCCCCAGCATCCGCGCCGCCGGCTCATTGAACAGGCCGTGAGTGGCGCAGGCGTAGACGCTGCGTGCCCCCACCCGGCGGCAGGCCTCGGCGGCCCGGGCCAGGGTGCCGCCGGTGGCGATCAGGTCGTCGACGATCACCGCACAGCGCCCGTCGAGCTCTCCCACCAGGGCATCCCCCGAGACCACGCCCTCGCTGCGCTTCTTCTCCAGGAAGGCCATGCCCACGGACTCTCCCAGCGCCTCACCCAGCAGCTCCCGGAACCGCTCGGCGCGCTTGTAGCCGCCGGCGTCGGGGGAGACCACGCTCACCGGCGGCTCCAGGCCCTGCCGGAGCAGTTCCTGCACCAGCACGCCCGCCGCCTCCAGGTGCACCACCGGCACCCGGAAGGCGTTCTCGAAGGCTGACAAGTTGTGCACGTCGACGCTCAGCACCCGGTCCACCCCCATGGCCTCCAGCAGCTGGGCCAGGTAGCGGCTGCCCAGCGGGTCACGGGCCTTGGTGCGGCGGTCCTTGCGGGCGTAGGCCAGGTAGGGCACCACCGCGGTGAGCCGGGCGCAGTGGGCATCCCGCAGGGCTCCCAGGAAGAACAGCAGGCTCACCAGCTTGTCGTTGGGGCTATGCCCCGGCTCGCCGTGGAGGCCGTGGATGAGGTAGACGTCCCGGTCGCGGACGCTCTCCAGGGGACGCGCCTTATGCTCACCATCATCGAAGTGGCGTTCCTCGTGGGCCGACAGGCCGATGCCCATCTGCCGGGCGATCCGCTGGCCGTAGTCGCGGCTGCTGCCCAGGGCGAACAGCAGCGGGTCTGGCAGGTTCATGGCAGGGCTCCCAGCGGCGATCCGGTCAGCATCGGTCCGCGCCGCCGCCAGCACAAGAGCCGCTAACACGCAAACCGGAACGCCTCAGCGGTCCATCCCGTGGTACTCGGTATTGGGCATCATCTCCACCGCCGCCGCCAGCCGGTTGCTCATGTTGAAGAAGGCAGCGACAGCGGCGATGTCCCAGATGTCACGCTCTGAGAAGCCGGCATCCCGCAGACCCTGCCGGTCCGCGGCCTCGACTCGCTCCGGCCCCTCGGTAAGTTTCACAGCGAAGTCCAGCATGGCCCGGCGCCGAGCCTCCAGGGGAGCCGCCCGGTAGTTCATCACCAGCATCTCCCCAAGCTGCGGGTCGCCGGAGAGCCGGCGCAGGGCCTGGCCGTGGGCCACCAGGCAGTAGAAGCAGCGGTTCACCGCGGACACCACCACGGCGATCATCTCCCGCTCCAGCTTGCTGAGCCCCGAGTCTGCCAGCATCAGGTCGTTGTAGAGTCCGGCGAAGGCCCGCAGCTTGTCCTGATCGAAGCTGTAGGCCCGCAGCACGTTGGGCACCAGGCCGAGTTTCTCCTGGCAGATCTCGAAATAGCGGCGCATGTCCGGATCCAGCGCGGCGGGGTCCGGCAGGGGGATGTCCAGGGCGGTGACGCGGTCGGGCTGAGGCATGGTGGATTCTCGCGGCCGGATTACGCAATGGGATGTGGACTGTGGGCTGTCAAATTAGCCACAGATGGACGCAGATGAACACAAACAAGAGGTGAAAATCCGCTTTCACATAAGACAATTCGCGTTCATCCGTGTTCATCTGTGGCTCCTATTCTGCATTCCCGGCTGACACCTGTTGCCCGGCCGCGGGGGAAAGGGCTACCGTCCCGGCAGGTCAGGCGGGGAGACGCACGACGTGGCTCACTGCGTATTCTGCGGCATCGCCGCCGGCACCGAGCCGGCGCGGATCCTCCACCAGGACGGCGATGTTGTCGCCTTCCACGACACCAACCCCCAGGCCCCGGTGCACGTGCTCGTTATCCCCCGGGAGCACATCGCCACGGTGGCCGACATCGAGCCGCGCCACGCGCCGGTGCTGGGGCAGCTGCACCTGGTCGCCCGGGACCTGGCCCGGCAACTGGGCGTGGCCGAGACCGGCTACCGCACCCTGTTCAACTGCGGCCGGGATGCCGGCCAGAGCGTCTGGCACATCCACCTGCACCTGCTGGCCGGCCGCCCCATGGGCTGGCCGCCCTGGCCCCGCTGAGCCCTTGGGCAAATCCGGGGACCTCTTTTAGGCGCGAGATGGACGCGAAATGGAGAAGAACTTTTAGCCGCAGATGAACGCGGATGAACGCAGATGGGGGGGTTCAAAGCTGCCTTTTTGCTTGCGTAGCAGGCTATTGCTCCGCGTGGCAGCGCTGCTGCGCCTGGGCAAAGCCAGGCCCATTCAATAATCTGCGTCCATCCGCGTTCATCTGCGGCTAATGTAATGTCTTTCCTGTCACGTCCATCTCGCGGCTGACACCCTCTTCATCCCAGGGCCTTCTCCAGCTCGGCCTTGAACTCCGGCAGGGCCTGGAACAGATCGGCCACCAGGCCGTAGTCTGCCACCTGGAAGATGGGGGCGTCTTCGTCCTTGTTGATGGCGACGATGACCTTGGAGTCCTTCATGCCCGCCAGGTGCTGGATGGCGCCGGAGATGCCCACGGCGATGTAGAGCTTGGGCGCGACGATCTTGCCGGTCTGGCCCACCTGGTAGTCGTTGGGCACGTAGCCGGCGTCCACTGCCGCCCGGGAGGCACCGATGGCCGCGCCCAGCAGGTCGGCGATCTCCTCCAGCAGGTGGAAGTTCTCGCCGCTGCCGAGCCCGCGGCCGCCGGAGATCACCACCTCGGCGGCGGTGAGCTCGGGGCGCTCGGATTCCGACAGGCTCTCGCCCATGAACTCCGACAGGCCCCGGTGGGCGCCGGCGTCCACCTCCCGGACCGAGGCAGATCCGCCCTGCTCCGGCGCCGGGTCGAAGCCGGTGGGGCGCACGGTGACCACTTTCACGGCGTCGCTGCTTTGCACCGTGGCGATGGCGTTGCCGGCGTAGATCGGCCGGCGGAAAGTGTCGGGGGACTCGACGGCGATGATGTCGGAGACCTGGGCCACGTCCAGCACCGCCGCCACCCGGGGCATGACGTTCTTGCCGAAGGTGTCCGCCGGGGCCACCAGGTGGCTGTAGCCCTGCGCCAGACCCGCCACCAGGGTCTCCAGATCCTCGGCCAGGGGATGCTCCAGGTGGGGGGCGTCGGCCAGCAGCACCTCGGCCACGCCCTCCACGGCGGTCGCGGCCTCGGCCACCGGACGGCAGCCGGAACCGGCCACCAGCAGGTGCACCGGGTCACCCATGGCCCGGGCGGCGGTCACCGCACAGCGGGTGGCCGGGCCCAGCGCCCGGTTGTCGTGTTCCGCCACTACCAGCACGCTCATCTCAGATCACCTTGGCTTCGTTCTTGAGCTTGTCCACCAGCTCGGCGACGCTGCCCACCCGCACACTGGCCTGGCGGCCCGGCGGCTCGCTCACCTTGACGGTGGCGAGCCGAGGCGCCGGATCGACGCCGAGCTCGTCCGAGCTCAGCTTGTCCATGGGTTTCTTTTTTGCCTTCATGATATTGGGCAGCTTCACGTAGCGCGGTTCGTTGAGCCGCAGGTCCGTGGTGACCACCGCCGGCAGGGCCAGGCGCACGGTCTCGTTGCCACCGTCCACCTCGCGCTTCACCACCGCGCTGCCTTCGGCCAGATCCAGGCCGCAGGCGAACGTCCCCTGGCCCCAGCCCAGCAGGGCGGCGAGCATCTGGCCGGTCTGGTTGGCGTCATCGTCGATGGCCTGCTTGCCGAGAATCACCAGCTCGGGGGATTCGCGCTCTACCACGCTCCGCAGCAGCTTGGCCACCGCCAGGGGCTGGAGCTCGGCGTCGGTCTCCACGTGGACGGCCCGGTCCGCCCCCATCGCGAGCGCCGTGCGCAGGGTCTCCTGGCATTGGGCGACGCCCAGAGAGACCGCCACCACCTCCTCCGCCTGGCCGCCTTCCTTGAGCTTCACCGCCTCCTCGACGGCGATCTCGTCGAAGGGGTTCATGGACATCTTGACGTTGGCGGTCTCAACGCCGGATCCGTCCGCCCGAACGCGGACCTTGACGTTGTAGTCCACCACCCGTTTCACGGCGACGAGGATCTTCATGGTCGCTCCTGGTCAGGTCTTGTTTAGCCGCAGATGAACGCGGATGAACACAGATGGGTGATTTGCGAAACCGTTTTCTGGTGAGTGGGCCACTGCTCCGCGTCGTACCAATACCGTGGGCCGGCGCAGCCAGACCCGTTCAATAATCTGCGTCCATCCGCGTTCATCTGCGGCTAGAAGTCTCTTGAATGTCGCGTCCATTTCGCGTGCATCTCGCGGCTCAAATTCCCTACTCGAAGGTTCGCTGGTCGTCGATGACCTTGCCGTCGTTGGGCAGGTCATCGGCTGTCACCAGGGTGACTTCGCCGCGTAGCCGGGTGACTTCCCGCAGGGTCCCGGCGACGGCCTCGGCGAGGCCTTCGGCGGGGCCGGTGACGGCGCAGCGCAGCTCCATATGGTCGCGGTGGTCGTCCCGGGTCACCACCAGCCGGGCGCGGCTCATTTCGGGATGGCGACTCACCACCTGCTGTACCTGAGAGGGCTGCACGAACAGGCCGCGCACCTTGCAGGTCTGGTCGGCGCGGCCCATCCAGCCGCGGATGCGCCGGTTGGTGCGGCCGGTGGGGCAGGGGCCGGGCAGCACCGCGGAGAGATCGCCGGTGGCGAACCGCAGCAGGGGGTAGTCGGGGTTCAGGGTGGTGACCAGCAGCTCGCCCACTTCCCCCTCGGCCACCGGCTCGCCGCTGCCGGGGCGCACGATCTCGACAATGACACCCTCGTCCACCACCAGACCCTCGCGGGCCTCGGTCTCGTAGGCCACCAAGCCCAGATCGGCGGTGCCGTAGCACTGGTAGACGTCCACGCCGCGGTTGCGGAATTCGGCCACCAGCGACGGCGGGCAGGGCTCGGCGGTGACCAGGGCCCGGGACAGGCGGCTCACGTCTTCTGCCAGCTCCGCGGCCTTGTCCAGCAGCGTCTTCAGGAACGACGGGGTGCCGGTGTAGTGGCGCGCGCCCAGGGCAGCCAAGGCCCGCACCTGCAGCTCGCTCTGGCCGGTCCCCGCGGGGAACACCGGGCAGCCCAGGGCGGCGGCAGCGGTGTCGAACATGGACCCGGCGGGGGTGAAATGGTAGGCGAAGCTGTTGTGGATCAGGCCGCCGGGTTCGAAGCCGGCGGCGGTCATGGCCCGGGCGAAGCGCCAGAAATCCGCACGCCGGGTCTGGGGCTCGTAGAGCGGCCCGGGCGACTGGAACACCCGCAGCATGTCGCCCAGGTCCAGGGTGGTGAGCCCGCCGAATGGCGGCTGCTCCGCCTGCCGGGCCTGCAGCTCGCTCTTGCGCAGCACCGGCAGCCGGGCCAGGGCCTCGGGGCCGGTGATGTCCTCCGGCGCCACGTCTGCCAGCACCCGGGCGTAGTAGCCAGATCGGGCCCGGGCGTGGGCCACCTGCCCGGGCAGCTCCCGGGCCAGATCGGCCGCGCGCTGCTCGGGAGTGCGTGTTTCGAGGGCATCGTGAAAGCGGGTCATCGGTCAGTCTCGATGGTCATAGAGTTAGCCGCGAAATGCACGCCAAATGGAGACGAACTTTTAGCCGCAGATGAACGCGGATGGACGCAGATTATTGAATGGGCCTGGCTTTGCCCAGGCGCGGCAGCGCTGCCACGCGGAGCAATAGCCTGCTACGCAAGCAAAAAGGCAGCTTTTAAACCCCCCATCTGCGTTCATCCGCGTTCATCTGCGGCCATTTGCATGTATTTAATGTGGCGTCCATCTCGCGTCCATTTCGCGGCTAAAACAATCGGACTACAACCACCGCTTGCGGCGCTTGTAGGACTTCAGGTTCTTGAACGAGCGGCGCTCTTCGCCGCCGCCGAGGTAGGAGGCTTTGACGTCCTCGTTGTTCATCAACTCCTCGCGGGTACCGTCCAGCACGATCTTGCCGCTCTCCATGATGTAGCCGTAGTTGGCCAGGCGCAGGGCGTGGTGGGCGTTCTGTTCCACCAGCAGCATGGTCAGGCCCTGATCGCGGTTGATGGACTCGATGATGCCGAACACCTCCTTGACCAGCAGCGGCGACAGGCCCATGGAGGGCTCGTCCAGCAGCAGCATCCGCGGCTTGGCCATCAGCGCCCGGCCAATGGCCAGCATCTGCTGCTCGCCGCCGGAGAGATAGCCGGCGAGGCCGGCGGCCCGCTCCCGCAGCCGCGGGAAGTAGTCGAACACCAGGTCCATGTCCCGGCGCACCCCGCCGTCCCGGCGGGTGAACGCGCCCAGGCGCAGGTTCTCCTGGACAGTCATGTCCTCCACCACCCGGCGGCCCTCCATGACCTGGAAGATGCCCTTGCGGACGATGTCCTCCGGGGCACGGTTGGTGATGGCCTCGCCCAGGAAGCTGACGCTGCCCCGGGTGACCTCGCCGTCCTCGGTGCGCAGCAGCCCGGAGATGGCCTTCAGGGTGGTGGACTTGCCGGCCCCATTGGCCCCGAGCAGGGTGACGATGGCGCCTTCGGGCACCTCCAGGCTGACGCCCCGGAGCACCAGGATGACATCGTCGTAGACCACCTCGATGTTGTTGACGGCGAGCACCGGCTCGCCCTGCTGTTGTCGTGGTGCCGGTTCGGACATGGGTACTGCCTCGCTGGCCCGCAGCGGGCCTGGGTCGGGAGGGACGTCTGGCAGCCTGCGGGGCCCGGGTTGCACGGGCCCGGGCCCGGGCCCGCAGGGGGCCTACCAGCCCAGCCAGTCGTCCCGGCGGCGCAGCTCGATGGTGGCGACGCGCTCGAAGTCGTAATCGCCGCCGTTCCACTGGTTCTGGTAGACCTTCACCGTGGTGGTGCCGCGATGGTTCTCGGCGGTCCAGGTATGGGGCAGGCAGATTCCTTCCAGGCCCTCCGGCACGTGCCCCTGCATGCTCTCCAGGCCGGCCTTCACGCTGGGGCCGGTGATCTCGCCGCCCTCCACCGCCCGGCGCATGGCGTCGCGCATGAAGAACACCGAGCACACGCCGCGCAGGTAGTGCACTGCCCGGGCCCGGTCGCCGCTGGGGTCCGACATCTTCGACACGGCGCGAACCGTAGCCATGCCGGGTACATCGTCGCCCCAGACCGCGGCGCCCACCGGGAACACGATGCCGGCGCCGGCCTCGCCCGCGGCCTCCACGGCCTCCTCGTCGAAGCCCCAGACATTGGTCACGAACTGGGTCTCGACGCCCACCGTGGCGCAGGACCTGAGCAGCGAGATGTTGGAGCCGGAGGTATTGGCGAGATACGCGTAATCCGCCCCGGAATCCTTCAGGGACAGGCACTGGGCCTTGGCGTCACCGGGCTTCAGCGAGTAGATGATGGGCGTCAGCACGTCGAAGCCCTGCTCCTCGGCGTAGGCCGCGCAGGCCGCCTTGGGGGCGTTGGGGTAGGGGTGGTTGTCGCCCATGTGCACGAAGGCCGGCTTGCCGCTCATGCCCTTGGATACCCAGTCCTGCTTGGCCCAGGCCACCATGGCCCGGCAGCCGTCGGAGTAGGACGGGCCGTAGAAGAAATTGTAGGGGGCCGGCGCCTTGGTGTGGGGGGACTTGCCGGTGGGATCGGTGAGATGGCCGGAATAGGACGCCGACATATAGACGATCTCGTCCCGGGCGACGAACTTCACCAGGGCTTCGGTATCCGCCGTGCCCCAGCCCTGGATGACCACCGGCTCCAGCTGGGACTTCCATTTCTTGTAGGTGGCGATGGCCCGGGGGGCGGCGTAGGAGTAGTCCACCGTGTCGCGCTCGATGGCTCGGCCGTCAATGCCGCCCTCCTTGTTGATGTAGTCGATGGCGTCCTCGACGCCCTGGCCGTAGACCTTGCCCACCGCCGAGGTGGGACCGGTGTAGGCGGCCAGGTGGCCGACCGGGATGGCATCCGCGGCGAGCGCCGCGGCGGCGGACGCTCCCAGTGCGGCACAGGTGAGCACAGCGGTAAGCGAGTTGCGCAGCATGGGTCTGTCTCCTCCGGGTACCTGTCTTGGTACTTGGTCTTGTGCGCCTGTCACAGGCGCCTTGAGTCCCGCCCCGCTCAGTAGGAGAACGGGTACAGCTTCCAGTAAGCCTTGATCAGCCTCCAGCGGTGAGCCAGGCCATCGGGCTCGAAGATCAGGAACAGGATGATGGCGAGCCCGATGGCCATCTCTCGAATGTAGGCCAGTCCCTGGCTGATGCCCGGAACCACATCCCCCACCAGGTCCACGCTGCCGGCCATGACCTCGGGCAGCAGCACCATGAAGGCGGTGCCCAGCAGGGTGCCCATCACCGAACCCAGGCCGCCGATGATGATCATGGCCAGGAACTGGATGGACAGCAGGATGGTGAATCCCTCGGCGGAGACGAAGCCCAGATAGTGGGCGAACAGCGCCCCACCGACGCCGGCGTAGAACGAGGAGATGCCGAACGCCAGGATGCGGTACTTGGTCAGGTTGATGCCCATGATCTCCGCGGACAGGTAATGGTCGCGCAGGGCGATGAAAGCGCGGCCGTCCCGGCTGCGCAGCAGGTTGGTGCCGAGCAGGAACATCACCACCACAAAGAACAGCGTGATGTAGAAAAACCGCTGGTCGGTGTCGAAGGCGTAGCCGAACAGGCTCACCGGGTCCGCCAGGGAACCGGCCACGCCGCCGGTGAACCAGTCGGCGCGGCTGAAGAAATCCTCCAGGATGAACTGCGCCGCCAGCGTGGCGATGGCCAGGTACAGGCCCTTGATGCGCCCGGCAGGGATGCCGACGATCATGCCCACGGCGGTGGTCAGCGCGCCCGCCAGTGGGATGCAGAAGATCACCGGGATGCCGGTGGTGGCGTTGATCCAGGCCGAGGCGAAGGCGCCGAAGCCGAAGAACGCCGCGTGGCCGAGCGAGATCTGCCCGGAGAACCCCACCAGGATGTTCAGGCCCAGGGCGGCGATGCCGTAGTAGCCGATCTGGATCATCAGGTTGAGGTAGTAGGCGTTCAGGAACAGCGGGCAGGCCAGCAGCAGAGCCACCCCCGCGATGGCCGTGTAGCGCGACAGCGGCGTGGGAAAGATGGTGGTGTCGGCCTGGTAGCTGGTGCGGAACTCGCCGCAGCGCATGCTGTTGGCGCCAAGGGCCATGGTGGTCGTTCTCCCTGCCTATGGGGCTCTCAGATGCGCTCGATGTTCTTGGTACCGAACAGCCCGTAGGGCTTGATCATGAGGATGATCACCAGCACGTAGAACGGCACGATCTGGTAGAGGTTGCCAAGCTGCAGCCACTGGCTGTCGACGAATTCGGCGAAGTTCTCCAGCAGCCCGATGATGAGCCCGCCGACGATGGCGCCGACGATGGAGTCCAGCCCCCCCAGAATGGTGGCCGGGAACACCTTGATGCCGAAGAACGACAGCGCCGAGGACACCCCGTTGACCATGCCGATGACCACGCCGGCCAGCGCCGAGACCATGGCCGAGATGGCCCAGGACAGGGCGAACACCTGCTTCACCGAGATGCCCAGGCTCTGGGCCACCTGCTGATCGAAGGCGGTGGCCCGCATGGCGAGCCCCATGCGCGAGTATTTGAAGAAGTAGAAGAAGCCCACCATGATCACCAGCGAGATGCCCATGGACATCAGGTAGGCCGGCTGCACCTGCAGCCCGAGGATGTTCACCGCGTCAGTCTCGAAGACCTTGGGAAAGGGCTTCACGAACTCGCCAAAGATCCAGCTCATCAGCGCCCGGAAGAAGATCGACAGGCCGATGGTGAGCATGATCACCGAGATGATGGGCTCGCCGATCATGGGCCGCAGCACCACCACCTGGAGCAGCACGCCGAAGGCGAACATGAACGCCAGGGTGAACAGAAAACCCAGCCAGAAGGGCATCTCCAGCCAGGTGAGCATGGCCCAGCAGGTCCAGGCGCCGACCAGCAGGAATTCCCCCTGGGCGAAGTTCACCACCTGGGTGGACTTGTAGATCAGCACGAAGCACATGGCGACCACGCCGTAGAGCGTGCCCACGATCACGCCGTTCACCAGCAGCTGCAGCAGCAGTTCCCAGTTCATCGTGCAGTGTCCTCTCAACCAGCGCCGGCGGCGCGTTGCGGGGTCTCGGCGGCGGCGCGCGACTCCGGGGCCAGATCCACCACCGTGAGATCGGTCTGGACGCGGGACTTGGTGCCGTCCTGGAAGGTGATCACCGTATCCACGTGCACCGAGTCGCGCTCGGAGTAGATGGCGTCGATGATCTCCCCGTATTTCTCCTGGATGACGCCCCGGCGCACCTTGCGGGTTCGGGTCAGCTCGCCGTCGTCCGGGTCCAGTTCCTTGTAGAGCAGCAGGAACTTGCGAATGCGCTGCCAGTCCGGAAGGGTGGCGTTGACCTGCTCCACCTCGTCGTGGATGAGCTGGTAGATGCGCTCGTTGGCGGACAGGTTGGTGTAGTTGGTGAACGCGATGCCGCGCTGCTCCGCCCACTTGGCGACGATGCCGTAGCGGATACAGATCATGCTGGCAAGATAGGGCCGCTGGTGGCCGAGGATCACCGCCTCGGCGATGAACGGCGAGAACTTCAGCTTGTTCTCGATGTACTGGGGCGAGAAGCGCACCCCGGCGGAGGTGACGGCCAGGTCCTTGATGCGGTCGATGACCACCAGATGGCCGTTGTCCGCCTTGATGTAGCCGGCGTCGCCAGTGTGCATCCAGCCGTCCCGGACATCCTTGCGGGTCTCCTCCTCGCTCTTGAAGTAACCCAGGAACATGCCGCTGTTGCGGGCGACGATCTCTCCCACCCCCTGGTCGTCGGGCTGGTCGATGCGCACCTCGGCGTTGTCGAACGGGACGCCCACGGTGTCGAAGTCGACGTCGGCGCCCCGGTGGATGGTGTAGGCGCCGGCGAGCTCGGTCTGGCCGTAGAGCTGGCGCAGGGGCACGCCCATGGCCAGGAAGAACTTGAAGGTGTCGGGGCCCAGGGCCGCCCCGCCGGTGGCGGCCGAGCGCAGGAAGGTAAAGCCCAGGCGGTCCTTGAGCGCCCGGAACAGCAGCCAGTAGGCCAGGCGCGAGGCGCCGCCGCTGCGCTCCAGCTCCTGCATGCCCAGGCGCATGCCCTGGCGGAACATGAACTGCTTAAAGCGCGAGGCGTCCATCATCCGCGCCTTGACGTCGGCGGCGATGGTCTCCCAGACACGGGGCGCCAGCAGCACGAAATGGGGCCCGATCTCCCGCAGGTCCGCCATCATGGTCTCGGTGTCTTCGACGAAATTCACCGTCATGCGGCTGATCAGCGACTGGGCCACGGCGTAGACCTGCTCCATGATCCAGGGCAGGGGCAGCACCGAGACGTAGTTCTCGCCGGGCAGGCGCGGGTCGGCCCGCAGGTAGGCCAGGCAGTGGTCCAGAAAGGGACCGGCCTGCATCATGGAAAGCTTCGGCTTGGAGGTGGTGCCGGAAGTGGTGATGAGCATCGCCACGTCGTCACCCCGGGTGGCGGCCACCAGGTCCCGGTAGAGATCCGGGTGCTCGGTTTCGAGCTCGGCGCCCCGGCCCATGAGCTGTTCCTGGCTGATGAGCCGGGAGTCTTCGTACTTCCGCATGCCCCGGGCGTCGTGGTAGACGATGTGGCGCACGCTGGGACACTGATCCGAGATCTCCAGGATCTTGTCCACCTGCTCCTCGTCCTCGCAGAACACCAGGGCGCACTGGGCGTAGTCGATCAGGTAGGCCATCTCCTCGGGCAGCGAGTCCTGGTACATGCCCAGGCTCATGGCCCGCAGGGCGTGGGCGGCAAGCTCGGCATGGATCCACTCCGGGCGGTTGTTGCCGACGACGGCCACCACGTCCTCGGCGCCGATGCCGAGCGCATGCATGCCGAGCGCCAGGCGCCGGACGGTCTCCTGCACCTGCCGCCAGGTGAAAGGATTCCAGATGCCGTATTCCTTCTCCCGCATGGCCACCTCGCCGGGCCAGTGCTCGGCGTTGAGGGCCAGCAGCTTGGGAAAGGTGTCGTAGCGGGCGACGTCGGGGTACTGGGCCTCGCCCCTTCCAGTGCTCATCACGCCACGGTCTCCCGGTCTTGCGCCTGGTCGGTATCCGCCGTTTCCTCGCCCAGGTAGGCCTCCCGGACCCGCGGGTGGGCCATGACCTCGTCGGGTGTGCCCTCGGCGATGGTCTGGCCGAAGTCCAGCACCATGACGCGGTTGGAGATGTCCATCACCACCGCCATGTCGTGCTCGATCATGGCCACCGTGATACCCCACTCCTCGTTGAGGTCGATGATGTAGCGGGCCATGTCCTCCTTCTCTTCGTGGTTCATGCCCGCCATGGGTTCGTCCAGCAGCAAGAGCTTGGGCCGCAGGGCCACGGCCCGGGCCAGTTCGACCCGCTTGCGCAGGCCGTAGGAGAGCGTGCCGGCGGTGGCCTTGCGGATGTGGGTGATCTCCAGGAAATCGATGATTTCCTCGATCTCCAGGCGGTGGTCCAGCTCCTCGCGCTGAGCGCCCGAGAGCCAGTACAGGGCGCCACTGAGGAAGTTGTTCCGCAGCAGGTGGTGGCGCCCCACCATGATGTTGTCCAGCACCGTCATGTGGTTGAACAGCGCCAGGTTCTGGAAAGTGCGTCCGATGCCGCACTCGCAGCGGCGGTTGGGGCGGTAGGCGGTGATGTCTTCGCCGGCGAACAGGATCCGGCCCTGCTGCGGCTGGTAGCGCCCGGAGATGCAGTTCAGAAGGGACGTCTTGCCGGCGCCGTTGGGGCCGATGATGGAGAAGATCTCCTCGGGCCGGACGTCCATGGAAACACTGCGAAGCGCCCGCACGCCGCCGAAGGAGAGGTTCACTCCGTCCACCTGGAGCAACGGATCGCCGCTCGCCATCTCGCTCATGTGGAACTCCGCCGGGCCCCGGAGCCATCCGCAGGCCGTGCGTTGGATTTCCGGACGAGAAGCGTGCCGACGACACAGGCCGCAGCCCGCAGCGCCCGCCGTGGCCGGGCGCTGCCGTGTGACCTTCAGCCGGTGGGGTCCGGCCGCTCCTCCTCGTCTGCGTGGCAGCCGCGCTGCGGCCTGCCGGGCGCGCCTTCTGTGCATAGCGAGGCGTTCACCCTGAAATGGAGCTTACGTTTACGTAAACGTTAATTCAACCCCTCTTGGCTGAGGACTGAGGACTGAGGACTGAGGACTGAGGAGAGCAGGATCCCGCCGGGGCAGATATCAAGCCCCCTCTTCCACTCAGTCCTCAGTCCTCAGTCCTTCCCACAGCCTCCCCGACCGCCCACGCTACTTCGGCCCCATCCGGATCGCCCCGTCCAGCCGGATCACCTCGCCGTTCAGCATGGGGTTGCCGATGATGCAGGCCACCAGCTCGGCGAACTCCTCGGGCCGGCCCAGACGCGGCGGAAACGGGGTCTGCCGGCCCAGGGACTCCCGTACCTCCTCCGACAGGCCGGCCATCATGGGAGTCTCGAAGGTGCCCGGGGCGATGCTCATCACGCGGATGCCGCGGCTGGCGAGATCCCGGGCCAGAGGCAGGGTCATGCCCGCCACGCCGGCCTTGGAAGCAGCATAGGCGGCCTGGCCGATCTGGCCGTCGAAGGCCGCCACCGATGCGGTGTTCACAACCACGCCCCGCTCACCCTGGGCGTCCGGCTCGTTGGCGGCCATGGCGCGAGCCGCCAGGCGCAGCACGTTGAAGGTGCCGGTGAGATTCACCTCCACGGTGCGGCGGAAGGCCTCCAACGGGTGGGGCTCCCCCTCCCGGCCCAGCACCCGGGCCCCATGCACCACGCCGGCGCAGCTCACCACCCCGTGAAGGGCGCCAAAGACGTCCAGGGCGGAATCCACCGCGGCCTGGGCGGCGGCCTCGTCGGTGACGTCAGTGGCCTGAAAGCGGGCCGCATCCCCCAGCTCCGCGGCCAGGGCCGAACCTGCCTCCGCCGCCAGGTCCGCCAGCTGCACCCGCGCACCCCCGGCCACCAGCCGCCGTGCGGTTGCAGCCCCCAGCCCGGACCCGCCGCCGGTGACCAGAAAAGTCTTGCCTCGAATATCCATGAATCCTCCTCGGGACGGCGCAGTCGCCGGCGCCCCGGCGAGTGTTGACGTTAACGTAAACGTAACTACAATGACGCTGCAAGCGGCCCGCAGGGCCAAGGCCCTGGCGTACGCTCCAGGCTCCAGCACCAGCGCCGCCCCGGCGCCGAACCCAGAGGTCCCCAGTCATGACCCAGAACGTGCCGGTATTCATCGACGGTCGGTTCAGCCAGAGCGAGGCGTGCGAGTGGATCGACGTCACCAATCCCGCCAGCAACGAAGTGATCGCCCGCTGCCCGGTGACCCCCATCGACGAGATCGAGCGGGCCGTCGCTTCCGCCAAGGCGGCGCAGAGGGACTGGGCTGGCGTGGCGGTGCCGGAACGGGCGCGGCTGATGATGCGCTACCAGCACCTGCTCAAGGAGCACCACGACGACATCGCCCGCACCCTCAGCCAGGAGACCGGCAAGACCTTCGCCGACGCCAAGGGTGACGTCTGGCGGGGCATCGAGGTGGTGGAGCACGCCATGGGCGTCCCCTCTCACATCATGGGCGAGACGGTGCAGAACGTGGCTGGGGGCGTGGACACCACCAGCTGGCACCACCCCCTGGGGGTCACGGCGGGCATCACGCCGTTCAACTTCCCGGCCATGATCCCACTGTGGATGTACCCGCTGGCCATCGCCTGCGGCAACGCCATGGTGCTCAAGCCCTCGGAGCAGGACCCGCTGACCCCCATGCGCCTGGCGGAGCTGTTCGTGGAGGCCGGCGCGCCGGCCGGGCTGCTGCAGGTGGTCCACGGCCGCAAGGAGCAGGTGGACGCCCTGCTCACCCACCCGGATATCAAGGCGGTGTCCTTCGTCGGCTCCGCCCCGGTGGGCGCCCACATCTACCGCACCGCCACCGAGCACCTGAAGCGCGCCCAGTGCATGGTGGGCGCCAAGAACCACATGGTGGTGATGCCCGACGGCAACCGCCAGCAGATCGTCAACAACCTGGTGGGCGCCTCCTGCGGCGCGGCCGGCCAGCGCTGCATGGCCATCTCGGTGGCGGTGCTGGTGGGCGAGGAGACCCGCGGCCTGGTGGACGACCTGAAGGCCGCCTTGCAGGGCATCCGCCCCGGCGTGTGGGACGACGCCGACGCCGCCTTCGGCCCGCTCATCAGCAAGGCCGCCAAGGAGCGGGTGGAGAAGCTGATCGGCACCGCCGAGGGCGAAGGCGCCCGGCTGGTGCTGGACGGACGCGGCGCCACCGTGGAGGGCTACCCGGACGGCAACTGGGTCGGCCCCACCCTGATCGACGAGGTCACCCCGGAGATGACCGTCTACCGGGAGGAGATCTTCGGGCCGGTGCTGGTGGTGATGCACGTGCCCACTCTGGACGACGCCATCGCCCTGGTGAACGCCAACCCCTACGGCAACGGCACCTCCATCTTCACCGACTCCGGAGCCGCCGCACGCAAGTACTGCGCCGAGACCGAGGTGGGCCAGGTGGGTGTCAACATGCCCATCCCCGTGCCCCTGCCGTTCTTCTCGTTCACCGGCGGCAAGGGATCCTTCTACGGCGACCTGCACGCCTACGGCAAGCAGGCGGTGCGCTTCTACACCGAGACCAAGACCGTGATCTCGCGCTGGTTCGATAGCGACATCCCGGACGGTCACGGCGGGCCGAACATGACCATCAGCCTGCGCTGAGCTCGGAAGGGAGAAGGTTTTTAGCCGCGAGATGCACGCGAAATTATTCGATAGCCACTGATGAACACAGATGAAAAGAATTGGTGTTGGGCGAAAGGCTCCGTCCCGTTTGCGGGGCATGGGTCTGGACCCATGGCCTGGCAACCGCCGCGATCCTGAGCAATTCGGCACCACCAAAATTACCCCATCTGTGTTCATTCGCGTTTATCTGTGGCTCAAGCCGGCTTCTATTTCGCGTCCATTTCGCGGCTCACAAAAAAACCGCTGACAACACCGGAACCGACCCATGGACTTTGAGCTGAACGAGGAGCAGCGGGCCTTCCAGGAGGCGGCACGGGATTTCGCCGCCAACGAGCTGGCGCCGAATGCCGCGCGCTGGGACGCGCAGGCCCACTTCCCCAAGGACACCCTGGCCATGGCGGGGGAGCTTGGCTTGTGCAGCATCTACACCCCCGAGGAGTGGGGCGGGCTGGGTCTGTCCCGGCTGGACGCAGCCATCATCTTCGAGGCCCTGGCCGGAGGCTGCACCTCCACCGCGGCCTTCCTCACCATCCACAACATGGCCACCTGGATGGTCGCCACCTGGGGCGGCGACGAATTGCGGGAGGCCTGGTGCGAGGGCCTCACCACCGGCCGGCGGCTGGCCTCCTACTGCCTCACCGAACCCGGCGCCGGGTCCGATGCGGCCGCCCTGCGCACCAGCGCCCGGCGCGACGGCGACGACTACGTTCTCAACGGCGACAAGGCCTTCATTTCGGGAGCCGGCGACACCGAGCTGCTGGTGGTCATGGCCCGCACCGGGGACGCCGGAGCCAAGGGCATCAGCGCCTTCGCCGTGCCTGCCAACGCCGAGGGCGTCAACTACGGCCGCAAGGAAGAGAAGATGGGCTGGAACAGTCAGCCCACCCGTCAGATCACCTTCAGTGACGCACGCATCCCCGCCAGCCACAGGCTGGGAGAGGAAGGCGAGGGCTTTCGCATCGCCATGAAGGGCCTCGACGGCGGGCGCATCAACATCGCCACCTGCTCGGTGGGCACCGCCCAGGCGGCCCTGGACGCCGCCGCCCGCTACATGCGCGAGCGCCGCCAGTTCGGCCGGGCCCTGGCGGAGTTCCAGGCCCTGCAGTTCAAGCTCGCCGACATGGCCACCGAGCTGGTGGCGGCGCGCCAGATGGTGCGCCTGGCGGCGAGCCGCCTGGACGCCGGCCACCCGGAGACCACCGTCTACTGCGCCATGGCCAAGCGGCTCGCCACCGACCTGGGCTTCCGGGTCTGCAACGAGGCCCTGCAGATCCATGGCGGTTACGGCTACATCCGCGAATACCCGCTGGAGCGCCACGTGCGCGACACCCGGGTACACCAGATCCTGGAAGGCACCAACGAGATCATGCGCCTGATCATCGCCCGCCGGGTGCTGCAGGAAGGCGCCACCGAGGAGATCCGATGACCGACTACACCAACCTGCGGCTGGAGAAGCGGGGCCACGTGGCCCTGGTGACCATGGCCAATCCGCCGGCCAATACCTGGACCCGGGACGGTCTCATTGCGCTGAAGCACCTGGTGCAGGACGTCTCCGCGGACCCGGACATCTACTCCCTGGTACTCACCGGCGAGGGGGACAAGTTCTTCTCCGCCGGCGCCGACCTCAAGACCTTCAGGGAAGGCGATCCCGCCGTGGCCGCCGACATGGGCCGGCGCTTCGGCGAGGCCTTCGAGACCCTGGCGGAGTTCCGCGGCGTCAGCGTGGCCGCCCTCAACGGCTTCGCCATGGGCGGCGGCCTGGAGGCGGCGCTGGCCTGCGACATCCGCATCGCCTCCCGCGGCGCGGTGATGGCCCTGCCCGAGGCCAAGGTGGGCCTGCTGCCCGCCGCCGGCGGCACCCAGCGCCTGCCGTGGCTGGTGGGCGAGGGCTGGGCCAAGCGCATCATCCTGTGCGGCGAGCAGGTGGACGCCGAAACCGCGGCGCGCATCGGCCTGGTGGAAGAGCTTACTGACCAGGGCGGCGCCCTGGAGCGGGCCCTGCAGCTGGCCAACCAGGTGGACAACCAGAGCCCCACCAGCATCGCCTACTGCAAGCGGCTGATCCACGGCGCCCGGGCCCGGGCCATGGCCGACAGCCTGCCCCTGGAACGGGAGCTGTTCGTGGCCCTGTTCGACACCGAGGACCAGCGCGAGGGCGTCAACGCCTTCCTGGAGAAGCGCAAGCCGGCGTGGAAGAATCGCTGAAGCCGCGGATCTTGAAGCCGCAGATGGACGCAGATGAACGCGGATGCAGGGAGCGCAATGGCGGGGCAGGCAGCCGCGTCCCAGTGAGAGTCAACCGAGACTTCCCTCCCTCCCCGCTGCCCGGGACCGGGCACCCAGAGCCCGCGTCCTTGGGGCGAAGGCCGCATCCCACCAACACCCATCCGCGTTTATCTGCGTCCATCTGCGGCCAAACCACTACCCTCGGGAACCCTGCCAATGATTGACACCCCTGTGGTCTTCGAGGAGCGCGCCGCCGCCAACGGCAAGCGGGTTGCCTTCGCCACCCTGAACGCGCCGAAGTCGCTGAACGCCCTCACCCAGACCATGATCGACGCCCTCCACCCCCAGCTTGAGCGCTGGGCTTGCGACCCCGGCATCGCCTGCGTGGTGCTGGCCGGCAGCGGCGAGAAGGCGTTCTGCGCCGGCGGCGACGTGGTGGGCATGTACCGCTCCATCCAGGAGCGCCCCGGCGGCCCCAACCCGGCGGCGGAGCGGTTCTTCGAGAGCGAGTACCGGCTGGACCACCTGATCCACACCTACCCCAAGCCGGTGCTGTGCTGGGGCCAGGGCATCGTCATGGGTGGCGGCCTGGGGCTGATGGCCGGCGCCAGCCACCGGGTGGTCACCGGGGCCTCGCGCATTGCCATGCCGGAGATCACCATCGGCCTCTACCCGGACGTGGCAGGCAGCTGGTTCCTGAACCGCATGCCCGGCCGGGTGGGCCTGTTCCTGGGGCTCACTGCCGCCCGGCTGAACGCCGCCGATGCCCTCTATGTGGGCCTGGCGGACTATTTCCTGGACGCCTCGCGCCGGCAGGAGGTCATGGAGCGACTGCCGGAGCTGGATTGGGCGGAGGACCCGGAGCTGAACCGGGGCCAGCTGTCGCTGCTGCTGCGGGAGTTTGCCGACCGGGACGCCGGCGAGCGGCCCGACTCCGCCGTGCTGCGGCACCTGGACCTGATCAACCACGTCTGCGACCGGCACAGCGTGGAGCACATCCGCGCCGCCCTGGAGCAGCAAAGGGATGCCGCGGACCCCTGGATCGCCGAGTCCCGGCAGGCCCTGGCGGCGGGCTCACCCACCTCCGCCCGGGTGACCTTCGAGCAGTACCGCCGGGGCGCTCACCTGTCCCTGCGGGAGGCCTTCCAGATGGAGATGCTGATGTCCATCAACATGATCCGCCGCCCAGACTTCGCCGAGGGGGTGCGCGCGCTGCTGGTGGACAAGGACCGTAACCCCCGCTGGCAGCCGCCCAGCCTGGAGCAGGTGGACGACGCCCTGGTGGCGGCCCAGTTCCAGTTGCCGGCAGGCATGCCCATCAACCCCCTGGCGGACCTGGCCTGACTCACGCGGCCCTGGCTACGCAGCTGCGGGGCGTCGACAGGCCTTTTCCGCCCCGCGTCAAGACTTGACATGGACGACTTATACACATCGGGAGGCGGCCCTGGCGGCGGCCTGTCGGGACCCGGAGACGGCTCCGGGCGGCCCCAGGCCGCCTTGGATATAGCACTGTTTTTACTGTGTTATTTCAGTTTGGTGAAATTCTCACCGATCCAACGCCAGGGCCGACAGGACGCCGCTCCCGGGCCGCTGCCCCCGCTTCGTCCACAAACTTATCCACAGGTTCTGTGGAAACCGCGGGTTTTGTAAATCATCACGGGGCCTTAACCCAAGGCAGATGACAATCCGCTTGAACTTCCGCGGCGAGCTGCGGTCTTACCATCGCTCCGAGGCTCGATGCGGGAAGCGCTTCGCCTATCCGGCCTGCGCTCCTCGCCCGCGCCCTGGCCGCCGGCCTGGGCCCGCGATGCCGGCAAGGCGCCCAGCGCCGCATCTGGGACGCTCCGGTCGGACCCCGGCCCCGGCGCCGTCCGCCCCGTCAACGCCCGCTCAATGCGACATCAGCACCGGCAGGGTCATGGCGCGCAGGATTTCCCGGCTGACCCCACCCAGCACCAGTTCGCGCATCCGCGCCCGGCCATAGGCGCCCATCACCAGCAGGTCGGCCCCGAAGTCGGCCGCTGCCGACAGCAGCGCGGCCCCCACGTCCATATCACGCACCACGGAGTGCTCCGCCTCCACCGCTACGCCGTGGTGCGCGAGATGGCCGGCCAGGTCGGAGCCGGGCAGATCCCCGTGGGGACCGATCCCCCCCTCCCCGGTGAGGGCCAGCACTTTCACCTGCTGCGCCTCACGCAGCAGCGGCAGGGCGTCGTTGACGGCCCGCGCCGCCTCCCGCGAGGCATTCCAGGCCACCATGACCCGGCGCCCCACCGGGGTCGGGCGCCAGGCGTAGGGCGTGGCCAGCACCGGCGTGCCGGTCAGCAGCGCCAGCTGCCCCGGGAAGTCCGCCGGCAACGTCCCGTCCATGGTGGACCGATCCACCTGCCCGACCACCACCAGATCGCAGTAGTGGCCGTGCAACCCCACCACGTCCGTCACGGTCTGCCGGGCCCGGGTCTTGTCCACCTCGCGCCATCCGTGCCCGACGGCGGCGCCCGCCATGCGCCGCTCGAAGCGCTCGCGTATGCGGGCGTTGCGCCGCCGGGCGGCCTCCTGCTGGCGGCGCACCAGTTCGCCTGGCAGAAAATCGGGAATGTTGGCCACCTCCGCCACGGCGAGGCCGGTGAGATGCCCCTGGAAACGCTCCGCCAGGCCGAGCGCCACGTCCAGCCGCCAGGCACTGGCGTCGCTGTCCTCCAGGAAGACGAGGATGTCCTTGAAGCCCATGGGTTGCCTCCCCATGCCACGGTTGCAGCCACCCCCGAGCCGCTGCGGCGGGGGAATGTGGGATGGAACCCGGCGCCCCGCAAGGCCTGCGGTGCTTGCCGGGCCCGCCCCCCTATATTAACGTTTACGTAAACGGAATGTACCCAGGGGACTGGATTGTCATGCATAAGCAGGGTGAGTCGCCCAATGGCAGCACCTATACCATCAGCGAACTGGCCCGGGAGTTCGGCATCACCACCCGGGCCATCCGCTTCTACGAGAACCAGGGCCTGCTCAACCCCCGCCGGGAGGGGCAACGCCGCATCTACAGCCGCCGCGACCGCACCCGGCTGAAACTGACCCTGCGCGGCAAGCGCATCGGCATGACACTGGCGGAGATCCGCGAGGTTTTCGACCTCTATGACGTCGCCCACGGCGAGGAACGCCAACTCGAGCACTACCTGAGGATCCTCTCCGAGAAGCGCCAGAGCCTGCTTCGCCAGCGCCAGGACCTGGACGACGCGCTGGCGGAGATCGCCGATTCCGAGCGCCGTTGCCGGAATGTCCTGGAGCAGCGCCACCGGCGGGCCGAGGCCGGGGAAGAGGGCCGCTCCGCCAGCGGGTGATGGCGCCTGGGCTCGCCGTTTAATTGACGTTTACGTAAACGACAACTAGCATATCTTCAGCCACCGCCCCCCGGGAGGAGCCTGCCCCATGAACCTGACCGGTCTCGGTTTCGGCCTCGGCGAGGAGATCGACATGCTGCGCGAGGCGGTATGCGACTTCGCCGCCCACGAAATCGCGCCCCGGGCCGAGGAGATCGACCAGAGCAACCGCTTCCCCCGGGACCTCTGGCCGGCGCTGGGCGAGATGGGGCTGCTGGGCATCACCGTGGAGGAGGAATACGGCGGCAGCGCCATGGGCTATCTGGCCCACATGGTGGCCGTGGAGGAGATCAGCCGCGCCTCGGCCTCCGTCGGCCTGTCCTACGGGGCCCACTCAAATCTCTGCGTCAACCAGATCCGTCTCAACGGCAGCGCAGCCCAGAAGCAGCGCTACCTGCCGAAGCTCGTCTCCGGTGAGCACCTGGGCGCGCTCGCCATGTCCGAGCCGGGCGCCGGCTCCGATGTCGTGTCCATGCGCCTCAAGGCCAGCCGGGTGGACGGCGGCTACCGGCTGAACGGCAACAAGATGTGGATCACCAATGGCCCGGAGGCCGACACCCTGGTGGTGTACGCCAAGACCGACCCGGATGCCGGTTCCCGGGGCATCTCCGCGTTCATCGTGGAACGGGGCATGGAGGGCTTCACCACCGCCCAGAAGCTGGACAAGCTGGGCATGCGCGGCTCCGACACCTGCGAGCTGGTGTTCCAGGATTGCCGGGTGCCGGAGGCCAACCTGCTGGGCAGGGAGAACGAGGGCGTGCGGGTGCTGATGTCCGGCCTGGACTACGAGCGGGCCGTGCTGGCCGCCGGCCCTCTGGGCATCATGCAGGCCTGCCTTGACACCGTGCTTCCGTACATCCATGAGCGCCGGCAGTTCGGCCAGGCCATCGGCGAGTTCCAGCTGATCCAGGGCAAGGTCGCCGACATGTACACCACCCTGAACGCCTGCCGGGCCTATGTGTACGCCGTGGGCGGCGCCTGCGACCGGGGCGAGGCCACCCGCAAGGACGCCGCCGGCGCCATCCTCTACGCCGCAGAGAAGGCCACCCAGGTGGCCCTGGACGCCATCCAGATCCTCGGTGGCAACGGCTATATCAACGAGTACCCCACCGGCCGCCTGCTGCGGGATGCCAAGCTCTACGAGATCGGCGCCGGCACCAGCGAGATCCGGCGCATGCTGATCGGGAGGGAGCTGTTCAGGGAGAGCGGGTAGGGGGCTCGGTAACGGGGACGCCGGATGCGGCGCTGACGCGCCTTATCCGGCCTACGCGGGCTTCGGTCTGGCCGCGGAGCTTCGTCGGAGGGCGTAGGCCGGATAAGCGCAGCGCATCCGGCGTCCCCGCTGAGTCCTCCCCTGCGACGGCTGCCAGACAGCAGCGCCGACGGACACCACGGAGGCAACCGAGATGCCAACCGCCCCTGACCCCATCGTCATCGTCGCCGCCGCCCGCACCCCCATGGGTGGTTTCCAGGGGGAGCTGGGCGCGGCGCGCGCCCCCGAGCTGGGCGCCACCGCGATCCGCGCCGCCCTGGAGCGGGCGCGGCTGGATGGCCAGGACGTCAGCGAGGTGTTCATGGGCAATGTGCTTCCGGCGGGCCTTGGCCAGGCGCCGGCCCGCCAGGCATCGCTGGGGGCGGGGCTGCCCCTGGACGTCCCCTGCACCACCGTCAGCAAGGTCTGCGGCTCCGGCATGAAGAGCGTCATGCTGGGCCACGACCTGATCGCCGCGGGCAGTGCCGATATCGTGGTGGCCGGCGGCATGGAGAGCATGAGCAACGCTCCCTATCTGCTGGAGAAGGCGCGGGCCGGCTATCGCCTGGGCCACGGTCGGGTGCTGGACCACATGTTCCTGGACGGCCTGGAGGACGCCTACGACCCGGGCCGGCTGATGGGCACCTACGCCGAGGACTGCGCCGAGGCGTACGGCTTCAGCCGCGAGGCCCAGGACGCCTACGCCATCGAGTCCCTGGACCGGGCGCTGCAGGCAGTGGAGGACGGCACCTTCGAGGCGGAGGTGGCGCCGGTCACGGTCGAGACCCGGGGCGGCCCGGTCACCGTGGCCCTGGACGAGCAGCCGCGCAGCGCCCGGCGCGAGCGCATCCCGGCTTTGAAGCCGGCGTTCCGCACCGACGGCACCGTCACCGCCGCCAACGCCAGCTCCATTTCCGACGGCGCCGCCGCCATGGTGCTGATGCGCCGCTCCGAGGCCGATCACCGGGGGCTCACACCGCTCGCCACGGTGCGCGGCCACGCCGGCCATGCCCAGGAACCCGCCCGCTTCACCACCGCCCCGGTGGGAGCGGTTCGCAAGCTGCTGGAGCGCGTCGGCTGGTCCGCCGCCGACGTGGACCTCTACGAGATCAACGAGGCGTTCGCGGTAGTGGCCATGGCCGCCATGCAGGAACTGGATATCCCCCACGGCCGGCTCAACATCCACGGCGGCGCCTGCGCCCTGGGCCATCCCATCGGCGCCTCCGGCGCCCGCATCCTGGTCACCCTGCTCTACGCCCTGCAGCGCCACGACCTGAAGCGGGGCGTGGCGTCGCTGTGCATCGGCGGCGGCGAGGCCACCGCCGTGGCGGTGGAGCGGGAATGAGGTTTTTTAGCCGCGAGATGCACGCGGAATGGACGCGACATGAGAAGAGGCAAAGCGAGCCGCAGATGAACGCAGATCAACGCGGATGGGTATTTGTTTCTGCCGGCCCTGCACCGCCAGGCACGACACCCGCTACCCCTGCCCACCGGCCTGAACCTGGCAGCGAACACCCAAAAGTCAAAGCATCTGCGTCCATCCGCGTTCATCTGCGGCTAATGAATTCTCTTATCTTGCGTCCATTCCGCGTGCATCTCGCGGCTAACAACGTCTCAACCTACGGCACCGGCCCATGACCGCCCTGCGCAGCAAGATCGACCCCCACAGCGCCGAGTTCGCCGCCAATGCGCAGGCCATGGGCGAGCTGGTGGCGGACCTGCGCGCCCAGGTGCAGGCGGTCAAGCGGGGCGGCGGTGAGCAGGCCCGGGAGCGCCACCTGGCACGCGGCAAGCTGCTGCCCCGGGATCGCATCCGGGTGCTGCTGGACACCGGCTCGCCGTTCCTCGAGCTCTCCCAGCTGGCCGCCCACGGCGTCTACGACGACCCGGTGCCGGCCGCCGGGCTGATCGCCGGCATCGGCCGGGTGGCGGGGCGCGAGTGCATGGTGGTGGCCAACGACGCCACGGTGAAGGGCGGCACCTACTTCCCGCTGACGGTGAAGAAACACCTGCGGGCCCAGGAGATCGCCCTGGAGAACCACCTGCCCTGCATCTACCTGGTGGACTCCGGCGGCGCCCACCTGCCAAGCCAGGACGAGGTATTCCCCGACCGCGACCACTTCGGCCGGATCTTCTACAACCAGGCCAGCCTGTCCGCCCGGGACATCCCCCAGATCGCCGTGGTGATGGGTTCCTGCACCGCCGGCGGCGCCTACGTCCCGGCCATGGCCGACGAGAGCATCATCGTCCGCGAGCAGGGCACCATCTTTCTGGGCGGCCCGCCGCTGGTGAAGGCGGCCACCGGCGAGGTGGTGACCGCCGAAGAGCTCGGCGGCGCCGACGTCCACGCCCGCACCTCCGGGGTCACCGACCACTACGCGCTCAACGATGCCCACGCCCTGGGCCTGGTCCGGCGGGTGGTGAGCCACCTGAACCGCTCCAAGCGCACCAGCCTGGAAGTGCTGCCGCCGCGGCCGCCGGCCTACGACCCCCGGGAGTTGCACGGGGTGGTGCCACCGGATCTCAAGACCCCCTATGACGTCCGGGAGGTCATCACCCGCATCGTGGACGCCAGCGCCTTCGACGAGTTCAAGGCCCTCTACGGCACCACCCTGGTGTGCGGCTTCGCCCACATCCACGGCTACCCGGTGGGCATCCTGGCCAACAACGGCGTGCTGTTCTCGGAATCGGCCCTGAAGGGCACCCACTTCGTGGAGTTGTGCAGCCAGCGGGGCATCCCGCTGGTGTTCCTGCAGAACATCACCGGCTTCATGGTGGGCCGCAAGTACGAGGCCGGCGGCATCGCCAAGGACGGGGCCAAGCTGGTCACCGCCGTGGCCACCACCGCCGTGCCCAAACTGACGGTGATCCTCGGCGGCAGCTTCGGCGCCGGCAACTACGGCATGTGCGGCCGCGCCTACTCGCCCCGCTTCCTGTGGATGTGGCCCAATGCCCGCATCTCGGTGATGGGCGGAGAACAGGCGGCCAACGTGCTGGCCCAGGTGCGCCGCGACGCCGTCGAGCGCCAGGGCGGCAGCTGGAGCGACGAAGACGAGCAGCAGTTCAAGCAGCCCATCCGCGAGCAGTACGACCGCCAGGGCCACCCCTACTACGCCACCGCGAGGCTCTGGGACGACGGCGTCATCGACCCCGCCGACACCCGCATGGTGCTGGCCCTGGGGCTGTCAGCGGCGCTGAACGCCCCAACAAAGGAGACCCGCTTCGGCGTCTTCCGGATGTAGCAAACAGTGTTTAGCCCCGAGATGCGTGCGAAATGGACGCAAGGTAAAACGATTCATTAGCCGCAGATGAACGCAGATGAACGCAGATGCTTTGATTTTTGGGTGCTCCCTCTTGGGAGCGCGTCGGCGGGCAGGCGCAGGGTGCTTTCGTCAGTGGCGCTGCACGGGCGACAGGAGAAAACGGCCATCCGCGTTAATCTGCGTTCATCCGCGGCTTGCTCGGCCTCTTCTCATTTTGCGCCCATTTCGCATGCATCTCGCGGCTAACGACAGGTGCCCGAATGCCTGAACAGCGCCTGAGGATCGAGCACCACGGCGGCATCGCCCGCCTGACCATGAACCGCCCGGAGGTGCACAACGCCTTCGACGATGCCCTGATCGCGGAGCTGACCGCGGCGCTGGAGGCTTTGTCCGGCGACCGGTCGGTGCGGGTGGTGGTGCTGGCAGCGGAGGGGAAGTCGTTCTCGGCGGGGGCGGACCTCAACTGGATGCGCCGCATGGCAGAGTTCTCGCAGGAGGACAACCTGGCCGACGCCCTGGGCCTGGGCCGCCTGATGAAGGCCCTGGACAGCCTGCCGCAGCCCACCGTGGCCCGGGTGCAGGGGGCGGCCCTGGGGGGCGGCGTGGGCCTGGTGGCGTGCTGCGACATCGCGCTCGCCTCCGCGCGGGCGGTGTTCGGCTTCTCGGAGGTGGAGCTCGGCCTGATCCCCGCGGTGATCGCCCCCTACGTCGTGCGGGCCATGGGCGAACGCCAGGCCCGGCGCTACTTCGTCACTGGCGAGCGCTTCGACGCCCGCCGCGCCCGGGAACTGGGCCTGGTCCACGAGGTGCTGGACGGCGAGGAACTGGATGGCACCCTGCAGGAGCTGCTGGACGCCCTGGCCGCCAATGGCCCCGGAGCCATGGTGGAGGCCAAGCGCCTGGCGGGCTTCGTCGCCCGGGCACCCCTCGACCAGACGATGCTGGAGGAGACCGCCCGGCGCATCGCCGAGCGCCGCGCCAGCGCCGAGGGCCGGGAGGGCGTCAGCGCCTTCCTGGAGAAGCGCCGGCCGACCTGGGTGAAAAAGGATTAGCCGCGAGATGCACGCGAAATGGACACAAGATAAGAGAATACATTGGCCGCAGATGAACGCGGATGAACGCAAATGTTGGTCCTTTCGGGTGGCCCGCTCGGGGTCGCGTCGGGGATCCGGCGCAACGGATTTTCACCCGAGGCGTTGCATCAGCGGGGAAAACAGACACCTGTCCGCGTTCATCTGCGTGCATCTGCGGCTCGCTTTATCTCTTTCTATTTTATGTCTATTTCGCGGCTAAAACACAAATCCCGGGACCTCACCGCCCATGTTCGACAAGATCCTGATCGCCAATCGCGGGGAGATCGCCTGCCGCGTGGCCCGCACCTGCCGGCGGCTCGGCGTGCGCACGGTGGCGGTGTACTCCGACGCCGACGCCGGGGCGCTGCACGTGGCGGCCTGCGACGAGGCCTGGCGCCTGGGGCCCGCCCCGGCCCGGGACAGCTACCTGCGGGGCGAGGCCATCCTGGAGGTGGCCCGGCGCAGCGGCGCCCAGGCCATCCATCCGGGCTACGGGTTTCTCTCGGAGAACGCCGGCTTCGCCCGGGCCTGCGAGGCGGCGGACGTGGTGTTCATCGGCCCGCCGCCGGCGGCCATCGAGGCCATGGGCTCCAAGAGCGCGGCCAAGGCGCTGATGACGGAGGCCGGCGTGCCGGTGGTGCCCGGCTACCACGGCGAGGAGCAGGCCGCGGAATACCTGGCCCAGACGGCCGCCGAGATCGGCTACCCGGTGCTCATCAAGGCCTCCGCGGGCGGCGGCGGCAAGGGCATGCGCCGGGTAGACCGCCCCGGGGACTTCGCCGAGGCCCTGGCGGCGGCCCGGCGGGAGGCGGACGCCGCCTTCGGCGACCAGCAGATGCTGATCGAGAAGTACCTGCTGACCCCCCGCCACATCGAGGTGCAGGTGTTCGCCGATGCCCACGGCGGCGCCGTGCATCTGTTCGAGCGGGACTGCTCGGTGCAGCGCCGCCACCAGAAGATCATCGAAGAGGCCCCGGCTCCCGGCGTCGAGGCGCAACGGCGAGCCGCCATGGGTGGCGCCGCCGTGCGCGCCGCCCGCGCCATCGGCTACCGGGGCGCCGGCACCGTGGAGTTCATCGCCGATGCCGACGGCAGCTTCTACTTCATGGAGATGAACACCCGGCTGCAGGTGGAGCACCCGGTCACCGAAATGATCACCGGCCAGGACCTGGTGGAGTGGCAGCTGCGAGTGGCCGCAGGCCAGGCCCTGCCGGCATCCCAGTCGGACCTGCAACTGCACGGCCACGCCTTCGAGGCGCGGATCTATGCCGAGGATCCGGACGCCGGCTTCCTGCCGGCCACCGGCCGCATCAACCACCTGCGCCTGCCCGAGGAAAGCCCCCACGTGCGCATCGACACCGGCGTGCGCCAGGGGGACGAGGTGAGCGTCCACTACGACCCCATGATCGCCAAGCTGGTGGTCTGGGACGACAGCCGCGCCGCCGCCCTGCGGCGGCTGCGCCGGGCCCTGGCCGACTTCCAGGTGGTGGGTCCGGCCACCAATGTGTCGTTCCTGGCGGGCGTGGCGGCCCACCCGGCGTTCCAGTCCGGGGGCGTGGACACCGGCTTCATCGACAGCCACCGTGCCAGCCTGTTCCCCGAGCCGGCGCCTGCCTCCGACCGGGTGCTGGCGCTGGCCTGCCTGTCGGAGTTCCTGCGCATCGACGCCCGGGCCGCGGCCCGGGCCGCGGCCTCCGACGACCCCCACTCGCCCTGGCACGCCACCAGCGGCTGGGTGCTGAACGACGACAACCACCACACCCTGCACTTCCGGGATGGCGACCGCGACGTGGCCGTGCTGGCCCACTACCGCTCCGGAGCCTACCTGCTGGAGCTGCCCGAGGCGGAGGTCCAGGCACGCGGCGAACTGGACCCCCAGGGAGACCTGCGGGCCGACCTCGACGGCGTGCGGCTCACCGCCACCGTGGTCCGCCAGGGCGCCGAGCTGATGGTGCTCACCGACGGCCATGGCCACCGCCTGCTGCTCCACGACCCGCTTACCGTCGGCATGGAGGACGAGGTCCGGGAAGGCAGCCTCAAGGCGCCCATGCCCGGCACGGTGGTGAGCATCTCCACCGCCGAGGGCGACCGGGTCACCGAGGGCCAGCCGCTGCTGGTGCTGGAGGCCATGAAGATGGAATACACCGTCAAGGCCACCACCGACGGCGTGGTGGAGTCGCTGAACGTCCGCCAGGGCGAGCAGGTCTCCGAAGGCGTGGAGCTGCTGGCCATCAAGGCGGATGAGTGAGGGATTTTAGCCGCGAGATGCACGCGAAATGGACGCAAGATAAGAGAATGCATTAGCCGCAGATGAACGCGGATGGACGCAGATAATAGGGCTGTTGCGGGCCTGATGTCAGGCTTGTGCCCGTGGGCCTGAGGCACGGGGCTTGCGGCCGCCGCCGATACACGGAAACACCAGTCCTTCACGAAAATCTGCGTTCATCTGCGTTCATCTGCGGCTAACTTGCTCTCCCATGTTGAGCCGCAGATGAACGCGGATGGACGCAGATCAGAGAGCTGTTGCGGACCCCGGGTCAGGCTTGTGCCCGTAGGCCGGAGGCATGGGGCTTGCGCCCGCCGCCGATACACGGAAACACCAGTCCTTCACGAAAATCTGCGTTCATCTGCGTTCATCTGCGGCTAGGTTTCTCTCACATTTGGCGTGCATTTCGCGGCTAACCCAGCGAGCGCTCGATTATGCCATTGCCCAAGCATGTAAAGATCGTCGAAGTCGGCCCCCGCGACGGGCTGCAGAACGAGCCCACGCCGGTGCTGGCCGGCGTCAAGGTGGAGCTGATCCGGCGGCTGGCGGCGGCCGGGCTGCCGGTGGTGGAGGCCGGGGCCTTCGTCTCCCCCCGCTGGGTGCCCCAGATGGCGGACAGCGCCGAGGTGCTGGCCGCCCTGCCTCGGGTTGAGGGCGTCTCGCACCCGGTGCTGGTGCCCAACATGAAGGGCCTGGAGGCGGCCCTGGCCGCCGGGGCGGAGGAAATCGCGGTGTTCGCCGCCGCTTCCGAGTCCTTCTCCCAACGAAACATCAACTGCAGCATCGCCGAGAGCCTGCAGCGCTTCGCCCCGGTGGTGGACACCGCCCTGGCGCGGGGGCTGCGCGTGCGGGGCTATGTCTCCTGCGTGCTGGGCTGCCCCTACGAGGGCGCCATTGCCGCACGGGCGGTGGCGGACGTGGCGGCGCGGCTGGCGGCCATGGGCTGCTACGAGATCTCCTTGGGGGACACCATCGGCACCGGCAACCCGCTGGCGGCCCGGCGGCTGGTGGAGACGGTGGCCGGGCGGGTGCCGGTGGAACGGCTGGCGGCCCATTTCCACGACACCTACGGCCAGGCCCTGGTGAACCTGTTCGCGGTGCTGGAAATGGGCGTAGCCACCGTGGACGCCTCCGTGGCCGGGCTCGGCGGCTGCCCCTACGCCCCCGGCGCCGCCGGCAACGTGGCCACCGAGGACGTGCTCTACCTGCTGGACGGCATGAGAATTGAAACCGGAGTGAACATCAATGCCGTGGCCGCCACCGGCCGCTGGATTTGCGCCGAGCTGGGCCGCGAGCCGGCTTCCCGGGTCGCCCAGGCGCTGGCGGCGCAATGCGATAGCACGATTCAACCGCGAGATGCGCGCTAAATGGACGCAGGATTAAGAGGATTCATTAGCCGCAGATGAACGCGGATGGACGCAGATGACAGGGCTGTTGCGGGCCTGGTGTGAGGCTTGTGCCCGTAAGCCGGAGGTACGGGGCTTGCGGCCGGCGCCGACACACGGCAGGACCGGTCCTTCACGAAAATCTGCGTTCATCTGCGTTCATCTGCGGCTAGATTTCTCTCCCATTCAGCGACCATCTCGCGGCTGAACACTGATTCTCACCGGAGGGTCCCGACGTGACCGAACGCGAGAGCATGGAATACGACGTGGTGATCGTCGGCGGCGGGCCGTCGGGGCTTGCCAGCGCCATCCGCCTGATGCAGCTTGCCGGCGAGGCCCAGCGGGAGCTCTCCGTCTGTGTGCTGGAGAAGGGCTCGGAGATCGGCGCCCATATCCTCTCCGGCGCAGTGCTGGACCCCCGCGCGCTGGAGGAGCTGATCCCCGACTGGCAGGAAAAGGGGGCACCCCTGAACCAGCCGGCGACCGAGGATCGCTTCCTGCACCTCACTCAGACGGCTGCCCGGGCACTGCCCACGCCCCCGCAGATGCGCAACCGGGGCAACTACATCATCAGCCTGGGCAACCTGTGCCGCTGGCTGGCGGAGCAGGCCGAGGCCCTGGGGGTGGAGATCTACCCCGGCTTCGCCGCCGCCGAGGTGCTCTACGATGAGGACGGCGCGGTGCGCGGTGTCGCCACCGGCGACATGGGGCTCAACCGCGACGGCACCCCGGGCCCCAACCACGAGCCGGGCGTCGAGCTGCATGCCCGGCAGACGGTGTTTGCCGAGGGCTGCCGGGGGTCGCTCACCAAGACCCTGTTCCAGCGCTTCGACCTGCGCCGGGATGCCGACCCGCAGACCTACGGCCTGGGCATCAAGGAACTCTGGGAAGTCGCTCCCGAGCAGCACCGGCCCGGCCTGGTGATCCACACCGTGGGCTGGCCCATGGATCCCAGGACCTACGGCGGCAGCTTCATCTACCACCTGGAGGACAACCAGGTGGCGGTGGGCTTCGTGGTGGGGCTGGACTACACCAATCCGTACCTCTCACCCTTCCAGGAGCTGCAGCGCTTCAAGACCCACCCGGCCATCCGCGCCACCTTCGAGGGCGGCCGGCGAGTCAGCTACGGCGCCCGGGCCCTGTCCGAGGGGGGCTACCAGTCCATCCCCCGGCTGAGCTTCCCCGGCGGGGTGCTGGTCGGAGACACGGCGGGCTTTCTCAACGTGCCGAAGATCAAGGGCACCCACACCGCCATGAAGAGCGGCATGACCGCCGCCCAGGCGGTATTCACCCTGCTGGGCGAGGCGGACGCCGGCAACGAGGCGCGGGCCTATCCCGAGGCGCTGCGCGGCACCTGGCTATGGGACGAGCTCTACCGGGTGCGCAACATCCGCCCCGCCTTCCGCTGGGGGCTGTGGCCGGCCATGGCCTGGTCCGCCGTGGACACCTGGCTGTTCCGGGGCAGGGCACCCTGGACCCTGCACCACCACGCCGACCACGAGTGCCTGACGCCGAAGGACCAGGCCCGGCCCATCGACTACCCAAAACCCGACGGCAGGCTCGCCTTCGACCGGCTGTCCTCGGTGTACCTGTCCAACACCAACCACGAGGAGAACCAGCCCTGCCACCTGCGGCTGCGGGACGAGTCCGTGCCCATCCAGGTCAACCTGGCCCGCTATGACGCCCCGGAGCAGCACTACTGCCCGGCCGCGGTCTACGAGATCGTCAACGGGGAGGACGGCGAGCCGCGGCTGCGGATCAATGCCCAGAACTGCGTGCACTGCAAGACCTGCGACATCAAGGATCCCACCCAGAACATCGACTGGGTCGTGCCCGAGGGCGGCGGCGGACCGAACTATCCGAACATGTGATGTCGGGAGAGTTCAGCCGCGAGATGCACGCAAAATGGACGCAATATGGAAGAGCGCAATTTAGCCGCAGATGAACGCGGATGGACGCAGATGATAGGGCTGTTGCGAGCCTGGTGTGAGGCTTGTGCCCGTGGGCCGGAGGCACGGGGCTTGCGGCCGCCGCCGACACACGGCAGAACCAGCCTTCACGAAAATCTGCGTTGATCTGCGTTCATCTGCGGCTAGGTTTCTCTCTTATTTAGCGTCCATTTCGCGGCTCAATCCCTCTTCATCGACCGCGGTCCGGATCGGGCGTCAGGCCGGCGGCCTGGATGCCGGCGATGCAGCAGGCCTCGTCGGCCTCCGAGGTATCCCCGCTGATGCCCACGGCGCCGATGATCTCGCCGGCGCCGTTGACGATCACCACGCCGCCGGCCACCGGCACCATGCGTCCGCCGGAGGCGACCGCCACCGCCGCCAGGAAGGCCGGGCGGTCGGCGTTGGCCTCGCCGATGGTGCCGCTGGACAGGCCGATGCCCAGCGCCCCGTAGGCCTTCCCCAGAGCTACCTGGGCCCGCAGGTTGCCCGAGCCGTCCTCCCGGGCCATGGCCACCTGCTGGCCGCCGGCGTCCAGCACCTGCACGGTCAGCGGCTTGTAGCCGGCGCCGCGGCCGTGCACCAGCGCGCCGTCGATGATCTTGCGGGCCTGCTCCAGGTTCAGGGAAACGGCAAGCGGTCGAATGGCCATGGACTTCTCCAGTAGTCGTCACAGGGGTTGAACCGGGCGCTTTAGAGGTTAGCCGCGAGATGGGCACAATATGGGAAAGGGGAGTTGCGCCGCAGATGAACGCGGATGGACGCAGATGATAGGGCTGTTGCGGGCCTGGTGTCAGGCTTGTGCACATGGGCCCGAGGCACGGGGCTTGCGGCCGCCGCCGACACACGGCAGGACCAGTCCTTCACGAAAATCTGCGTTGATCTGCGTTCATCTGCGGCTAGGTTTCTCTCTTATTTAGCGTCCATTTCGCGTACATTTGGCGGCTAAAAAAACAGGGCGCACGGCTCAGTTCAGCGCCACGCCCCCCGGTCCGCCGTTGGGTACCAGGTAGAAGTCGCCGCCCTCGTGGCCGGCGGCGCGGATGGGGCGCATCTCCGGCGTCTGGTCGACGCCGATCACCTCCGCCCGGCGGCGCACCGTCACCGCCACGCGGGCGAACAGCATGTTGTCCCGCAGCACCTGGTCGTTGGACTCCAGCACCTCGATGAAGGACTTGGCAAACAGCGAGTGGCGGCCGTCCAGGGTATCGAGCACCGGCTTCAGGCCGCCGGAGGAGATCACCATGCGCGAGCGGCGGGCCAGCCCGTCGCGGATGGAGGCCTCTGAGAGCCCCGCCTGGGCGCTGCCCAGCAGCAGGGCGCTCGACTCGTCGGCCATGGCGCCCGCGTAGCAGGAGTCGGCGATCACCAGCACCGAGCGGGCCTTGATGCGGTCCAGGTGGTCACTGATCACCGAGTTGTTGACCCAGTGGGTGAAGCGGTCAGGCTGGGCGTTGACCGGCAGCCAGTAGCCGCGCAGCCGCTGGCCACCCGCCCGCTCGCTGAGGTAGCCGTGGCCGGCGTAGTAGATCAGCAGGTTGTCTTCCGGCTGAAGCTGCTCGAAGAGGTCGTTGACAGCATTCAGCATGGCCTGGTCGTCGGCGTCGGCAATCAGCACCGCACTGAACCCGTAGCGGGTCTCCAGCAGTTCCTTGATGCGTTCGGCATCGCTGAGCGGCGATTGCAGGTCGTCCAGGAAGGCGTAGTCAGTATTGCCGATGATCAGGGCGTAATAGCGGCCGAATCCGATGTTCTGGAACTCCCGGGGATCCCGGGCCGGCAGGTCCACCGAAGGCCGCTGGGGCTCCATGGAACTGGCGATGGTGCGCTGCTGGCGCAGGGTGGAAAGCTCGTCGCTCAGCTCCTCGCGCTCGGTCTGGGCACGGGCGTAGAGTTCCTCCAGGGTTTCCATCTCCTCCAGGGCCGCGGCCAATTCCGCCATGGCGCTGGCGCGCTCGGCCTCCGCCGCGAGGCGCTCGGCCTCCGCCGCCGCCGCCCGGGCCTCGGCGGCCTGCTGCTGGCCGGCCAGCCGGTCCGCCCGCTGCTGTGCTTCCCGGGCCGCGCGGCTTGCCTGGTCGGAGGCCTGCTGCAAGCGCCGGGCGCTGGGCCGCTCCCGGGGCACATCATCCCCGGCACCGGAGCCGCCCTCCATCTGGGGCATGCCCAGGATCACCACCGGGGTGGACGAGGTGGCGGACCGCTCCGCCAGCATCTCCGAGAGGCGCTTCTCCAGCTTCGCGCGCTCGGCCTTCATGCCCTGCAGCTGGCTCTGCAGCACCGCCACCTGGCGGTCGGCCCGATCCAGCCTGGTCTGCAGCTCGGCCCGCAGTTCCTCTACCGCCTGGTTCAGTTCCGACTCGTAGACCAGCTGGTCGTCGGACAGCCCCGAGGCCTTGCGGTACCAGTTCAGTGCCGTGGCCACGTCGCGCTCCACCCCAAGGCCCGTTTCATACAGGTAGCCGAGGTTGATCTGGGCGCGGCTATAGCCCTGCTCGCCGGCCTTGCGATACCACTGCGCCGCGGAGAGGTAGTCGGGCTGGCGGCCCAGGCCCTTCTCGAAGATCTCGCCCACGTAGTTCTGGGCCTCCGGGTCGCCGGCCTCGGCGCGCTCCAGCCAGACCTTCAGCGCCGAGCGGTAGTCGGCCCGGTCATAGGCCACGTACTCGCCGCCGCGGATGCGGCAGTCGGCGGCGGTGGTGCGAACCGGCCGGCGGGGGGTCTGGTAGGTCATGTTGCCGAGCTTGCGGATCTGGCCCGGCAGCAGACAGTCGACGATATAAAGGTCGGAAACCTCGGTGTAGCCTTCCCGGGCGGCCTCGCGTTCCAGGTCGGTGGGCGCCGTGGCACAGCCCGCGAGGCCCAGCAGGGCCGCCGCCAGAGCGCTCAGCACGCAGCTGCGGCGGCAGAAAAGTGGCACAGTCGATTTCATGAGACGGCTACCGTCCAGGCTGTTGATCATCCGCCCCCGCCGCGGGCGCCCCGCGCCGCGCCTCCCGGTGGCTGGAATATTCCTGGTGCTCAGTATAGCCCTGGTCGTCGGCTGTTCGACCGCCCCCGAGCGGCGCCTGGCGGCGAGCGCGGGGCAGCTCAGCCTCTCCCCTCTGGAGCTGGGCGGGGCGTTCCGGCTCCAGGGCCATTACCGGGAGGGCCGCGGGCCGCGGCTGCACGTCTACCTGGACGGCGACGGCAGCCCCTGGATCCGGGGCCGCTACCCGGCCCGCAACCCGACCCCCCGGCGCCCGCTGGCTCTGGACCTGCTGGCCCTGGACCCGGCGCCGGTGCTCTACCTGAACCGCCCCTGTTACGGCACGGCCGCCGCGCCCGAGCCCTGCCGGCCCTGGCTTTGGACCCACGGCCGCTACTCGGAGGAAGTGGTAGCGGCCCTGGACGCGGCCGTCGATCAGGCAATGGCGCTGACCGGCCATCGCTCCCTGGTGCTGCTGGGCTACAGCGGCGGCGGCAGCCTGGCGGTGCTGCTGGCGAACCGGCGCCGGGACGTGGACGCCGTGGTGACGGTAGCCGCCAATCTGGAAATCGGCGCCTGGACCCGCCACCACGGCTACGAGCCCCTCGATGGCTCCCTGAACCCCGCGGCCGTGGCGCCAGCCCCGCCGGCGGTGCTGCGCTGGCACCTGCTCGGCGGCCGCGACCGGCGGGTGCCCCCGGCGGTCACCCGGGCCGGGGCCGCTGGGGACCCCCAGGCCCGTCTGCTGGAGTATCCCGACTTCGACCACGTCTGCTGCTGGCAGCGGGTCTGGCCGCAGACGCTGGCCCGGCTGCGCCAGCGTCTGGAGGGCGCTCCAGGCCCGGGCCGCTGAAGGCTAGCCCTGCCCATGGATGGGCTGTGCCTCCCCGC
This sequence comes from uncultured Ectothiorhodospiraceae bacterium, assembly GCA_964487155.1. Taxonomy (GTDB): domain Bacteria; phylum Pseudomonadota; class Gammaproteobacteria; order Nitrococcales; family Nitrococcaceae; genus CAZAQB01. The sequence continues at coordinate 46,893 of CAZAQB010000002.1, forward strand.
TGTGGACGCCGGATGCGCTTCGCTTATCCGGCCTACGCCCTCCGCCCCGGCCCCGGGGCGCGGCCGGGCCCGCGTAGGCCGGATGAGGCGCGCCAGCGCCGCATCCGGCGTCCCCGCCCCGCCGAGCCAGCCCCCCGCGCCGGGCCATACCCACGGCACCGCCGCGCCCAGCCCGCAGCGGCGACGGCGAACCGCCGAATCGCCGGATGCGCTTCGCTTATCCGGCCTACGCCCTCCGCCCGACCCCGGGGCCCAGCCGCGGCCCGCGTAGGCCGGATAAGGCGCGCAGCGCCGCATCCGGCATCGGGCCACCCCGCCCCCCGGGTTGCCATGCCCGGCACGCCGGCGGACTCACGCCTCCAGCACGCCGGCGCGGACGAACCGCTGCAGGCAGGAGGCGAGCCGGGCCTCCAGCAGATCCTCCGCCCGAGCCGGGTCGGTCACCGGCGTGCCGTCCTGCTCCAGGGCCAGATCGCCGCCGGCCACCGCCGCCAGCAACTCCCGGCGGAGAGCGCCGTGGTCGCGGCTGCCGTCGAGCAGCGGCAGCAGCGCCCGGGCCAGGGGATCGTCCAGGCTCAGCACCAAGTGGCGCAGGGTGGGAACAGCCACAAAGCTGTGGGCTGCCAGGCGCGCCAGGGCGCAGGCCCGGGGCCGCTCCGAGAGCCGGCTGGCGAAGGGGGCGGCGTGAGCGTGCAGCTCGGCGAAACCGAGCCGGTAGCAGCGCAGCAGGAAGTCCGCCAGCCCGGCGGCGGCCTCGGGCCCGGCCCGGCTTGCGCCGAGGCGCCGGCCGACCCGCTCCAGCAGTTCCGGGAACGCCAGCCAGTCCGGCCAGGCCTCCCCGAGCTCCAGCAGCGCCGCCTTGGCCAGCGGCTCGCCGGTGGCGATGACGGCGCCCCTGGGCCCGTGGAAGTCCTCCTCGCCGGGGGCGGCCGGGTCGAGCCCGTCCCGCGCCGGACGCACCTCGGCGGCCAGCCACAGGGCCGCCAGGCGGCCCGGGTTCAAGCTGCAATCGACGGCCGCCACCCGGGGCACCAGCAGGCTCTGGCGGAAGGCCCGGCCGCGGAGGAAGTCGCGGTACTGCTCGCCGGCCAGCAGGGTATCTCCTTCCAGGGGCGGCAGCTCGGCCAGGACCGTGGCCGGAAACTCCTGCTCCAGGGTGTCCGTCAGGCTGGCCTCGGAGAGGTACTGCAGCTGGTGGCCGGCCGCATGCTGGACGAACTCGAAGAAGTAGCAGGCCTGGTGCGCCGGGCTCAGATCGTCGTGGTAGAACACCGCGTCGGACTGCTGGTCCATGCGTTCCAGCTGGCTCTGCAGCAGCCGCTGCCAGGGATCCGGCTCCGGCCGGGCCGCGGCCAGGAACTTCACCAGGGCGCGGGCCTGACGGACCTGCTCGGCGGGATCCCGCAGCTGGCGCACGTGGAACTGGCACATGCGGCGCACCGGCTCGCGCAGGTGACCGCCCGGCTGGCAGTTGTAGCTGACGTAGGCCAGGCCCCGGTCCGCCAGGACGCGGCGGCACAGCGCCATCAGCGCGTCGCGCACCGGCTCCGGCACCCAGGAGTACAGGCCGTGGGCCAGCACGTAGTCGAAGGGCCCCCAGTCGCCGGGGACCTGGCGCAGGTCCAGGGCGTGCAGAGTAATATTGCCGAGGCCCAACCCGGCGATCATCTCCCGGCCACGGTCCACCGCCGTCTGCGCCAGGTCCACCCCGACGAACTCGCTGCCCGGCAGGGCGTAGGCCATGGCGATGAGGTTGGTGCCGTCGCCGCAGCCCAGCTCCAGCACCCGGCAGCGCTCCACCGGCGCCGGCGTCAGGCCATGCAGGGTGGCGATGGTGGCCAGCCGGTCCGGGTGCGTCTGGCCAAACACCGCCTGGGGATAGGGAACGCTGTCGTAGGGGGTGCCGGCGGAAGAGGAGCTGTTCATGTTCGAAGGCCGTCGTCCAGGGCGTTCCGGAGGCCCCGGCCACCGCCCTCCATCGCATCGCCTTGCCCGCCGTAGCCCCACGTTGCGAAGAAACGTGGGGACAAGCATCGCCTCGTGCCGCGGCGGCAACGCAACCGCATTGGGGATCCCGAAACCGACCGGCCGAACCCATTCCACCGCTCAATGGCATGTTTCTCCGCAACATGCCCTACGGCGGGCCCCAGTCGCGGGACGTGCCATCGTCGCCTCCCGCGCATGGACCCGGGGGCACGCGGGAATAACCCGTGCCCATCGGTGTTCATCTGTGGCCTCCAGGTTCTTGCATTTCGCGGCTCGGGAACCCGCCCTTGAGCTCCTGCTCAGCGCGCGGCGGCAATCCGCTGGTTGAGCTCCGCCAGGGCCTCCTGCAATTCCTCGTCCCGGGTGCCCAGGTCGTGGCGCTCCAGGGATTCCAGGGTGAGCCGCAGCACCTCCAGGGCGAACGGGTCGGCACCGGGACGCTCGGCCTCCTCCAGGTAGTGGCCGATCACCCGATTGACCCGGCCGTCGACGATACGGCGCAGCCGGGAGCGGTCCCGGGGGGCCAGCTCGATGAGCCCGTCGGCGCTCTCCCAGGCCTGGGCGTAGACCTTGTGGGCCTGGGCCGGCTCGTTCTGGTCCAGATAGCGGTCCCCCTGGCGCACCAACGCCACGGATGACTCCAGGGCGGGGGGCAGGTCGGCCAGGGTGACCAGCACGTCGGACTCGCGGATGGTGACCCACCAGGACACCACCGCCACCAGGGCGAGTACCGCCACCGCCGCGCTGAGCCGGCGGCGCACCTTCTCCGGGCGTTTGATGGCGTCGATGAAGCGCCCGGCGTCCGGGAAGCGGCGGCTGCGCTGAAAGTCGAGGCCCCGCTGGATGGCCCGGGACCAGCGCCGGGGCAGGCCGCGGATGGGCTCGGGACGCAGGCCCCGGCGCGCCGCCTCGTCGGCGGGGAGCTTGCGGCCAGCCTCGTCCCGGAACGGGTGGTGGCCGGTGAGCAGCTCGTAGGCCACGCAGGCCAGGGCGTAGACGTCGTCGGCGGGCTCGGCGGGCTCACCGGCCAGCATCTCCGAACTGGCGTAGCTGGGGGTGATCGCTCCCAGGCTGGCGGGGTCGAAGCGCGTATCGTCGCCGCGCCCCTCGCCGGCCACCTTGGCCGCCCGGGCGATGCCGAAGTCGAGGATGCGCACATGGCCATCGGTGGTGAGGAACACGTTGCCCGGCTTGAAGTCGGCGTGGACGAAGCCTTCCTGGTGGGCGTAGGCAAGGCCGCGGGCCATGCGGTCGACGATTCGGAACGCCTCCTTCGGGGCGAGACCCATGCGCCCGCGCCCGGAGATCAACCGGTCCAGGGGCTCGCCCCGCAGGAACTCCATGGTCATGTAGACCTGGTCGCCGTCGCGGTCGAAGTCGTAGACGGTGACGATGTTGGGATGGGCCAGGGTCTGGGCCTTCTTGGCCTCCCGCTGCAGCGACACCAGGGCGTCCGGGTGGCGCCGGAACTCGTCGGAGAGCAGTTTCAGGGCCACGAACGGGTCGCTGTCCTCGGCCTCCTCCTTGCGCAGATCCCGGGCCCGGTACACCGAGCCCATGCCGCCCTGGCCGATGAGCTCCTCCAGCACGAAACGCTGCTTGATAACGCTGCCCGGCCCCAGTGGCCCCTCGTGGACGCGCTCCCACTGCTCCGGGTGGGCCCAGTCGGAGGAGGTGGCACCGGTGGCGGTGCGGCCCCGGCGCGGCCCGGAGGGCTCTCCCGGGGCCTCCCCGGAGGCGGCGGGCCCGGCAGCGATCCGGGTCGCCCCGTCATCGTCGGCCCCGGAGACAGCGATGCGGGTGGCCCGGTCGTCAGCCGCCTGCACCCGGGTGGCATCGGCATCGCTGCCCTGCGGGCCGCCGGTGCGGGCCTCCAGGGCCCGCTCCAGGGCACCCCGGCTCACCGGCGACAGGCCGGCCTCGTCCGCCGCCTGCGCCAGCAGCTGCAGGGCATCGCCGGGCCGCCGGGTGCGCCCATCCGCCAGCAGCGCCTGCAGGGCGCTCCATACCTCCCGGGCGGAACCGCTGCCCGCCTGGTAGCGCTCCAGGGCACGGATCAGGGCGTCCACGGGCTGCCCTCCGCTGCCCCATCCGGCGCCAGCACGTCCACCACCACCGCGGTGACGTTGTCCCGGGCCTCCCGGGAGAGGGCCAGCGCCATGAGCCGATCGCAGGCCTGGGCGCAGTCACCCTCGTCCAGCAGCGCCTGCAGCTCGGCGTCGCCGAGCTGGCCGTGCAGGCCGTCCGAGCACAGCAGGTAGCGGTCGCCGGGCAGCAGGTCGCCATGGGCGCACTCCAGCTCCAGGCGCTCGCCGGAGCCCACCGCCTGGGTGATGACGTTGGACTGGGGATGGCCTTCCGCCTGTTCCGGGGCCAGGCTGCCGGCGTCCAGCAGTCCCTGCACCAGGCTGTGGTCCTTGGTGCAGCGGACCAGGCTGCCGTCCCGGTAGCGGTAGATTCGGCTGTCGCCGGCCCACAGGAAGGCGCAGCCGGCCGCCGAGCCCACCAGCACCGCCACCGTGGAGGCGCTGTCCACCGGGTCCACCGGGCGCCGGGACAGATGCAGCAGGCGCTGGTGGACCTGGTCCACGGCCTCGCGCACCCGGTTGATGCGATCCTGCAGATCGCCGTCGACATCCACCGCGCCGAGGGCGTCCACCAGCATGCGGCTGGCCTCGTCACCGGCCGCCTGGCCGCCCACGCCGTCGGCCACCGCCCACAGGCCGGCCTCGGGCCGGGCCAGGCAGGCATCCTCGTTGACCCGGCGCACGTTGCCCACGTCGGTACGGGCGGCGGAGCGAAAGCGCAGCGGCATCAGCGGGCCGGGCACGGTGGCAAGCGGTGCCGGCTCGGCCCAGCGCAGTGCCCGGCTGGTCCAGCCGTGGCCGCTCCAGGCGCCGTCGAGGGCGGCGGTGAAGGCGTGGGGGGCCGGCAGGCCGGCGCCGGCGAACCAGCAGGGCGCCACCCGCTCGGAGCCCTCGGACCACCACAGCGACACCGGCGCCAGGGCTGCCGCCAGCTCCGCGCCCAGCGCCGCCAGCATGGCGAACGGCAACTCCGCCAGGGAGGCCATGCCCACCTGGACTCCGGCAGCGGCCTGGCCCGGCTGCAGGGCCGGCTCGGGCACGGTGGCGGACAGCACCCGAGGGGCGAATTCCTCCCCCAGCGCCGCCACCCGGCGGTCGAACTCATCCAGATCGAAAGGGGTCTCCGTCTCCAGCACGCTGAGCGCCAGCTGCTCCAGGCGCCCGTACCAGTCGGCCTCCTCCACCGCCAGGTTGGTGAGGCTCACCGGCCCCGGCAGCGGCGTCACCAGGGTCAGCGGGAAGTACCGGCCGACGGCGTCCACGCTGGGCATCAGCACCCCGGCGAAGCCCGGCGCGCCACACACACCGGGCCCCAGGGCGAAGCGCCACACCGGGCTGGTGAGGTAGGTCTGCAGCCACTGCTCCCCGAGCCATTCGCGGCTGGCGGCGATCACCTGCGCCAGCCACGGGTCCCATGCCGCCAGGAACGCCGGCGGCACCCGACGGCGCACGAAGTCGCCGTGGGAGGGCAGCTTGCCGAAGAAACCGAGGGGCTCGGGGACGGCCATGGCCGGTTACAGGCTGCCGGGGCAGCGGAACCGGGTCCAGTCCCGGCGGTTCAGCGGATTGCGGGCGCTGGGGAAGGTCAGTGCCACCCGGGCGGTGTAGCCCTCCACCTGGAAGCCGGCGATGAAGCGCACCTCCGACTCGGCAGAGGGCTCACCGGCGTTCAGCGCCCGGAACAGGCCCCAGGGCCCCTCGTAGCGCAGGCTGGGGCGGCGGCCGCTGCGATCCTCGAAGCCCACCGTCACGCCGCTGCCGTCGCCGGGCCAGCGGAACTCCTGGGGCCGGGGCGGACCGTGGCGGTAGACCAGGGTCTGGCCGTCGAAGTTCAGGGTCACCCGGCGCGCCCGGCCGTCCAGGTAGTGGGGCGTGACGGTGAACGCCAGGGAGGGCATATCGCCGCCCTGCTGGAAGAAGGTCTGCCCGATGGTGCGGGCGCGCCGGAACTGCGCCAGCACGCTGTCCGGGATCCCCAGCGAGGCACCGTCGCGGGTCTTCCAGCGCCAGTTTCCGCGGCTGGTGTCCACCAGGCCCGCCAGGTGCTCGTTGTAGAACTGGTCGAATACTCCCCCCGGGCCGAACAGCCGGGCGAAGTCCCCCGGCGGCACCTGGGCGCTGGCGTTGGAATCGAACGGAAATTTTCCGGCCACCACCTCCCGGCAGGCCGGCAGCACCTGGCTGCGGTAGCGGGTGTTGAGGTCAGTGCGCAGGCTGCGCAGGGCCACCTGCTGGCCCTTGCCCGCCAGCTGGGTGAGCCAGCGGTCCAGCGGCGGCGGCTGGCGGCCGGCCTCCTGGCGCACCTGGCGCAGCACGTCGGCGCCGCCGGAGCGGCCCACGAGCGCCAGGGCGTCCTGCTCGCCCAGGCCGCCCCCCAGGGCATCCAGCTCGCCATAGAGCTGGCTCAGCAGCCCGATCACCCCGTCCACCGGGGCGGCGCCGTCGCCGGCCATCACCAGCCGCTGCAGGCGGCCGAAATGCTGCGACACCGCCGCACCGGGGCGCGGCCGGTTGAGGGCCTGCTGGGCCGTCTCGGCGAGCCCCAGCAGCTGGTCCAGGCGGCCGCCGGCAGCGGAGGCGGCCTGCTCGGCGGCGCCCGGCTCCGGCGCCGGGAAGTGGGTCTGCTCCACCACCACCTGCAGCAGCCGCTTCAGGGGCGAGGTGGGGCTGCTCAGGGTGGCAAGAATCTCCGTGGCGTGGCTCACCCCCAGCAGCGGCACCAGCTCGACGTCCGCCAGCAGGGACTCCCAGTAGGCGATGTAGCGGGCCTGGTAGGTGTCCAGGAAGCGGTCGGCCAGCTGCAGCCGCGCGGTGGGCCCCCGCGGAAGGGCTGCCTCGCCCAGTACCCAGGCGTCTTCCAGGAAGCGCTCCACCAGCTGGCCGCGCACATCCCGGGTGATTTCCTCGAATCCCGCCTTGGTGTAGAGGGCCGGAATGGGATCGGACAGGCTGGCCTGCTCGCGGCGGAACACCCGCTCGGCGCCCAGGCCCGCGGCCTGGTCCAGGCGCAGCGCCAGGGGATGGCGCTCGGTGTAGATGTCCTCCAGGCGGCTCAGCATCAGCACCGGCACCGAGGCCTCCTGCAGGGTCGCCTGGGCCTGGGCCACCAGGGTGGCGTCCAGGCTGTCCAGGCCGAGGGGATCGACGTTGCGGGCCAGCACGTCGAAATGCAGCGCCAGGGCCTCGGCCACGGCGGGCCGCTCGGCGAACAGCCCCTTGAGCTGCCGGCCCACCAGGGCGGAGAGCTGCTCCCGGTCGAGGTGCTCCGGGCGGCCCAGCATCAGGTAGGCCTTGAGATGGCTGTAGAGGGCCTCGGGCTGCCGGGTCGACGAGCGGATGAGGGCCTCCAGCAGCAGTTCCACCCGGGGCAGCAGCAGGCCCCGCAGGCCATCGTGGTAGGCCCGGCGGGCCTGCTCCCCGAGCTCGTCGCCGCGATACAGGCCCAGGCCCATCAGCAGCGGCCGGTCCTCGGCGTGGCGGTTGGCCTCCGCGGCGACCTCGCCGAGGGCGTCCAGCCGCGGCAGCACATCCGCCAGCCCGGCGGTGACCGGCACCGGTTCGGTGGCCCGTTCGGCGTGGGCCTCCAGGGTCTGCTGCACGTCCTCCAGGTAGTCCAGGTTGAGCCGGTAGCTGGTGAACCAGCCCCCCACCAGCGCCACCACCGCCACCACCAGTGCCAGGTAGGCGGCGTTCTGGGCCACCGCCCGTCCCACCTCGGCGCGCCAGTTGACGCCGGCGAGGCCGGACTCCTGGAACACCACCTCTCGGAGCAGCCGGTTGATGAAGTAGCTGCGTCCCTGGCCGCCGAAGCTGCCGGGGGCCGAGGCATCCACGCCGAAGCTGCGGGCCAGGGTCTGCATCACCCGGTCGATGGGGGTGCCCTCCTGGGTGCCACTGGTGAAGTACACCCCGCGCAGCTGCACCGGCCGGTCGAAGCCGCTGGCGTCGAAGGTCTCTTCCAGGAAGGCGGCGAGGTTGTCCCGCAGGGCCGCCATCTGGCGCGGGAAACCGAAGATCAGGCTGCGCCGGCCGGCCTCGCGCTCCTGGTCCAGGCGGGACAGCACGCGCTGGTTGAGGCGCGAGAGCAGGTCCTCGTAGCGTTGCTGGAAGCGCGCCGCCACGGCACCGCCGGGGCCGGGCTCGGGAAAGGTCATGCCCCACACCTGGGCGCGGCCGTCGTGGCCCAGATCGTCGAAGAACTCCACGAAACCGGCCAGCAGGTCGCACTTGGTGACCAGGAAGTACACCGGGAACTGGATATGCAGGCCGCGCTGCAGCTCGTCCAGCCGCCGGCGGATGGCCAGCACATGCCCGGCCCGCGCCTCGGGGGTCATGGTCAGCAGGTCGGCGGCGCTCAGCGTCACCAGCACGCCGTTGATGGGGCGGCGCTTGCGGTAGCGCCCCAGCAGCTCCAGGAACTGCCGCCATTCGGCGCTATCCGAGGTGGGGTCGCTGTCCTGGGTGACGTAGCGCCCGGCGGTGTCCAGCAGCACTGCCTCGTCGGTGAACCACCAGTCGCAGTTGCGGGTGCCACCCACCCCGCGCAGGGCCTCCTTGCCGTACTTCTGGGCCAGGGGGAAATTGAGCCCGGAGTTCACCAGAGCGGTGGTCTTGCCGGAGCCCGGCGGCCCGACGATGACGTACCAGGGCAGCTCGTAGAGGTTGGCCCCGCGCCCGGCGCTCTGGCGCAGGAAGGCGATGGCCTCGTCGAACTGGCGGCGCAGTTCCGCCACCGCCTGGCCGGACTCGGCCTGGGCCTGATTGACGATCTCCGCCCCCAACTGGCTGGAGGCGCGCTTCGCCCGGCGCCGGCGAAGCAGGCCCAGGGCAACCCAGACCGCCACCAGCAGCGCGATCAACCCGCCCCGCACCCACGGCGAGGCCAGTGGCTGCACCGAACCGAAGCCCAGGTAGGCACCCAGGAACCAGATCAGCAGCGACAGCAGCGCGACGCCGAGACCGCCGATCAGCCAGCGGTTGGTGAGCCAGCCCCTCATGCCGCGCCCCCCGGGCGGCGCACCACGATCTCGACGCGGCGGTTGCGGGCGCGGTTCTCGCGGGTGTTGACGGGCGTGTAGCGGGGCTGGTCGGCGCCGACGCCAATGTAGCTGACCCGGCCCGGGTCCTCCAGCAGGGCCTTGAGGCGTTCCGCCACGTTCTCTGCCCGCTGGCGGGAGAGATCGTAGTTGTCCTTGAAACGGGCCGAGCGGATCGGCACGTCGTCGGTATGGCCCACCACCAGCACCCGTCCGGGGACCCGCTCCAGGGCCTCGGCGATGGTGGCCAGCACGGCCCGGTAGTCGGCGCCCATCTCGGTGCGCCCGGAGGCGAACACCTGGCCCAGCAGGGTCAGGCGGGTCTCCTCGCCCTCCACCTCCACCGACAGCCGCTGCGGGTGGGCGCCCTCCAGCAGCTCGGCAAGTGCCGGACCGGCGGCCACGCCGGTGGACACCGGCGACTCGAAGGTCGCCTGCTGGACCTGGTTGAGGCCCGCCAGGGCCGGGGAGGTGGCGCTCGCGAGCAGGCTCTGGAAGATCACGAACGCACCGGCCAGCACCGCCGCGGCGCCGGCCCCGAACACCCAGGCGGGCACCAGCCGCACCAGGCGGTAACGGCGGTCCTGCACACCCTGCCACTGGCCGGAGAGCTCCCCCGCCGCATCCGGGCGCCACTCCCGGATGCGGCTGTAGAGGCGCTCGCGGGTGGCGGCCAGGGCCGAGGCACCGCCCTCGGCCACCCGGTAGCGGCCCTCGAAACCCAGCGCCAGGCAGACGTAGAAGAACTCGATCAGGTCCCTTCGGGGTTCCCGGTCCGCCAGCACCCGCTCGACCATCTGGAAGAATTTCTCGCCGCCGCCGGTGTCCTTGTGGAACATCAGCAGCAGAGGCCGGCCGGCCCACATGCTGCGGCTGCCCCAGGGCGTGTTCATCACCACCTCGTCGATGAAGGTGCACAGCCCATAGCGCGCGGCGGCGATGGCCTCCGGGGCGGCGCCGGCGGCCTGGGCCCGGTTCTGGAACTCGGTGACCTGACGGGTGACTTCGGCGTGCAGCGTGGCCACGTCCGGGTGCTCCCGGGCGCCGCGCAGGCCGGCCGCCAGCAGCAGCAGGGGCATGGCGGCGTCCACCAGGGCATTGACGCCGGCGCCACGGATGCTGGAGAGCTCCGGGGCCGGACCGGCCGCCGGCCCCGGGGCGGAGTGTGGCGCCGGCGGCGCGGCCCGGGGGGGCGGCTGGGACGGCGGCGCCGCGCCACCGGCGCCGGTGGCGTCCGGCCCCGCCGCCCCGCGCCGGCCGCCGGGTGTGGGCCGGATGATGGTGCGCTCGCCGGAGCCCGGCCGGTCGTCACCGCTCATCGGCGCTGCCCCCGGATGGCCCAGAGATCCATCTTCAGGTCGGGAAACTGTCCCGCCACGAACACCGCGATGCCCGCCGAGGAGGCCAGCTGGCTCCACAGGCTGCCGCTGCGGGAGAGCTCGAAGTAGGCGTGGCCCGCGTAGTAGGGAATCTGCCGCGGGGCCACCGGCACCGCCACCAGCTCCACGCCGGGCAGGTTGTTGTTCACCAGCTCGGCGATACGCTCCACCGGCGCCACCTTGGCCTGCGCCGGGAAGCGGCTGCGGAGCTCTTCGGCGGGCAGGCTGGCACCCACCGAGAGTACGAAGTTGGCGCTCTGGAACAGGCTGGTGTCGTTCACCGTGGCGACCCGGATGCCGTGGCGGCCGGTGTCCTCCAGCGGAATATGGATGGCGGGGGATTCCCGCACCGCCCGGAACTCCTGGCGCAGGCTGTCCACCAGCGGCCCGAAGCAGGCGGCCGGGTCCTCGTGACTGTAGGCCGGCAGCTCCGGGGCCCGGCGTTCGGTGGTGGTGAACGTGGCCAGCTCCCCGGCCAGGCCCATCAGCAGCAGGTAGAGCTGCTCGGGGTGGATGTGGGGGGTGGCCGCGATCTGGCCCAGCATCGGCTGGTGGCGATTCAGCACCTGCAGCATGAGGAAGTCGCTGATCTCGCCGGCACCGCCGCCGCTGGCGGTGACCCGCCCGGCCAGGGCGTCGATGCGCTGGCTGACCATGCCCTGGAGTTCGTTCAGCAGCCCCGCCAGGCGCCGCGAGGCGCCGCAGCGCAGCAGGGCCGGCAGGAACTCGCTGTCGAGCACCAGCTGGCCGTCGTCCCGGCGCTCCGAGATGCGCGCCACCGGCAGGGTCGCGTACTGCTCGAGGGGTTCGTCCTCAAGGGCCAGGCGGCTGTTCAGCCGGCCCACCTCCACCAGGGTGGCGTTGCCGCTGTCCAGCACGCTGTCGCGCACCTCCATGTCTTCGGGACGGTAGCGGTACAACCCGTTGCCGCGGCCGCCGCGGGCCACTTCCAGGGCGCCGTCGGCGCGTAGCGGCAGAGCCAGGTGTACCACCCGGTCGCGCACCGTGGCCTCCACCTCCAGCGGTGGAGGCAGCGGATCCTCGGCGGGCATGGCGATGGGGGTGCCGTCCGGCAGCACCCCGCGGGCGGACACCAGGCCGAGCTTGCCCACCGCCAGCAGATCCTCGTCCAGGACCAGCTCGGAGAAGCCCCAGCCGTAGGGGCCCTGGGCCTCGAAACGCCGGCCCACCAGGCTCTGGTAGAAGCGATCCTGCTGCTGGAAATGCTGGGGCTCCAGGAACAGGCCTTCGCTCCAGAGCACACGACTGTTGCGGGACATGGGCTCTCCCCGAGAGGGTTAGTTGCTCTGCAGCTGACGCTGTCCCTCCTCCACCGCGCGGTTGGGCGGGGTGGGGGTGGAGGGGTCGATGCGGGGCACATAGGAGGCCTCGAAACCCACACTCACGGTGGAGCCGAGCAGCTCGATCACGAAGTCCCCCGGGCCCAGCAGGCCCATCAGTCGCTCCTCGGGGATCTCCGCCACGGCCCGCCAGTCGCCCCGCGGGTCCTGGAGGTTGTAGAACTCGCCCATCACCGCCAGGTAGCGGGCGTCGGCGATGAGATCCAGTTTCAGCTCCCGGCCACCCGGCGGGCACTCGGCGCGGGCCGACTCCGGCCCCGGCAGGCCCTCCACCGGGCAGATCTCGATCTCGTCCCGGCTCAGTATCGAGGAACCCAGCAGCGCCTGGTCGTTGTCCGCCAGCGCCCAGTAGTCGGCGTCGTCGAAGGCAGCCCGCTCGGAGAGCTGGTAGATGCGCAGGAACACCGGCGACGGTTCGCCCTGGGCGTTGGGATTGAGCCCCGACGCCACCCGCACCTTGCCCTCAAGGCCTCCCGCCTCCCGGGTCGGCGCCGAGGCGCAGCCCGCCAGAAACACCCCCGCCATCGCCAGGCACAACCATGCACGCCACCTGTCCACCACCTGCACCTCCCCGATGATCCGGGCTGTCGGGCTTGCGCCCTCAGCCATTGCGCCGTTGCCCGCCGACACTGCCCTTGAGGGTCTCCACCTGGCGCTCGTAGGCCTTGACGAAGGCCTCGCCGAACAGACGGTTGAAGGCGCCCTCGGTGTCATTGCGAAGATCCTGGTAGATGCCCTTGTACTGCTCCCAGGGTTTCGGCCCGGTGACCCGGCCCAGCACCGAGCGATCACTGCCGCGGGCGTGGAAGATCTCCTCCAGCTCGTCCGGATCGAAGCGGTCCAGCATATTGAAGAAAGCCTCGCGCATGCCCGCCATCATGGCCATCTGGTGGGTGCGCAGGTCGTCGAAAGCGGCCTCGAAGGCCTCCAGGGGGCCCATGTAGTCCGGGTTGTTCTTCAACAGCAGGTTGTGGAGGGCGTCCTCGGCGCTGGTGGAGAACTTCAGCGGATTGTTCTCCCGGGCCTGGATCAGGGTGACCGACATGCGGAACTGGTTCTTCACCTCCATGCGGGCCCGCAACAGGTCCATCAGGCCCTCCACCGCCAGGCGCAGGATGCGCCCCAGGGTCTGGGCCGCCTCCGGGGACAGGCGCTCGGGGTCCATGCCCGCACCGCGCAGCATCTCCTGCAGGGCATCGGCGGGCATGCCGGCGCCGGTGGCCTGTGGCCTCTCGGCGCGGGCCGCGGCCGGCGGCTCCTGGGACTGGCCGGCGCCCGCCCCGGGCCGCGGGATGGGCGACTCGCCGGGGGAGGCTTCGGGCTGCGCGGCGCCAGGCGGCTCCCGGGGGGGCTCCGCAGGCGGCGGCGCGGCCTCAGGCGGAGGCTCCGGGGCCGCGGGCGGCGGTGGGGGGGCGGGCGGTTGCGGGGCGCTCGGCTGCGGCGGCTCGACGGCACCGGCGCCGGCGGGGGGCTCCTCGCCGCTGGGCCTGCGCCACCAGTCGGTGGGAATCACCGGCTCGCCGCGCTGGGGCGCCGGGGGCTCCCGGGCCGGCGGCGGCGCGGCGGCGGAAGGCTCGGGCCGCACCGGCGCCGGCTGGTAGTGATCCTGGAGGTAGCCCGGCTCGCCGGAGTCGCCGGACTCCCGGGGCAGGTCGCCTCCTTCGGGTGGCGTTTCCACCGCGCCCCCGAGCAGGTCCAGCGGATCCGCCGCGGTGCCAAGATCGGGGTCGGTCAACTGCGGCTCATCGGCGCTGGGCGGCGGGACATCCTCCGCGCCCGCGGCGGAATCGGAATGCAAAGCCACCCGGATTCGGTAGTCGCCGACCAGCAGGGTCTCGCCGTCGCGCAGGCGGTGGGGCTCGGTGGCACTCAGGCGGTTGTCGGGGGTATCGACGAAGATGCCGTTGGCGCTGGTGTCCTCCAGGTAGAAGGCGCCGCCCACGAAGCGCACCCGCGCGTGGCAGCGGGAGATCTCCTGGCGCGGGTCCGGCAGCACCCAGTCGTTGTTGTCCGCGCGGCCGATGGTGCCGCCGGCATCCACCCAGCTGCGTTCCCGCTCGGCTCCCATGGCTTCGCCCTGGGGACCGATCACCGACAGGACCAGACGCATGTCTCCCCCGAGTCCGATTTACCCGAATGCCAGACGTTCTGTTGACCTATTAGCCACAGATGAACACGGATGAACTCGGATGGGTTGGTGCGGCGACGCGCGGCGCTGCGGCCGATCATTGGGCGCCAGGCGGCATAGCCGCGCTCTGCATTATCGCCGTTCATCGGTGTTCATCTGTGGCTGGATGCCCGGGGCCTGCCTGGGTCCAGCGGCCGGGGGCTCGGGTTACTGCATCACCAGCCGGACGCAGCCCTCTTCCAGGTCGTCGAAGATGTAGAGTCCGTCCTGCTCGCCCCCCAGGGCGATGATCACTGGCGTGGGGCTCTCGAAACGGTTGCGGGCGATGGCCATGGCCGCCACCTCGTTGATGCGGTGCTCCTTGACGTAATCCGCCCAGCGGCCCGCATCCCGCTTCTCGATGCGCCCGCCCCGGTCGGCGGCTTCCCGAAGCAGCTGCCGGAAGCCGTAGTAGTCGACGTCGACAATCCTTGCTCTCGCCATGTCCGCCTGCGCTCGCCTCGCCTGATCGCTGCCGCCGGCCGCGGCGGCGCGCCGCCCTGGGCGGCTCCAGGCGCAGTCTACCGCGACCGCACCGCCCGAGTGCAAAAAGCCCCGGGCTGCAGGACTCAGGCATCGAAGGCATAACTGAACTCGGAGTCGGCGACGCTGACGTGCACCCGCTCCACCGGCGCGTGGTTCATCAGCCGGGTGAGGAACTCCCGGCTGAGGGCCGGCAGCACGGTATTGGTGAGGATGGCATCGATCATGCGCCCGCCGCTTTCAAGCTCGGTACAGCGGCTGCGCACCAGCTCCACCACGTCGTCGTCGTAGGTGAACGGCACGGCGTGGTTCTCCCGGATGCGGCGCTCGATGCGGCCGAGCTGCAAGCGGATAATGCCGCGCAGCATGTCGTCGCCCAGCGGATAGTAGGGGATGGTGACAATGCGACCCAGCAGTGCCGGCGGGAACACCTCCAGCAAGGCCGGGCGCAGGGCCTGGGCCACCTCATCGGCATCCGGCCGTGCCGCGCCGGACTGGCAGTGCTGCATGATCACCTCGGTGCCGACGTTGGTGGTGAGGATGATCAGGGTGTTCTTGAAATCGATCAGCCGGCCCTCGCCATCCTCCATCCAGCCCTTGTCGAACACCTGGAAGAAGATCTCGTGGACGTCCGGATGGGCCTTCTCCACCTCGTCCAGCAGCACCACGCTGTAGGGCCGGCGGCGCACCGCCTCGGTGAGCACGCCGCCCTCACCGTAGCCCACGTAACCGGGCGGCGCGCCCTTCAGGGTGGAGACGGTGTGGGCCTCCTGGAACTCGCTCATGTTGATGGTGATGACGTTCTGCTCGCCGCCATAGAGGGTCTCGGCGAGGGCCAGCGCGGTCTCGGTCTTGCCGACGCCGGAGGGTCCGGCGAGCATGAACACGCCGATCGGCTTGCCGGGGTTGTCCAGGTTGGCGCGGGCGGTCTGCACCCGGCGGGCGATCATCTCCAGGGCGTGGTCCTGGCCCTTGACCCGATCCGACAGGCGCCGGTCCAGGCTCAGCACCGAGGCGATCTCGTCGCGCACCATGCGGCCCACCGGGATGCCGGTCCAGTCCGCCACCACCGAGGCCACCGCCTGGGCGTCCACGCTGGGCAGGATCAGCGGATTGTCCCCCTGCAGTTCCTGCAATTGGGCCTGCAGCTCGCCGAGCCGGGCCAGCAGGGGGGCCGGGTCCTCGGCGGGCTCCTGCACCGTGGCGGCGGCGTCGGGCGCCGCCGGTGCGGGCGGCGCGTCGGCGGACGCCGCGGCCTCGGCGGCAGCCTCCCCCTCCTCCGCCTGGCGGGTCGAGCCGGCGATCTCCCGCAGTTTCGCGCGCAGCTCCAGGATCTCGTCCACCAGGGTCTTCTCCCGCTCCCAGGCGGCCTCCAGCTCCTTCAGGCGCTCACCCTCGGCCTCCAGCGCCCCCTGGGCGAGTTCCGCCCGGTCGCCCACCGGCATGCCCACGGTCTGCTCCCGGCCGATGATGGCAAGCTCGGTCTCCAGGGCCTCGATACGCCGGCGGGAGTCCTCCACGGCGGCGGGCACGGCGTGCTGGCTGACCGCCACCCGGGCGCAGGCTGTGTCCAGCAGGCTCACCGACTTGTCCGGCAGCTGCCGCGCGGGGATGTAGCGATGGGAGAGCTGCACCGCCGCCACCAGCGCCTCGTCGCGCACCTGCACCCGGTGGTGGGACTCCAGGGTGGAGGCCATGCTGCGCATCATGCGCACCGCCCGGGTCTCGTCCGGCTCGCCCACCTGCACCACCTGGAAACGCCGGGTCAGGGCCGGGTCCTTCTCGATGTACTTCTTGTACTCGGACCAGGTGGTGGCGGCGATGGTGCGCAGGGTGCCGCGGGCCAGCGCCGGCTTGAGCAGATTGGCGGCGTCGCCGGTGCCGGCGGCGCCGCCGGCACCGATCAGGGTGTGGGCTTCGTCGATGAACAGGATGATGGGTTTCTCCGAGGCATGGACTTCCTCGATCACCTGGCGCAGCCGGTTCTCGAATTCCCCCTTGACGCTGGCGCCGGCCTGCAGCAGGCCCACGTCCAGTACCCGCAGAGCGACGTCCTTGAGGGTCGGCGGCACGTCCCCCTGGACGATGCGCCGGGCGAAACCCTCCACCACGGCGGTCTTGCCCACACCGGCCTCGCCGGTGAGGATGGGGTTGTTCTGGCGCCGGCGCATGAGGATGTCCACCATCTGGCGGATCTCCTCGTCGCGGCCCACCACCGGGTCGATGCGGCCGGAGCGCGCCTGTTCGGTGAGGTCCACGGTGTACTGGCGCAGCGCCTCCTGGCCGCCCATGGCGGCAGGCGCCGCCTCGCGCTCCGCGCCGCCGGCCGCGGCGGCGCCGATGCGGCTGCCGTCGGCGGCCCGGGACTCGTCCTCCGGCGAGCCGCTAACCACCGAGGTGAGCTCCTCGACCAGGGTGTCGGCGCGGATCTTGTTGAACTCCTTGGTAAGGCCGGGCAGCACGTTGCGCAGACCCGGGCTCTTCATCAGCCCCACCAGCAGGTGGCCGGTGCGCACCGCGGACTCGCCGTAGTACAGGGTGGCCCAGACCCAGGCCCGCTCCACGGTCTCCTCCACGTGGGACGACAGGTCGGTCACCGAGCTGGCCCCGCGGGGCAGCTTGTCGAGACTGGCGGTGAGATCCTGGGCGATGCGTGCGGCGTCCAGCTCGAAGTGGCGCACGATGCGGTGCAGGTCGGAGTCCTGGTGCTGGAGGATCTGGTGCAGCCAATGCACCAGTTCCACGTAGGGATTGCCGCGCATCTTGCAGAACACGGTGGCACTCTCGATGGCCTTGTAGGCCAGGGTGTCCAGCTTGCCGAACAACGCCGTGCGGCTGATCTCTCCCACGTCTGGCTCCTCTGATGGTGTCAGGCCGGGCCGACAGGCCCGGTCAGGATGCCGCCGGCACCGGCTCGGGTGCCTGCTGCCACCGGGCGCTGCGCACCCGGACCTCGTCACCGTCCCGCCGCCGCCGGCCAAGCCAGCTGCTCCAGCCCAGGCGCACGCCGCGCGCCAGGCGCAGGGCGGGCACCTCATCCCGGCGCAGCAGCGGTCGGAACTCCCACTGGAACTCGTCGCCCAGGTAGCCCCGCACCAGGGCCCGCAACCGGGCCAGCGCCGGCCCCTGGGGCTGGAACTGGTCGAACAGGCCCCGGTCCATGGGCCCCATGTGGATGGCGATGCCGTACTGGCACTGCCAGGAGCGGCGTCCCAGGTTGGCCGCCCGGCCCAGGCAGGCACCATGGCGGCGGCCCAGGCTGAGTCGCTCCTGGGCGGGGATGGGCAGCCAGCCCGGCTTGAACTGCTCGACCCGGCAGTCCACCTCGAAGAAGCCTTCCAGGATGTCCTCCAGGCCTTCCGCCGAACGCGGCAGGGCCCCGAAACGGCCCGCATAGTGGCGCCGGGGAAGATCGTTCATGGGGGCACCGCGGCGCAGGGTGGGCGTGGCCGCGCCCACCAGGGCCCCCACGTAGGTGGCGAAGCGGTCGGTGTCCGGGCGGTCGCCGTGGACCGCCGGCTGGGCCGAGGCCCAGGCCCGGTAGAAAAGGGACAGCAGCCGGTGGTGGAACAGGTCGACGAAGGCGGCGAAGCCCGGGTCCTGGGCCAGCCGGGCGCGCTCGTCGGCGTACTCCGTGAGGTGCAGGGGCAGCGGACCGGAAGGCCCGAACATGCCGAAAGACAGGCAGCGCAGCTGGTGCGGCCGCCCGCGCTGGAAGCTCGCCAGCTCGCCGGGCGCGAAGCGCATCGACGCCAGCTGGCCCAGGCGTACCGGCTCGTCCCGCGGGCGCCGGCCACGGCCCAGCCGCGGGGCGTGCGGATGGGCGCACTCCAGCAACCGCAGCGCGGCGAACAGCCCGAAGCGCTCGGGCTGGCGCTCCAGGGCGGCGAGCCCCGTCACAGGATCCGCCGGCCGCCGATCCTTACCGGCCATCGCATGATCTCCCCACGCTCCACCGACTCGACCACGGTCTCGGTGAAGCTGTTGACGGACACGTACTTGGCGAAGAAGCGATCCAGCACCGCCCCCAGCAGAAAGGCGCCGAGCCCGGCGAAGGCGCCCTCGTCCAGGCGCACCCGGATCTCCAGCCCGTTGCCGAAGCAGATGGGCCCGTCGGTGGGAATGCGCCGCACCACCGGCCGGGCGGACACGCCCGCCACCCCGTCGACGTGCTGGGCCATGGCGTGGGCCGGGTCCACGTACAGGGCCAGCAGTTCCCGCAGGGCGTTGGCCCCGCCCTCGTCGGACTCCTCCCCGGTCAGGGAGAGATAGTTCAGGGACAGCTGGCTCACCAGGCGCCAGCTGGTCTCGCCGCCGCTGGCGGCGGTGCGCGGCCGGGTCGGCCCGGCCACCACCCGCACCGCGTTGACCGGCGCGCCGGTGTCCAGGGTGAAATCGGTAGCACCCCGGCCCACCCCCATCTGGATGGGCAGGTCCCGGTTGGTGCAGAGAGCCTTCACCTCCAGCTGGCGCAGGCCCTCGGAGACCGGGGCGCATGCCGAGTCCACCACCGAGATGAAGCATTCGCTGCCCAGGTAGTGGCTGCGCCCGCCGCGGCGGCGCTGCCTGGAGGAGGGCTCCCGGGGCCGGCGCTGCACCGTGTAGTAGGCGCTGGCCTCCTGCTCCGGCACATGGTGGCTCAGCGCATAGAAGGGCTGGAAGCTGCGCACGTCCTCGGCGCTGGTGCCAAAGCCCCGCACCCCGGTGACCCGGTACACCTCGAAGTCCATGGGGCGGTTGCGATCCGGCACCACGTGAAACTCGGTGGCCTGCGCACTGACGTGGATACGGTCGGCGGTGAGCGGGAACAGGTTCACCACCGGGGTGGTGAACAGGGCGAACTGCTCCGGACCCAGTCCGTGCTCCAGCTCGGTGCGGGGCCGGCGCAGCAGAAAGGTAATCTCCAGGCGCCGGCCCTGCAGGCCCGCCAGCACCTGGCGCAGCCCGGTAAGCTCCAGATACTGGAAACGCTGGGGGAAGGCGAAGTATTCCTGCAGCAGCCGGTAGCCCTCGAAGCTGCGCCGGGCCGGCGGCAGCAGCGCCTGGTCGCGCTCGAAGCCGAGCTGGCGCACCGTCTCCCGGGGCAGCCGCACCGGTGCGCCCTCGCCGGTGCCCAGGCACACCTCCAGGCAGTCGCCGTGCACCTGCTCGTAGATAATCCCCGGCAGCTCGTCGCCCCCTGCCAGGTAGAGCGGCAGGCGGTCCAGGGGAAGGTCCTGCACCCCCAACCCCGCGGTGACGTCCAGGCTCACCTGCAGGCCCGCCCGGACGCCCCCGGGCACCGGCAGCCCCGCCGCCGCCAGCGCCCCCGGGTTGGGGAAGTAGCGCGTGGCGGCCACCTGCAGCGGCCAGAGGGTCACCTCGTGGGCGGTGCGGTATTCGCAGGCGGTCTTCTCGCCCTTGGGCAGGGGCGCGCGCAGGGCGCTGTCCCGGGGGATGGTGAAGCCCTCGGCGAGCGCCCCCTCGGTGAGCTCCGGCTCGAAGCGCACCACCGCCATGGAGGGCACCGGGCGGTTGAGATGGGGGTGGACGATGTCCTGGAGATGGCCGGTGAACTCCGGGAACTCGGCGTCCAGCTTCAGCTGGATGCGGGCCGAGAGGAAGGCGAACCCCTCCAGCAGGCGCTCCACGTAGGGGTCGGCACACTCCATGCCGTCCATGCCGAGCCGGCCGGCGATCTTGGGGTAGTCGCGGGCGAACTCGCCGCCCATCTCCCGGATGAAGCGCAGCTCCTCCTCGTAGAAGCGCAGCAGGCGCTGGTCCACCGCCTACCCCCCGGCCCCACTGTCCCGCACCCGCACGTCAGCGGATTCCAGGTCCAGTTCGGTGAACAGGTGCAGGTGCTCCGGCAGGGGCTGGTTCCAGAGGTCCGCCTCGATGGTGAACTGCACCGCGTTGGGCCGGGCGCTGTCGGCGCCGGCCGCCGGCGCCACGCGGATGTTGCGCAGCCGGGGCTCGAAGCACTCGATGGCCCGGGTGATGTCCGCGGCGATGTCCTCCAGGTTGGCGCTGGACTCGGTGAGACCCGCCAGGTCGGGGATGCCGTAGTTCAGCACCGAGGCCCGGGCTCGCGGGTAGCCCTGCAAGGACTCCACCGCTTCCAGGTGGCCGGTATTGAGCAGCCAGGCCAGATCCCGGACCACCACTTCACGCAGCTGGCGGGCGGAGATCACGCGCTCCTGGCGCGACTCGCTGGTATTGGCGATGCGCTCCCGGCGGTGCACGGTAACCATGCGGGACAGCGCCGGCGCGCCCTCCCCGGAGCCCGGCGGCGGGCGCTCCAGCACCCGGGCGATAGGCCTGGATCCGGGCCGGCTCTCCAGCACCAGCTCCTGGGCCCCACCCGCAGGGGATTCCGGGGCCGGGCCCACGGCCAGCCAGTCCTGGGCCTCCAGCCAGCGCACCAGCTGGTCGCAGTCGATGGCCGCGGCCGGGTCGACGGCCAGCGTGACCCGCTCCCGGAAACGGGCGTGGTCGGTGAGCCGGTCCAGCAGGGACGGCTGCAGGCGGTCCTGACTGGCGAGCTCGGCCATGGGGGGTCCCCGTTGGAGGTTCAGGCCCGGCCAGGGGCAAAGCCCCGCCGCGACGCGGCGGGGCCATGGCCGGGGAATCCGGAGGTCGGGAGTCGGCCGGGGGCCGGCCCCGCTCAGACGGCCGTGTTCTGTTCGATGCTCCAGCCCATCTCCACCGCCGCGTCGCCGGTGCCGTCCTTCTTCTGGGGCGTGTAGGTGACGCCGAACTGAGCGAAGTTCAGGCTCACGGTCTCGGCAATGCGGTCCTCGCCGCCGGAACCACCGGTGGAAATGCTGCTGACCAGCACGTCGGTCATCTTGACCTTCAGGTATTCCAGCGGATTCTCACCGGCCTTGCGCACGGTGAGCAGAACTTCCGGGATGTGCTTGCCGTTGCAGCAGAACAGCGCCAGGTTGGCGCTGGCCTTGTCCACGTAGTGCGTAAAGGAGAGATCCTGCACATTGACCTTGCCGGCGCCGCCGCCGCCGCCCAGGTGGGCGGAACCGCCCTGGCTCATGCCCCAGGACCAGGACAGCACATCGATCTCGCCGGCGTGAGCCTTGTCCACGGACTCACCGTCGATCCCCTCGATCTTGAGAAACATGTCGACCGCCATTGCACTACTCCTCTGGTTTCACCTAACTGCCGAAGGCCGGCCCCACGCCGCCCCGTCGGATCACATTTGCATCGTCCGGGGCGCCAGCGGGCGCCCGATCAGCCGCCCTTCGCCGAGGGCAGCCGGGACACCAGCCGCAGGGACACGCTCAGCCCCTCCAGCTGATAGTGCGGACGCAGGTAGAAGGTCGACCGGTAGTAGCCCGGGTTGGCCTCATCCGCGGTGACCTTGACCTCGGCCGCCGCCAGGGGCTTGCGGGCCTTGGTCTCCTCGGTAGCGTTCTGGGGATCGCCGGTGACGTACTGCATGATCCAGTTCTGCAGGAACTTCTGCATGTCCTCGCGCTCGGCGAAGGACCCCACCTTGTCCCGGACGATGCACTTCAGGTAATGGGCGAACCGGCAGGTGGCGAACAGGTACGGCAGCCGCGCGCCGAGCTGCGCATTGGCGGTGGCGTCCGGGTCGTCGTACTCCGCCGGCTTATGGGCCGATTGCGCACCGATGAAGGCGGCCACGTCGGTATTCTTGCGGTGGATCAGGGGCATCAGCCCGCTCTTGGCCAGTTCCGCCTCCCGCCGGTCGCTGATGGCGATCTCCGTGGGGCACTTCATGTCCACGCCGCCGTCATCGCTGGGGAAGGTGTGTACCGGCAGCCCCTCCACGGCGCCGCCGGACTCCACGCCGCGGATGCGCGAGCACCAGCCGTACTCCTTGAAGGAGCGGTTGATGTTCACCGCCATGGCGTAGGCGGAGTTGGCCCAGGTGTACTTGGTGGAATCGGCGCCGGAGGTGTCCTCCTCGAAATCGAACTCCTCCACCGGCTCGGTCTTGGCCCCGTAGGGCAGCCGGGCCAGGAAGCGGGGCATGGCAAGCCCCACGTACTTGGAATCCTCCGACTCGCGAAACGAGCGCCAGCCCGCGTACTCCGGGGTGGAGAAGATCTTCTCCAGGTCCCGGGGGTTGGTGAGCTCCTGCCAGGAGTCCATCTGCATCAGCGAGGGCGCCGCACCCGAAATGAACGGGGCATGGGCCGCCGCCGCGATCTGGGACATCTGGGAGAGCAGCTCCACGTCCTGGGGACCGTGGTCGAAGTGGTAGTCGCCCACCAGGCAGCCGTAGGGCTGGCCGCCAAGCTGGCCGTATTCCTCTTCGTACATGCGCTTGAACAGCGGCGACTGGTCCCAGGCGGTGCCCTTGTACTTGCGCAGGGTCTTGTGCAGCTCCTTCTTGGAGATGGGCATGACCCGGATCTTGAGCATCTCGTCGGTTTCGGTGTTGTTCACCAGGTGGTGCAGCCCGCGCCACGCCGCCTCGACGTTCTGGAACTTCTCGTCGTGGATGATCTCGTTGACCTGCTCGGTGAGCTTCTGGTCGATCTCCGCGATGATGGCGTTGATGGTGCTCACCACGTCATCGGAGATGACGGTGGTCTCCTGCAGCGCCTGCTCGGCCAGGGTCTTGACCGCCGTCTCCACTTCCTCCCGGGCCCGGTCGGACTTGGGACGGAACTCCTTGCGCAGCAGATCGCCAAAAGCATCCGCCGAGAGGGCCTCGGCCTCCGCCGCCTGGCCCTGGGTTTCGGTTTCTGACTCCGCCACGTCTTAACCCTCGCTCTTCTGCTCGTTCTCGGACTCGTCCTTGGGCTTGGCCGCCAGGGTCTCCAGCAGCGTCGGATCGTTCAGCACCTTGGCGATGAGATCCTCCGCGCCGGACTTGCCGTCCATGTAGGTCACCAGGTTGGCAAGCTGAGTGCGGGCCTCCAGCAGCTTGCGCAGCGGCTCGATCTTGCGGGCCACCGCCGCCGGAGAGAAGTCGTCCATGCTCTCGAAGGTCATGTCGACTTCCAGCCGGCCCTCGCCGGTGAGCTTGTTCTCCACCGCGTAGTGCACCGAAGGCTCCATGGCCTTCATGCGCTGGTCGAAGTTGTCCACGTCGATCTCGACGATCTTGCGCTCCTCCACCGAGGGGAGGTTCTCGGCGTTGTCACCCGCCAGGTCGGAGAGCACGCCCATCACGAAGGGCAGCTGCACCTTCTTCTGGGCACCGTAGAGCTCGGTGTCGTACTCGATCTGCACCCGGGGAGCGCGGTTGCGGGCAATGAACTTCTGGGAACTCGGCTTGGCCATGACTGCTGATCCTCTCCGCGAAACCGGGGCCGCCGCCCCGCTACTCGTCGTCGGTGCTCTTGCGGCCGCTGATGGTCTGGACCTGCTGCACGGCCTCCGGGGCCATATCCTGCAGGATGTCCATGAAATCCATGTGCACGAGCCGCTTCGCCCGCTGCAGCAGCAGCGGCACCGGGCTTGACGGCTCGTGGCTCTGAAAATACGCCATCACACGCTCCAGCGCTCGGACCGCATCTTCCCTGGAACGGATCTGGCCATCGGTGGAAACCGCCGCAGCCGCGGCGGGAATATTGCCTGGACCGGTGCCCTCACCCGCAGCGTCCGCTGGCGTGCCGTCGGGAGCGGGCGCGTCCTGGCGCTGGGCGAGCTGGTTGCCGAGCAGCCTTTCCATGTCGCCCAGCATGTGGTCCAGCCGGGCCAGGTCGGGCACGTCGTCGGGGGGCGCCTTGTCCCGGAACTGGCTCTCGATGGCGGCGAGATCCTCCCGGGCGCCGCGCACCGCGCCGGCGAGGGTCTCCAGCCCCTCGCGCTCCACCGCCGTGAAGGCAGCCGAGATCAGCGCCGGGGTGGGGGGGTCGCCCTCCTGATCGGCGGGCCACTCCACTTTGCCCTCGGCCACTTCGTGGTCGAACAGGCTGAAGCGGCCCACCGCACGGTCTTCCACCAGCACCGCGGTGCGCAACGGCTTGAGGACCTTGTAATACTCGGTGAGGTTGACCAGGGCGCTGCAGCGCTCGGCGGCATCGCCCTCATCCAGCAGCGGGTACAGCTCGTCCCACCAGGTCTCCAGCCAGCGGCGCAGCAGCCCCAGGGACTTGCAGAACGAAACCACGCCCTCGGTGTGCAGCAGGGCGGCGGCCAGGTACACGCCGACCCTCAGATCCCGGGTCCTCTCCAGGGCGCCGGCGGCCGCCTGCTGCAGCTCGCGCCAGTCGGGCTCCGCCTCCGGGTCGGCCCACTTGGCCAGCATATCAAGCTGGAAAATCTCGCCGGCATCGTCGAGGTCGGCACCGCAAGGCGCCGAGGCCGAGACCTCGCCGACGAATCGCTCCAGTTCCATGACTCACACCCCCTCGCGCCAGGCAGCGCCCATCCAGGCGGTGCTTGGAATGACCCCAAATGTTTACGCATTATCGCGGATTGTCAAATCGGCAGGCGCTGCCGTCGGCGCCCGCCGCCCGAGCGGAAGGCCAGCTGGATTGATTTCGTGAGGAGCGGGGGGGGGCCGGCAAACCGCCCCGGAACCGCGTTTCGGACGGCGCTTGGCGCCAACTCCCGCTGCGCGGCGGCCAGGGTGGCCCTGGGCACCGCCCGTGCTACCTTGCCCGGTGCGCCGGCAAGGCTAAAGGTCTCCCATGAACGACGCTGCAACCACCACGACTGATGCCCCACCCCTCCACTGCTTCGGCGGCGCCCCGGCGCCGGGGCTGATCAGACAGGGCTTCCAGCACCTGGTGGCCCTGCCCGAGCATGCCGTGCGCGGCTTCTGGCCGGTGCTGGAGCCGGTGCTGCAGGATCCCCAGGGCACCGAGCACGGCGAACGGCTGCGGAGCGTCGCCCAGTACCAGGGGGTGGATCCGGGCCTGCTGGTGTCGGCGGTGCGAAGCTGCGATTACCTGCTGCGCCAGGCCGCCGCCATGGGGGTCTCCGCGGAGGACTTCCAGCAGGACCTGGAGCAGCTATGCGCTGGCAACCCGGCGCCGGTGCAGATGCTCATGCCCCGCTTCGAGCCCACCCGTGACTGGCTGCGCAACCAGATCCTGCTGGACACCCTGGCCGACCACGGCAACGTGCTGCAGGAGGTCAGCTGGCGCGTCGACCAGGTGCATGCCTCCCACCGGGGAGTGAATCTGGACGCGCCGGTGGTGTTCCTGGGGCTGCGCTACCGCAACGGGGACGACACCCAGGGACTCTCCCTGCAGCTCACCCCCGACAGCGTGCGGCTGCTGCGGGCCCTGTGCGACCAGTTCGAGGGGGGCCAGGGGGCCTGAGGCCGCCGGCTCAGTCGCCTGACGCTGCCGGCAGGGCCGGGCGGCCCGCCAGGATCACCTCCACCAGGTACCATTGGCCGTCGCGCCGGGCGAGATGCAGCTCGGCGGGCAGGCGGCCGCCGGCGCTGTCCAGGGTGCCGGTGAGGGTGGCGGCATCGCCCCGGCGCACGTACTCCCCCATGGTGGCGCCCTGCAGGCTCGCCAGCTGGGCATTGCGGGCCACCGCAGCCTGGAAGCGGGCCAGGTTCACCGCCTGGCGGTAGGCGGGCGCCATACCCTGCCAGGCCCGCTCCACGTCGCCCTCGGTGAGGGCGTTGACGAATTCCTCCGCCGCCGCGTAGACGCCTCCCTGGTCGCCCCCGCCGGTGTCGGTCAGGGGCCGGAACGCCAGCAGGTAGACCGCCAGGAAAATCGCCCCCACCAGCACCGCGCCGCCGGCGGTGATCACGATCATTTCCCGGTCCATGAGTGCTCTCCTGGGATCCAGTTCCCGGTGGAGGCCGAAGCCTCTGGCGGCTTCAGCCATTGCCTTGCCGGTCGCCCTGGAAGCGATCGCGGCTGAAGCCGCTCCCACGGGCAGCGGCAACCCTAGCAGCCTGCCGGACTTAGGGGGTCGTAGCGAGGCGAGTGGGAAACGGAGGCGGTTTTTTCGCTCATTTGAGGAGAATAGTGGGCGCTATTTGACGAAAAGGAGCGGAAAAAGAGCCCCGTTTGCCGCCGCCGCAGTAGATCATCCCTAAGTCCGACAGGCTGCTAGGGCATCACCAGCACTTTGGTCTGGCTGGGCGCCACCTGCATGCCGGCCGGCATGTTGGCGTTGCTGCCGTTGTGGCCGGTCATGGCGGTGAGGTGCTGGACCGGCTGGCCCTCCACCTTCACCTTGGCGCTGCCCTTCTTGTACTGCACCGGCCCCATGTTCATGCTCGAGACGACACCGCCGGCGGTGCCCGCCTCGTCCCCCTGGGAGCGGTTCATCTTGGACTTCTTGGTGACCACTCCCGCACCGGAGAACTTCACCTTGGTGGACTCGCCGGTGACCTGGTTCACCATGCCGATGTTGGGATACGGAAGGGGTACTGGCCCCGCCGGTGTCGGCGTCTTGCAGGCGTCGGGGAAAGCGAACGTCTGGCCGCCGCCCTTGGTGGATGCAGGTAGCATGTCCGTTGGCCTCTCTCAACCCAGGTGGATCTTGTCGCCGCGGACCTTGAACGCCTCGCTGGCCCGGTACAGCACCCGCCGGGCCCGGGTCTGGACAGTGTCGTCCACCAGCTGGCGCAGGCGGCGGGTGCTGAGCTGGGTGAGATCCCGCACCCGGCGGTAGGCGTTGCCCAGGTCCTCCACCACGGTCTCGGCGCGGGTCTCCAGGCGTTGGGCGGTGACCACCAGCCGCTCCACGCCCAGCTTCCAGCAGGCGCCCGTCCACTCAGCCCGCTCGGCCCGGCCACGAACCCGTCGCGCGCGGGCGTCCAGTTCGCCGGTATCGAGGTTGGTCGCATCCCGGTCCATCTCCAGGCGGCTGCCGGCTGCTTCGCGGCCGTTACCGACGATGGCACTGAAGCCGGTCTCGCCGGCCAGATCCACCCGCCGGGCGCGGGCCCGCACACTGCCCGCGGCGCTGAGGTTCAGATCGCCCCGGGTGGCGGCCAGCTCCACCTCGTCGGCCTCCAGGCGCAGGGAGCCGGTGCCCTCGGCGCTGCGATAGCTGAACAGCACGCTGCCGGCGGCATCCCGGACCCGGAGAGTGCCGGAATCGGGGTCCAGCTCCGCGGCTGCGCCGCCGGGGAGTTCCAGACGCGCCGGTGTGGGGTCGGCGGCGATGACAGGAGCGGCTTCAGCCTCGATTCCCTTTGCCACGCCACCACTCGCCAGGGGACCGGGCACGAAATAGCCGGTCTCGGCACTCCCCAGCACCAGCACTTCGTCCCCGGCAGCGGGACTCCAGCCGGGCAGCGCCACCCAGCGGGCGGAAACCGGCTCCGCCCCGGG
Source organism: uncultured Ectothiorhodospiraceae bacterium (assembly GCA_964487155.1). GTDB lineage: Bacteria > Pseudomonadota > Gammaproteobacteria > Nitrococcales > Nitrococcaceae > CAZAQB01. The sequence continues at coordinate 74,624 of CAZAQB010000002.1, forward strand.
ATCCGTGGCCAGCCTCAGCCGCAGCCGCAGCCGGCCGGCATCCACCGCGTGCACGACGCCGGCGCAGGGGCCACCGGCGCCGGCAGAGGGCAGGAACGCGCTGGGCATGGCAGACATGGACAACCTCCCGGGGCCATGGAGCCCTCAGTGCTTGAGTATGGATGCGGTGCGCGCGGCATTGACTGGCGATTGGCCCAATCCCCGTAGGAGCGCCGTAAGAGCGGCTTCAGCCGCGATTGCTTTCCAGGCACGGCTCTGGGAATCGAGGCTGAAGCCGCTCCTACGGGGAGTGATGGCGGCGTGCGGGGCCTGATTCACGGGTTCTCCTCCGGCGGCGGGCGCCAGTCCTCGGCGTGGGCCAGGTCCGGATCCGTGCCGGTGGCGCCCCGGGTGCTGGCCCCGTCCATCCGCGCGCCCGTGGCGTCCAGCCGGTGGAGCACCGCCTGGGCCAGGGTGGCGCCTGAGAAATCGGCCTCCGCCGCCCGGGCCCGGGGCAGGAAGGCGTAACTCATGGCCGCGCCACGGAAGCTGGCACGGCTGACGTCGGCGTCCGCGAATTCCGCGCGCTCCAGGCGGGCGCCGCTGAAATCGGCGCCGGCGGCGCTGCCGCCGTCGAAGCGGGCACATCGCAGGTCAGCGGCCCCCAGGCGCGCGCCTTCCAGCCGGGCGCCGGAGAAATCGGCGGTGATGGCCCGGGCCTGCCGCAGGTCAGCGCCCCCCAGGGCGGCTCCCCGGAACAGCACCTCCGTGGCGTTGCAGCCCCGCAGGTCGGCGCCGGTGAGATCGGCTCCGGTGAGATCGCTGCCGGCGAGGTCGCTGCCCGCCAGGCTGACGCCTGCGAGCCCGCACCCCTGGAGGCTGCAGCGCAGCACGGTGAGGCGCCCCAGCCGACAGCTGGTGAAATCCACACCGTCCAGATCCGTATGCACCAGCTCGGCTCCGGAGAAATCCACCCGGCTCAGGGAGGCACCGTTGAGGTCGGCGTTGTCGAGGGTGGCGCCGGCCAGGGTAGCCCCGTCCAGAGTGGCTCCCGCCAGGTTGGTGCCGTCCAGGCGCGCCGCGGAGAGGTCCGCGCCGCAGAGATCGGCGCCCGAAAGGTCGGCATCGGTGAGGTCGGCACCGCGCAGCACCGCCTCGCGCAGGGCGCTGCCCGCGAAGTCCAGGCCGGCGAGGTTGCGGGAGCCGAGATCAAGGCGGTTGAGCTCGCATTGCTGGAAAATGGTGCCCGTGAGATCGGCGCCGGTCACGGTGACGCCGGTGAGGTCGGTGATCAGCAGCTCGGCGGCCTCGAGGTCGGCCCCGGTAAGGTCCGCGTAGGCCAGGTCCACCCGCTCCAGGCTGGCGCCCGCGAGGCGGGCACGCTCCAGCCGGGCGCCCGCCAGGGTGGTGCCGCGGATGCGGGCCCCGCTCAGGTCGCGGCCGCTGAGCTGGGCCTCGGCGGCCCGGCAACCTTCCATGTCGATGCCTTCAACAATCGCCGGCCAGCCCTCAAGGCTGGACAGGTCCAGGGCCTTCAACACCGCTTGGCGCCAGCTGGCCCCGGCGAAGTCGCAGCTCTTGAGGGTGCAGGACTCCAGCCGGGCACCATCGAAGTCGGCATCTCCGGCGCCAGCCCGGCTGAGGTCGCACTGGGACCAGCTCGACCCGGCGGCGGCACTGCCGGAGAGGTCCGCCAGGCTGAGCCGGCAACCCGTGAAACGGGCCTCGCGCAGGTCGGCACGGGTGAGCAGGGCACCCTCCAGGTCCACCCCATCCAGCCGGGCCTTGCGCAGCAGGGCCTCGGTGAAGTCGGCCCGCGCGGCCCGCACCGGCCGGGGCGCCGATGACTCCCTGACCTCGGCGTCCGCGTCGACGGATTCCGGCAACTCGGGGAACGCGTCCACGGTGGCATGACTGAGGTCGGCACCCCGCAGCATGGTTCCCTCCAGGCTGCCCCCCAACAGGCCCAGCCCGGCCAGGCGGGCACCGGTGAGGTCGGCCTCATCCAGGCGGCACTGGATGAAGGTGCAGTCCTCCAGGATCGCCTCCCGCAGCACCGCCGAACGCAAGTCGCAGGCGATCAGCCGCACCCCATCGAGCTGCGCGCCGCGCAGGTCCAGGCCGCTCAGGTCCAGGCGCAGCAGAGCCACATGGCGCACCGGCTGCCCGGCCCTGATCCGGGCCAGCAGACCCTCCCGGGACAGCATGGCGGGCTGGGTGTCCGCCTCCGCCATGGCCTCAGTCCCCCGCCAGCTTGGTCATGAGCAGGTTGACGTCGCGGCCGTGCAGGCCCTCGCGCTGGCAGTCGAGGAACTCCACCCCGTAGAGGTTGGAGCCGGAGACGTCCACCTGGCCCAGGTTGGCCCGCTCCAGGCTGCCCTGGAACAGGTTCATGTGGCGCAGCGAGGCGCCGGTGAGGTCGGCACCGATGAAGCGGGCACCGGCGGCGTCGGCGTGGTCCAGCCGGGCGCCGCGCAGGTTGGCCGCGCCGAAGTCGGCCTCCCGGAGCCTGGCGCCCCGCAGATCCGCTCCCTCCAGCACCGCCGCCTCCCAGGTGGAGCCGGGGGCGTCGGCCCGGTGCAGCCGGACGCGGCGGAAATCGCTGGCCTCGGCGGCGCGGAAACCCGCCATGCGGGCGCCGCTGAAGTCGCAGTCCGGAGCGCTGACCCCCTCCATGATGCTGCCGCGCAGCTCCGCGTCCTGGAAGTCGCAATGATCCAGCCGTGCGCCGGAGAACTCGCATTCCACCAGGGCGGCGCCCCGGAAGCTGCAGTCGGTGAGATCCGCCTCGGAGAAGTCGGCGTCGGTCCCCTGGCAGCCGTCCAGGTTGGCCTGGGACAGCCGGGCGCCGTCCAGACGGGCGCCATCGATGCAGGCGGCCCGCAGGTTGGCCCGGCCCAGGTCGGCGCCGTTGAGCTCGGCCTCGTTGAGACAGGCCCCGGCCAGCATGGCATCCCGCAGCACCAGGGATTCGGCGGTGCACTGGCTGAGGTCGGCCCGGGCCAGCATGGCGCCGGTGGCATCGGCCCCGGAGAGATCCGCCTCATTGAGCCGGGCCGCCGACAGGTCGGCCTGCATCAGCCGGGCGCCGGGGAGGCTCGCCTGGACCAGCATGGTCTCCGTCAGCCGTGCGCCGGAGAGGTCCGCGCCGTCCAGCACGCAGCCGGTGAGGTCCCGGCCGCTGAAATCAAGGCCGCTGAGGTCCAGTTCGCTGAGATCCTCGCCCGCCAGGGGTTCGCCGGCGGCGAGCCGCTTGGCCACGGCCTCCCGGGTCCAGCCGGCGCGGTTGGTTTCCACCACCGCCGGCGGCGGTGTCTCCTCGGGCACCTCCACCCAGTGCTCCTCGGGCGCGCCGGCCTGCTGCTGGGCGGCGCGCAGCTTCTCAAGGGCGTCCCGCAGGGCCTTGTCCGGGTCGTCCGGGGGCTCCTCGGGCTCCGGGAAGTCCTGCTTCGGCGCCACCTTGGCGAGTTCCGCCAGGGCCTCCTGGAGCTTGGCCTCGGCATCCGCCGCCTCCTTGGCCTCGGGCCCGGGGGGCGGCTCGGCTTCGCCGGGCGCTGCCGATTCCGGCTCCGGGGGCTCTTCCTCCTCCATGGCCCATTCCGCCTCGATGGCGGCGAGCTGCTCCAGGAAACGCTGCCGGTAGTGGCCCAGGGCCAGCGGCGCCTGGGATGCGGGCTCCGCATCCAGGTAGACGTGGACGATGTCCGAGGCGTCCGGGTCGGCCGCCGGGGTATGACCTCGCCACACCAGCACCAGGCGCTCGGCGTCCATGTCCACCCAGAGGCTGTCCAGATGCAGGGGCACTTCTTCCAGCGTGTCCGCCGCGTCCTGCGGCTCGGTCCCGGCGCGGGTCACGAAGGCGCGCAGACGCAGGTCCGGCAGCCGGCTGCGGTACTCGGGGTGCTCCGGGTGCAGGTGGGTGAACACCAGGGGCTCGTCGCCCCGCAGGTAGCCGGCCAACTGAAGGCCCCGGGGCGCGGCGTTGAAGTGGCGCCAGTCGAAGTCCTCGGGGAACCAGGGCCAGCGGGTCTTCTGCCAGCGCTGGTCGTAGGTGCCGGTAAGGGAGAACCGATCCTGCCAGGCCCGGTGCATGGGCCCAAACCCGGCAGGACCGGGGTCGTCGCCGGGGCCGGTGACCGGCCTCTCCGGGCTCTCGATGCAGGGCAGCAGCAGGGCCCGCTCACTGCCGGGCCCGGTGAGCCTGTCGGCCCCGTGGCCCCGTCCCACCGGATTGCGGGGGTAGCCCGGGCCGCCGTAGGCGTTCTCCGGGCGCAGTTCCATGCGGGTGAACGGCCGGGGCTCGGTGGCGGCGGTGCGCACCATGCCCGCCTGCCAGCGCCGCTCCCCCACCACCGCCAGCCGGGCCTGCAGCTCGCCTACCTGCAACGCCACCTCGCAGCGGGGCACGGGTTGGCCGCCGGGGGCGTGGCAATGGCCCACCAGCATCACGTCGGCGGCCGGCTTGAAGGGGGCGAAATCGGACTCGTAGCGCGGGGCGCCGGTGCCCTCGTCATCGTCGGGGTAGGGCTGGTCCCCGGTGGGGAAGGGCTGCTCCTCCACGACCATGGCGGTGCCGTCGTGGACCAGCGCCAAGGTAGCCTTGGCGACGAGGGTGATGGAATGGCAGGGAAACCCCATACGTCCGGGCAAGGGGGCCAGGGTAAAAGCGGTGGGATTGACTATCTCCATACGGCCACCGAATCACCTGCGAGTGATGAACGCTAAACCACGCCCCGACCATGTATGGCGCACCGAGTTGGTATCGCACCGCGGTCCGGACTAGTTCCGGAACTCCAGCGCGGGACGCCCCGCGAGTTCCACCTGTACGATGCCCCAGCGTCCGCCATCACGAGTTAAGTGCACCGTGGCAGCGATCTGACCCGTCTCGCTGAGTATGATGCCCGATACTCGCGCAGTGCCCCTGGAGCGCTGATACTGGCCCATCTCGGCCCCGATTACCCGCGCAAGGTGCGGTTCCGCGCTAATCTGCTGGGCGAGCCGCTGGCGGCTGGATGCCGAGCGGTATTCCGGCGCCATGTTCTTCCACGCGGCGTTCATGTCGCGCCCCTCCAGGGCGCGAACGAAGGCCTCAACCCGGTCGTGAACCGCGGCCTGCTCAGGACCACCCTCGTAGCGGAGCATCCAGACCAGACCGACGGTCACTGTCGCGAACACCAGCAGCAGGCCGCCAGCCACGACCAGCAAGACTGGATCTTCCTGCAACGCCTTCAGGCTCTTCATACTGCGCCACCCTCGGCAGTCGGCGGATCAGAGGCTGGCCCGCCGCGCACGAGGCGCCTCGTGCGGGCGTACTCCCTACAACGGCCGCAGTAGAATAAGGGGCGAAGTCGCCCTGAGCCGTGGCGAAGCCCGTCGGTGCTCACGTCACTTTCAGGTTCTTGTGATCGATCTTGGCCTTGACGCTAAACTTCTTCGCAACCTTGTCCACCTTCAACATGTTCTGGTTGACCTTGAAATGCTTTACCCGAATATCGAAGGCGCCGTCGGGGACATCCGAGCGAATGCGCCGCGGCTTGATCGTCATTTTCGACTCCTGGCCCGAGCCCGCATGGACCTCCACCAGTTCTTTTTTCAGTGTCACCTTTGCCGAGGAAGTCGAATGACGCGGCGGCGGAGTATCGCGATCCGACTTGACGGACCCTAGGCTACCCAGGAACACGCCGAACCCGACGACCGCGTTTATGCTACCCATCGTCGCCATTATGGGAGCAGTGTGCTCAAAGCTCACCGTATCTCCGGAGTCGGCGTCGACGGTCTCGTTCTGCTCCATGGTGCTCCGCTGCATGAGGGCAGAACCGACGGCAGTGGCAATGCCTAGGGCAGCCATCCCAGCCGCATACTTCGCATCTCCATCGACCTTTAAGTCCGAGGCGGTGCGCGCGGAGTTGCCGGGATCGCTGCCGTAGGAGAGCGAGAGTTCCTCGTCGTTGGACGTCAAAAGGGTGTTATCCGACTTGCCCCCTGCGAGGATCACGTCCTTGTCCGAGTCCAGGATGATATCCGACGTCGAGGTGCGCCGGTAATCCCCCTCGGTCTTTTTGACATCCACCGAATATCCCCAAGTAAACCTTGGAGAAACCAAGTAGTTGAACTCCGGCCCGATAGAGCAGTTCCACTTCGCGCCAACGAAGAGGGAGATATCCGTGCTGGCCTTCACCGTTTCGGAGGCCCCAACAGTGAGCGACAGGGCGTTGCCTACCGTGATGGAATTCGTCAGCCCCAGGGTAGAGATAAGTTTGTTCCCCACCTGCACTGACCATTTGTCGCCGTAGGTCTTGCTCCACTCGTCGCTTTCCGAAATCCTTTTGTACGAGCGCCCGAGCCACATTTTCGATTTGTGAGTCGGACTGTAGATGGAGATGTGCTCCTCTCCGGGGGTTCCGTCCATGCGGATTTCATTGCCGTAGTGATCCCGGACGATGCTCTTGTAGCGGTCGTCTGGCAGTGGCAGCGGCGGCATGTTGTCGGCGTTGTACACCCGGCCAGTGATGATGGGCTGGTCCGGGTCGCCTTCCAGGAACGAGACGATCACCTCGTGGCCCACGTGGGGCACGAACATGGCGCCCCAATTCTTGCCGGCGGACATCTGCGACACCCGAAGCCAGCAGGAGCTGTTCTCGTCGCGGCCGCCCTCCCGATCCCAGTGGAACTGCACCTTGACCCGGCCGTACTGGTCGGTCCACACGGTCTCGCCGGACGGGCCTACCACAGTTGCGGTGTGAGGGCCCTGGACCACCGGCTTGGGCGTCACCCTTGCGGGGCGGTAGGCCTGGTCCGAGGGTACGGCGGTGAATGTGCAGTGCATGGACACCGCAACGGTGCCGCCCTGGGTCTCGTACTGGCCGGCGTCGACGTCGTAGCGGGCCTGGGTCACCAGCACTTCCCGGTTCTGGTCGGGCCGGGGATGGTTGGTGAGGCTGAACAGGAAGCCCGGCGCGATGCCCCGGGCGTCGCCCTGGCCGTGCAGGGTCTCGAAGCGGGCCTGCTGCTCCTCGATGCGGACTTCCGCCAGGGTCTCGCCGTCGGATTTCTCCTTGTAGAGGCCCGGATAATCGTAGACCTCGAAGCTCTCGGCGCCGTGGCTGCGCTGGATCGAGGCCTTGGCGTCCAGATTGGCCTTGGGCTTTTCGAAGTCGTAGTCGCGCAGGGCATAGAGCTCGGTCTGGATCTCCTGGTCCAGCAGCCACTCGCTGATGTGGTCGCGCTCGCGGCGGGCCTCGTTGCCCGGCGGGTAGTAGGGGATCCGCTCGTAGCCGGGCGCCGTGGAATAGGCCGACAGGCCGTCCGCCAGCACCAGGGCGTGGCGATCCGCCTCGTGGCGGAAGAAGAAAGTGATGCCCTCCTCCTCCAGCAGCCGGCAGACAAAGTTGAAGTCGGTCTCCCGGTACTGCACGCAGTAGGTGCGGGCGATGTAGTCGCCGCTCAGGGACTCCTCGAAGTCGCTGAAGCCATGCTCCCGGAACACGTTCTTGACGATGTCGGGGACGGTCAGCTCCTGGAAGATGCGGCAGTCGGAGGCCCGGGTGAGGTACCAGGCCCAGGGCCTGAGCACGGCCCGGTAGGCGGCGTAGCGCCCCTCGCCGCCGGTCTGGCCAAAGCGGGTCACCAGGCCGTGGAGGAAGCGCTCGCCGCCCTCGGGAAGGGCGATGCGGACCCCCAGGGGCTGGCCCAGCACGTCGCCGAACTCCAGCTCGCCGTCCCGGGCCA
>CAZAQB010000003.1:0-3422 GCA_964487155.1 uncultured Ectothiorhodospiraceae bacterium
AAACTCCATCGTCATCTACAAGGACGCCGACAAGGCCGTCGAAGTACGGCTGGATGCTGACCAGGAGACTGTCTGGCTCACCCAGCGGCAGATGGCTGACGTATTTGATACCTCCACGGACAACATCGGCCTCCACCTCAAGAACATCTATGCCGACGAGGAACTGGACGAGGGAGCAACCACCGAGGATTCCTCGGTCGTTCGCCGGGAAGGCCAACGACAGGTACGTCGACGGGTCAAACACTACAACCTCGACGCGATCATTTCGGCCGGCTACCGCGTGAACTCCCGCAGGGCCGTGCAGTTCCGCCAGTGGGCCACCCGCACCCTGCGCGAGCACCTCACCCGAGGCTGGACCCTGAACCGCCAGCGCTTCGAGGAGAACGCCCGGGAGCTGGAAGCCGCGCTGGCGCTGGTGCGCAAGACGGCGCAGAGCCCGGAGTTGACCACCGACAGCGGTCGCGGGCTGGTGGACATCGTCAGCCGCTATGCACAGGCCTTTCTGCTGCTGCAACGCTACGACGAAGGGCTGCTGACCGACCCGCAGGCGCAGCCCGGCGGCACCCTGCTCTCACTGGACGAGGCGCGCGCCGCGCTGGACGGCCTGAAAACCGAGCTGATGGCGCGCGGCGAGGCCACCGAGCTGTTCGCCCGGGACCGGGGCGATGGCCTGGCCTCGCTGCTGGGCAATCTGGACCAGAGCCTGTTCGGGGAACCCGCCTACCCCAGCGTGGAAGCCAAGGCCGCGCACCTGTTGTACTTTGTGGTCAAGAATCATCCGTTCTCCGACGGCAACAAGCGCAGCGCCGCCTTTCTGTTTGTGGATTTCCTGCATCGCAATGGCCGCCTGTTGAACGCGGCCGGTGAGCCGGTGGTCAACGATGTCGGCCTGGCGGCGCTGACCCTGCTGGTGGCGGAATCCGACCCGGCCAACAAGGACACCATGATCCGCCTGATCATGAACATGCTGGCACCCGAGACGCGCGATGGCTGAAACCTCGCTCAACGAAGCCGAAACCCGCCCCGAGCCGATCGACCCGGCCCTGAACGAGGCAGGATGGGGCGTGAACCCGAATCGGCCGCTGCCTGAAGCGTTTGACCGTCTGGCTGATATCAGACAAGCTGTCACCAGATAAATATATATGGCGACATTTTGTCTGCTTAATGATGGTCGCCCAACGCTCACACAGCCATGCTTCCGACAACCCCGTGGCCCTGTTTCGCGCCCACGGCGGCCAGCTGCGCCTGAGCGAGGCGCTGGGGCTGGGGCTCAATCGCTACCAGTTCTACAAGCTGCGCGACCAGGGCGTGATCGAGCCCGTCAGCCGCGGCCTGTACCGACTGGCCGAGCTGCCCCCCGTGAGCGACCCGGATCTGGTGGCGGTGGCCACGCGCTTCCCCGGGGCCGTGCTGTGCCTGGTCTCCGCGCTGGCCCGGCACGGCCTGACTACGCAGATTCCCCGGCGCATTGATCTGGCCGTGGCGCGGAACGCGCGCCTGCCGGTGCTGGACTACCCGCCGGTGCGCGGCTACCGCTTCTCGGGCAAGCGATTCACCAGCGGCATCGAGCGGCACGATCTCGATGGCATCGAACTCCGCGTCTACGCGCCCGAAAAGACCCTGGCCGACTGCTTTGCCTTCCGCAACAGCCTGGGCATGGACGTGGTGCTGGAAGCGCTCGAGCTCTACCGCATGCGCCGGCGGCCCGACTACACCCAGCTCCTGGAATATGCGGGAATCTGCCGTGTGGCGAAGGTTATGCGCCCCTATCTCGAGGCCGGACGTTGATGGCAAATATCGCCGCCTCCATCCGCCAGCGCCTGCTGAACCTGTCGCGTGCGCAGGGATCGAACTGAAATACCACAGCCTGGGGGATGCGGTCCGCGAACTTGGCCCGGCGAGTGAGATCCGCGAGGTCTTTGTTGGATTTCAGCAGCATTTGTACTGAGGCGCGGCCGGAGTCGGCGCTGACAGCATGCAGCAGACGGCGCTGCGCGCCGCCGCTGATGCGCCCTCGGGCATTCTGTGACCTCAATTGCGGCCGCGGGACTCGGTGCTTGCCGAGCCCGATGGATAGGTATATATTTTATACCATTACGGGGTTCGAGTTCGATCCAGAGAAAAGCGCGCAAAATCTTGCCAAGCATGGCATCGATTTTGACGATGCGCAGCAGTTGTGGGGCGACCCGGACTTACTGGAGATACCCGCTCGAACGGAAGATGAACCAAGATATCTGGTCATTGGGCGGATCAGCGACAAACACTGGTCGGGTGTCATTACGTACCGCAACAACAATATCCGAATTATCTCTGTTCGCCGATCTCGTCCCGAAGAGGCGCAAATGCATGAAGGCTAGAAAGTTCGATCACGACTTCGATCACGGCAAGGACGTTTCTGGCGCCCTGGACTTGTCAAAAGCGCGGAGACCGAAGCAGGAACAGAAACGCGTCAATGTGGATTTCCCGACCTGGATGATTGAAATGCTGGACAAAGAAGCCGGTCGCCTTGGTGTTACTCGGCAATCGATCATCAAGGTCTGGCTGGCTGAACGATTGGAGCGGTCAGCTTCTAACCAATCGGTGCAGCCCGACGGCCAGCAGGATGGCCGTCGCTGACCGAGGCCTTAGGTACCGGAGTTGTTCCCCGGCGCCTGCCCGAGGCCCCCTGTGGAAGGCCCGCCCTCGGGGCGATTGGGCGCCGGGTACTGTCGCCGGGCCTCGATCAGCCGACCAGCTGAGACAGGGACATAATCAGGTCAGGCATCATGTGTCGAGACGATCTCGCCAGTAGCCAGGGCGCCGAGACTGGTGTGCAACAGCGATCACGACAAGCTCATCCGGCTCCTCGACGATAATGACGTCAAACGGGAAACGGTGAAGGAGGAGTCGTTTCGCGCCGAGTTTACCTGCGTGCCCCGACATAGCTGCAACAGGAAAAGGTTCCTCCCGAAGTAAAGCGACTGTATTCTCGAACGCATCGACGAGCCGCGCCCCCGTGCCGGGCATTCGCGCCTCATACCAAGCGGCCGCCTCCGCCAGTTCTTGCGCCGCGGCCTCGTCAACACGGACTCTGGGCATCAGGTCCGTTTCAGTCGGGCTCGAATCCTCGCGAGCACGTCCTCAGGCTCGAGCAGAGTCGCGTCGCCGCACCGCAGTCTATTGATCCGGCGACAGATCTCCTCATCCCATGCGGTCTGGGCGTCGGTGTCGGCGGGGCCATCCAGGCTTTCGATGAGGTCGCGGGCCAGCGCAGCCCTGTCCTCAAGGGATAAGGACAGCGCGTCCTCTCGCACGTCGTTCAATACCTTACTGGCCATGGCGAAATCTCCGCCGGCATTCCATAACGTATTAATCGTGCATCACCTATCGGCACACAACAACCGCTGCCAGTGCACGCCATGCGGGTGCCGGGTGCGCGAGGC
>CAZAQB010000003.1:3522-81475 GCA_964487155.1 uncultured Ectothiorhodospiraceae bacterium
CGGCACACAACAACCGCTGCCAGTGCACGCCATGCGGGTGCCGGGTGCGCGAGGCTAGCAGCCTGTCGGACTTAGGAAGCAGCCATGGATACCGGCTGATCAGCCCTACCCCACCCGCACCATCTTCCTGCGCATGAACGCGATCTGGGTCTGCAGCGGCAGTTCCTTGGGACAGACGTCGTGGCAGCCGAGCAGGCTCATGCAGCCGAACACGCCGTCGTCGTCGCCGAGCAGATCGTAGAAGTCGGCGTCGCTGCGCTCATCCCGGGGGTCGAGGCGGAAGCGGGCGATCTTGTTGATGCCCACCGCGCCCACGAAGTCCTCGCGCATGCGGGCGGTGCCGCAGGCGGCGACACAGCAGCCGCACTCGATGCAGCGGTCCAGCTCGTAGACCTCTTCGGCCCGCTCCGGCTCCATGGTCTGTTCCAGGAGGTCGGGGTTCGTTTCTTCCTGAGCGTGGACCCACGTTTCCAGGCGCTCGCTCATGGCGCGCATCCAGGCGCCGGTGTCCACGGACAGATCCCCGATCAGCTTGAATACCGGCAGCGGGGCCAGGGTGATCTCGGCGGGCAGGGTGCTGGTCAGGGTGCTGCAGGCGAGCCCCGGGCGGCCGTTGATGAGCATGCCGCAGCTGCCGCAGATGCCGGCCCGGCAGACGAAGTCGAACTGCAGGGAGGGCTCGAAGCGGTCCCGGATCTGGTTCAGCGCGATGAAAAGCGTCATGCCCGGGGCCTCGGTGAGCTCGTAGCGGGCGAGATGCGGCGTGCTCTGCGGATCCTGGGGGTTGTGGCGCAGGACGCGGATCGCGAGCACGCGGCCTTCGGCGGGGGCGTCACTCATCGGCGGGCACCTCCAGTCTCTCGTTACGGCCCCGGTAGCGCTCGGGCAGCAGGTGCTCGAAGGGCATCAGGGCCTCCTGCAACTCGAAGCGCTCGGCGTTGGCCAGGCGCTCGCGCACCGCATCCACCTCCTGCTGGCGGGCGGCGGTGTCCGGGTGCTCGATGTTGTTCTTCGCCCCGTAGCCCCGGAAGCCCGGGGGCAGTTCCATGGTGGAGACGTCCAGCGGCTCGTAGTCGAGGCTGGGCAGCAGGTCGTCGTCGTGCTTCCAGGTGGCCAGGGTGCGCTTCAGCCAGTCGCGGTCGTTGCGCTCGGGGTGGTCCTCCCGGAAGTGGGCGCCCCGGCTCTCGGTGCGCTCGCGGGCGCCCAGGGCCACGCACAGGGCCACCTTGAGCATCTTCGGCAGGCGGTAGGCGGCCACCAGTTCGGGGTTGGCGCCGGTGTGGCGGGTCTTCATGCCGATGTTGCGGCTGCGCTCCAGCAGGCTGCGCAGCTCGTCCACCGCCTCGTCGAGCTCGGCGCCGGTGCGGAAGATGCCCACCTTGTCGATCATGATGGACTCCATTCGCGCGCGGATCCCGGCGGCGCTCTCGGTGCCGGTGGAGTCCACCAGGGCCTGCAGCCTGGCCTGCTCGCGCTGGTGGAACTCGCGGATCAGGGCGGTGGAGATGTTGATGTCGCTGTCCGGGCCGCGGCAGAACTCCGCGATGTACTCGGAGACGATCATGCCGGCGACCACGGTCTCGGCCACCGAGTTGCCGCCCAGGCGGTTGAAGCCGTGCATGTCCCAGCAGGCGGCCTCGCCGCAGGCGAACAGGCCCGCCAGGGTGGTGCTCTCGCCGGTGTGGCGGGTGCGGATGCCGCCCATGGAGTAGTGCTGGGTAGGGCGCACCGGGATCCAGTCCACCGCCGGGTCGATGCCCAGGAAGTTGCGGCAGATGTCCTTCACCTCGCGCAGGTTGCGCTCGATGTGCTCGCGGCCCAGCACGGCGATGTCCAGCCACAGGTGGTCGCCGTAGGCGGACGGCACGCCCTTGCCCTTGCGCATGTGCTCGGTCATGCGCCGGGAGACCACGTCCCGGGAGGCCAGCTCTTTCTTGCCCGGCTCGTAGTCGGGCATGAAGCGGTGGCCGTCCACGTCGCGGAGCAGGCCGCCGTCGCCCCGGCAACCCTCGGTGGTGAGGATGCCGGCGGGCACGATGGCGGTGGGGTGGAACTGCACCGCTTCCATGTTGCCCAGGGCCGCGGCGCCGGTCTCCAGCGCGATGGCCATGCCGGTGCCCTCGCAGATGATGCCGTTGGTGGAGACCCGGTAGATGCGCCCGTAGCCGCCGCTGGCGATGCAGGTCGCCCGGGCCACCATGGCGGTGAGCTCGCCGGTGACCAGGTCCCGGACGATGGCACCGAAGCAGCGCCCGCCGTCGTGGATCAGGGCCAGGGCCTCCTGGCGCTCCAGCACCGGGATGCCCCGGGCGAGCGTCTGGTCCCCCAGGGTGAACAGCATGGCGTGGCCGGTGCCGTCGGACGTATAACAGGTGCGCCACTTGCGGGTGCCGCCGAAGTCCCGGGCGGTGATCAGCCCGTGGGCGGCGGCGCTCTCGGTAATCACCACCCGCTCGGCGTTGATCACCGCCTCGCGGTCGCCCTTGGCGACCCGGTTCCAGGGCACGCCCCAGCCGGCCAGTTCGCGCACCGCCTTCGGCGCGCAGTGGACGAACATGCGCGCCACCTGCTGGTCGGCACCCCAGTCGCTGCCGCGCACCGTGTCCTCGAAGTGAACATCCTCGTTGTCGCCCCGGGCCATGACGGTGTTGCCGAGGCTCGCCTGCATGCCCCCCTGAGCCGCCGCCGAGTGGGAGCGCTTGGCGGGCACCAGGCTCAGCACGACGGCGTCCAGGCCGTGGCGCTGCACGCCGATGGCGGTGCGCAGGCCCGCCAGCCCGCCGCCGATCACCAGCACGTCGGTGTAGAGGAGCTTCACGGGCGCGCCTCCTGGACCGTCTCGGGCACATAGCGCTCGCCGTACGCGTCCCGATGCTCGATGCCGATCCTGATGTAGGCCGCCAGGGTCAGCAGGCCCAGGGCCAGGAAGAACGCCGTCAGGCCCCACTTGGCGCGCTTGAGGTTGCGGCGCGTGCGCTGCGGGTCCTTGCCCTCCAGCCAGCCCCACTTCACCGCCAGCCGGTACAAGCCGATGGAGCCGTGCAGCTCGACGGCGAACAGCAGCAGCAGGTACAGCGGCCACATCCAGTCGGAGACCACCCGGTCGGCCGAGCCGTAGGGGCCGATGGTGTCCGGCCGGGTGAGCATGGTGTAGAGGTGCACCGAGGCCAGGAAGAACATGGCGAAACCGGTGTAGACCTGCCACAGCCACAGCGTCGTGTCCTCGTGGCGCATGGCCCGGCGGTGCTCCCGGAACGCCTGCCACTGGCGCAGGCTGGCCGGGAACTTGCGGGTGGCGAGCACGGCGTGCACCACGAACACCGCCAGCACGAAGGCCACCACGCCGGAGACCAGGATGGGATAGGGCTCGCCGAACAGCCAGGCGCCCTCGAAGAAGCGCGCCACGGAGTACATCGCCTGCGGCCCCAGCAGGATGGAGGCCACGAAGAACATGTGCGCCCACATGAACAGCGCCAGGAACAGCCCCGAGGCGCTCTGCAGGGCGTCCAGCCGGGCCGGCAGCCGGCTCTTCGGCACGGCGCTGCGCCTCGCCGGCGTGCCCACGGCGGGGCTACCCGGCGGCCTTGCGGCGGCGGTTGGGGCAGCTGCTGCAGGAGATCTGCTCGCCGCTCACAGTGCGCAGCGCGGGCCCGCCGCAGGAGCCCCGCAGGCAGGGCCGCCGGAACATCACGCCGATGGCCATGGCGGCCACCGCGGCCAGCAACAGCGCCAGCACCAGGGCGAACACGGTGAGCAGGGTGCTCATGACTCGTCTCCCCCGCCCTTCTCCACCGGCTGGTGCTTTTCCGCCTCCCGGATCTGGGCCTCGAAACGGCCCTCGCCGTGGCGCAGCAGGTGATCGGTCAGGTCGCCGATGGACACCAGCCCGCAGACCCGGGGGCCGTCCATCACCAGCAGGTGGCGGAAACGGTTGACGTGCATCAGCGCAAGGGCGGCCTCCACGGTGGTGCCCGGGGAGACGAAGCGCACCTCGCGGGTCATGGCCATGGAGATGGGAGTGGTGTCCGGGTCGCGCCGGGCGTGCACTACCCGGCGCAGCAGGTCGCGCTCGGTGAAGATGCCGTCGATCAGACCCTCTTCGTTCTCCACCAGCACCGCACCGACGCGATGCTCTACCAGGGCATCCACCGCGTCGCGCACCGTGTCGCCGGCGCCTATGGTGAACAGCCGCTCGCCCCCGGCCTTGGCCGAGAGCACCGTTCCAATCGTCTGTTGCATCGCCGGGGTCCCCCACTAGAATCCGAAGTCATCGAGCATGATGTTCTCGCGCTCCACGCCCAGCTCGGTGAGCATGGCGATCACCGCCTTGTTCATCTTGTCCGGGCCGCAGAGGTAGTACTCGATATCCTCCGGGGCGGGGTGGCTGTCCAGATAGCACTTGCGCAAGGCCTGCTGGCGCACCAGGCCCACCGGGCCGGTCCAGTTGTCCTCAGGGCGGGGCTCGGAGAGCACCAGGTGCCAGCTGAAGTTGTCGTGCTCGGCCTCGAGCTGGTTGAGCTCCTCCACGTAGAAGGCCTCGCTCAGGTTCCGGGCGGAGTACCAGAAGGTCATGGGCCGCTTGCTCTTCAGCCGGAACAACTGGTCGTAGATCAGCGAGCGCATGGGGGCCATACCGGCGCCGGCGGCCACGAAGCACATCTCGTTGTCGGTATCCCGGGCATGGAACTCGCCGAACGGCCCGGACACGGTCACCGGGTCGCCGGGCTTGAGGTTGAACAGCCATGAGCTCACCACGCCGGGCGGGATGTCATCCCGGTACTCCGGCGGGAAGGCGATGCGGATGGTGAACAGCAGGTAGCCCCGCTCCAGCGGGTAGCTGGCGATGGAATAGGCCCGCTCCACCGGTTCCGGCACCACCGAGTTGAAGCGCCACAGGTCGAACTTGTCCCACTCCTCGCGGAACTCCGGCTCGATGTCGAACTCGCGGAACGAAAGCTGGTGGGCCGGGCACTCGATCTGCATGTAGCCGCCGGCGCGGAAGGGCACCTCTTCGCCTTCCGGCAGGGCGATCTTCAGTTCCTTGATGAAGGTGGACACGTTGCGGTTGCTGATCACCTCGCAGGTCCACTTCTTGATGCTGAAGATCTCCGGCGGCAGCTCGACGCGCATGTCGCTCTTGACCTTCACCTGGCAGGCCAGGCGCACGCCCCGGCGGGCCGCGCCGGGGGAGATCTGGCCGGTCTCGGTGGGCAGCAGCGCGCCGCCGCCTTCCCGCACCACCACATCGCAGACCCCGCAGGAGCCCTTACCCCCGCACGCCGAGGGCAGGAAGATGCGGCTGGCGGTCAGCGCCCCCAGCAGGGTGCTGCCGGCCGGCACCTTGATGGGCGAGGACTCGTCGTCGTTGATGACGATGTTTACGTCGCCGGAGGCCACCAACCGCCGGCGGGCGGCCATCAGCAGCCCCACCAGGGCCAGCACGACCCCGGTGAACACGGCGATGGCGAGGATGATGGAAAGCATCGCTTATTCCTCCCCCGCCTAGAGCTGAATGCCCGAGAACACCATGAAGGACATGGACATCAGTCCCACCACGATGAAGGTGATGCCCAGGCCGCGCAGGCCCGGCGGCACGTCGGAGTAGCTCATGCGCTCGCGGATGGCCGCCAGGGCCACCAGAGTCACCGCGAAGCCGAGCCCGGAGCTGAAGCCGAACACCAGGCTCTCGGCCAGGGTGTAGTCCCGCTCCTGCATGAACAGCGAGCCGCCCAGGATCACGCAGTTGACGGCGATCAGCGGCAGGAACACCCCGAGCGAGACGTACAGGGCGGGCAGGAAGCGGTCCACGGTCATCTCCACCAGCTGCACGGCGGCGGCGATGGTGGCGATGAAGATGATGAACGACAGGAAGCTGAGATCGATCTCCGCCAGGGACGGGCTGATCCAGGCCAGCGCGCCCTCGCTCAGCAGGTTGTTGAGGATCAGGTTGTTGATGGGCACGGTCAGGGTCTGCACGAACACCACCGCCGCCCCCAGGCCGATGGCCGTCTCCACCTTCTTGGAGCAGGCCAGGTACGAACACATGCCCAGGAAATAGGCGAGCGCCAGGTTCTCCAGGAAAACCGCCCGCAGACCCAGGTTCAGCAGGTGTTCCATCAGTCTTCCTCCTGCAACTCGGGCTTCCAGGTGCGCAGCGCCCAGATAAGCAGGCCGATGATGAACAGCGCCGAGGGCGCCAGCAGCATCAGGCCATTGGGCTCGTACCAGCCGCCGTCGCGCACCAGGGGCAGCACGCTTAACCCCAGCACCTCACCGGCACCCAGCAGCTCCCGGAAGAAGGACACCAGCACCAGCACCAGGGAGTAGCCCAGCGCGTTGCCGAGGGCATCCAGCACCGAGAGCCCCGGCCCGTTGGCCATGGCGAAGCCCTCCGCCCGGCCCAGCACCATGCAGTTGGTGATGATCAGTCCCACGAACACCGAGAGTTCCAGAGAGATCTCGTAGAGAGTGGCCTTCAGCACCTGGTCCACCACGATCACCAGGGAGGCGATCACGGCGAGCTGCACGATCAGCCGGATGGACGTGGGGATCAGCGAGCGCATCAGGCTCACCACCAGGCTGGCGATCACCGCCACCACGATGACCGCGGCACTCATCACCAGGGCCTTGTCCACGGCGGTGGTGATGGCCAGCGCCGAGCAGATGCCCAGCACCTGCACGCCGATGGGGTTGTTCAGCAGGATGGGCTGGAACAGCACCAGGCGCTGATCCGGGCCCATGGCGAACCACGGCCGGCGCCGGGGCGCGGCCACCTGGTCTGGGGTTGCGCTCACAGGATCTCTCCTTCCAGTTCACCCTGGCGGAAGCGCCGCAGGAACTCGGCGTAGCCGGCCTCGCTCAGCCAGAACCGCATCAACCGGGATACTGCGACGCTGGTCACCGTGGCGCCGGAGATGCCGTCCACCCGGAACGGATCTTCGGCGGGCGGCCCCGCCTGGCCCTTGACGACCTCCAGCGACGCCCGGCCCTCGGCGTCGTAGGCGAGCCGCCCCTCCCAGAGCTGCTGCCAGTCGGCGCTGGCGATCTCGCCGCCCAGGCCGGGGGTCTCCCGGTGCTCGTAGAAGGTCAGCCCGCTCACCGTATTGCCGTCGGCGGCGAAGGCGATGAAGCCGTACATGGTGCCCCACATGCCCAGGCCCTCCACCGGCAGCACCACCTGCTCGACGCCGCCGCCGCGCACCACGAAATAGGCCAGCACCTGCTCCGGGAGGCGCTGCACGCCCGCCTCGTTGGGCGGCGCCGGGTAGCTGGTGGCCGGGTCGTTGCGGGCCGAGCGCTGGTCGTAGCCGCGCACGGTCTGCGGGTCGGCGGGCAGGATGCCGCCGCTGCGCAGGTCCACCAGACGCCGCTCGATGGAGCGATCGAAGATGGCGTTCACCTCGGGGATGCCGAGTGCCTCTCCCGGCTGGGCAAGGTCGGCGGCCAGCAGCACGTTCTTCTCCATGTAGAGACGCGCGTTGGCCTCCTGGCGGGGCTTGAGCACCACGGCGGTGGTGGCCACCAGGGCGGCGCATATCAAACACACCACGGTGGCGAATACCACCGTGTAGCGCGGCGAGTTGACGTCCAGGGTCGGGGCTTGGGCATCACTCACGAGCGGCGCGCCTCCTGCGGATGTTGGCGCTGACGAAGCCATGGTCGATCAGCGGCGCCAGCACGTTCATGAGCAGGATCACCAGCATTACCGACTCCGGGTAGGCGGGGTTCACCACCCGGATCAGCACGATCAGCACGCCGGTGGTGATCCCCCAGATCCACTTGCCGGCATTGGTGAACGCCGAGGTGACCGGATCGGTGACCATGAAGGCGGTGGCGAAGGCCCAGCCGCCGGTGACCATGTGCCACCAGAAGGGCACGCCGTACCAGGGGTTGGTGTCCGAGCCAATGAGGTTGAACAGCGTCGCCATGAGCACCGTGCCCAGGGTCACCGCGGCGATGGTGCGCCAGGAGCCCACCCCGGTGACCATGATGATCACCGCGCCGATCAGGCAGGCGAGCGCCGAGGTCTCGCCCAGGCTGCCGGGGATGAAACCGATGAAGGCGTCCCACCAGCTGATGGCCTGCTCGTCGAACGGGATGCCGTTGCGGACCTGGGCCAGCGGCGTGGCGGCGGAGACGCCGTCCACCTGGGCCGCGGCGGGGGCGGCATTCCACACCGCATCGCCGGAGATCTGTGCCGGGTAGGCGAAGAACAGGAAGGCCCGGGCGGCCAGCGCCGGGTTGACGAAGTTCATGCCGGTGCCGCCGAACACCTCCTTGGCCAGCACCACGGCGAAGCTGATGGCCAGCGCCGCCTGCCACAGGGGCGTGGTGGCCGGCAGGATCAGCGGGAACAGCAGCCCGGTGACGAAGAAGCCCTCGTTCACCTCCATGCGCCGCACCACGGCGAACAGGACCTCCCAGGTGAGGCCTACCACCATGGTCACCACGTACAGGGGGATGAAGTACATCGCCCCATGGGCCAGGTTGTCCCAGAAGCTGCCGGCATCGTAGCCGAAGCCCAGCAGCTGCAGCAGGCCGTGGCGCCAGCCTTCGAGTTCGCCCACCCGGGCCGGGTCGATGACCTGGTTGGCCTGCAGGCCGGTGTTGTACATGGCCATGAACACGCAGGGCACGGCCGCCAGCACCACCAGGATCATCATCCGCTTGAGATCCATGGCGTCGCGCACGTGGGCACCGGTGCGGGTGACATCCCCCGGCGCGTAGAAGAAGGTGTCCATCGCCTCGTAGAGGGGGTGCAGGCGCTCGAATCGGCCACCGGGGCCGAACAGCTTGCCCGCACGGTCCAGCAGCTGGCGAAGCCCGGGCATCAGAGGGCCTCCTTCTCGATGCGCTCAAGCAGTTGCCGCAGCAACGGGCCGTACTCGGCCTTGCCGGGGCAGACGAAGGTGCACAGGGCGAGGTCGTCCTCGTCCAGCTCCAGGGCCCCCAGGTCGATGCCCCGCTCCATGTCGCCCATCAGCAGGGCGCGCAGCAGGAAGGTGGGCATGATGTCGAGCGGCATGACCCGCTCGAAGGAGCCGATGGGCACCATGGCCCGGCGCCCGCCCTGGGTGCTGGTGTTGAGGTTGACCCCACCGCCGCGCCGGAAGGCGCCAGCCACCACCCGCCAGATGGAGAATTTCTCGCCGCCCGGGCGAATCCAGCCGAACAGTTCCCGCTCGCCGGCCTCGGCGAGGGCGGAGATCTGCAGGTGGTAGCGGCCCAGGTAGCCGTGCACGCCGCCCATGGCGGTGCGCCCGTCCAGCACCGAGCCGGACACCACGCGCTGCTCGCCATCGGCCAGCTCTCCGACCACCAGCGGGTCCAGGGCGGCGCCGAGCCGGGTGCGCAGCAGGCGCGGCCGGGTCACGGTGGGACCCGCCAGGGACACCACCCGCTCCACGTCCAGCCGACCGGTGGAGAACAGGCGGCCGATGGCGGCCACATCCTGGTAGCCCACGTGCCAGACGCTGTGCTTCAGCCCCACCGGGCTCAGAAAATGGATGTGGGTGCCCGGCAGCCCCGCCGGGTGGGCGCCGTCGAACTCCACCACGCCGACGCTGGCCCGGTCCGGCATCGGCAATCGGGAGCCCGGCGCCACGCATACATAAGTGGGGCCGGGGGTGAGGCGCTCCAGGACAGCGATTCCGGTCTGGAAGTCCTCCTCGCGGCCGGCCAGCGCCACCTCGACCGAAGGCGCGTGGGCCCGGGTGTCCATGGCGGTGATGAACATCGCCCGGGGCTGATCTCCGGGGGTCGGAACACGCGAGAACGGCCGGGTGCGCAGGGCCGTCCACAGGCCGGACTCCACCAGCAGCGCCGTCACTTCGGCCGCGCTCATCTGGTGCGGGGCCGAGGGCCGATAGCTCTCGAAGGCCACCTGGTCGCCGGCCGTGCCGTCCTCCTCCACGGCGATCACCAGGGACTGGAAGGCGCGCTTCTCGCCCCGGTTGATGGCGGTCACCCGGCCGGCCGCGGGGGCGGTGTGGCGCACGCCGGGGAAGGCCTTGTCCTCGATCACGGTCTGGCCGCGCTGCACGCGCTCGCCCTCGGCCACGGCCATGCGCGGCTTGAGCCCCACGAAGTCGGCTCCCAGCAGGGCTACCGTGGTGGCCGGCTGCGCCGACTCCACCACCTGATCCGGCGCCCCCGCCAGCGGCAGGTCCAGCCCCCGGCGGGTGCGGATGCAGCGCGCCGGGCTCGCGGCGGCGACCCCGCCCTCTTCCTCGGCGTCCGGCGGACCGCCCTGCGCGGTCGTCTGAGACATCCAGTGCTCCTTTTTGCGGCCTGAACTCGCGCGGCAAGGGCGCCACCCAACGCAGCCACGGCCGCCCACCCGGACGCACGCGCCCCGTCACGCCCCCGGCCCGTCAGGCCGGGTGCCGCGGTAATCTGCCAGGCGACGACACGCAGTGAAGCGTTCCAAGGCGCTGGCGGGCGGCTCCTGCCCGAGGCGTGGAACGTAAATGCAAAAATTTACCCGGGCCGGCGCGGTGCCCTCTGCGCCGGCCCCGGGGTGGCCAGGCGGCTGCGGCCGCGATGCGGCTGTGCCCGGGCCGGACGTAGTCTAACCACGCCATGGCGGCCAAGTCTCGCAGGGGAAAAACCTCGCTACCGTGATCCAGCGCAATACTTGGGCCGGCAAGGGCCGCCGCGGGGCTGCCTTCCCCTGCCACCGCCCGGTCCCGCCGGCTCAGGTCACCGCATCGGCAGCAGGCCCGGCAACTTCAGTGCGCTCTGCGCGACTTGCCCTGCGGCTGCAGCGAAGACGGTGGGCTTCGCTGCGCTCTGCCCACCCTACGCGGCTGACCACCCGATGCGGCTAGCCGGCAGAGGCGCGGCTCAGGATGACGTCGAGATCCAGGCCCGGGGGCAGGTCGCCCCACACTCGCTCCGCATGGTCGGCCAGGCGGCTGGCGCACCAGGCCTCGGCCACCGGCGCCGGGGCGTGGCGCAGCAGCAGGCTGCCCTGCAGGGTCAGGGCCATCAACGCGGTCAGCCGACGGGCCCGGGCCGGCTGGGGCTCGGCCAGTTCGGCGTCCAGGGCGGCCAGGGCCGCGTCCAGTGCCGGGTGGACTCCGGCGGCCTGCCGCGCCTCGGCCCGCAGCGCCTCCACGGCGTCGGGCTCGCGCTGCAGGGCGCGCAGCACGTCCAGGCAGATGACGTTGCCGGAGCCCTCCCAGATGCCGTTCACCGGGGCCTCCCGGTAGAGCAGCGGCAGGCCCGATTCCTCCACGTAGCCGCCGCCGCCGAGGCATTCCATGGCCTCGGCGATGTGGCCCGCGGCCCGCTTGTTGGTCCAGAACTTGGTGACGGCGGTGGCGATGCGGGCGAACTGCCGCTCGGCCGGATCCCGGCCGGCGCGGTCGAAGGCGCCGGCCAGGCGCATCACCAGGGCGGTAGCCCCTTCCACTTCCAGGGCCAGATCCGACAGCACCGCGCGCATCAACGGTTGGGCCAGCAGGCGCTCGCCAAAGGCGCGGCGGTGGCGGGCGTGGTGGACGGCATGCACCACGGCCCGGCGCATCAGGGCCACCGGAGCGGCGGCGGCATCGATCCGGGTCTGCTGCACCATCTCGATGATGGTCGCCACACCCCGGCCCGGCTGGCCCACCCGCCGCGCCCAGGCGCCGTGGTACTCGATCTCGGAGGAGGCATTGGCACGGTTGCCCAGCTTGTCCTTGAGGCGCTGGATGAAAATGGGATTGCGGGTTGCATCCGGTGCGAAGCGCGGCACCAGGAAACAGCTGAGTCCTTCCGGAGCCTGCGCCAGGGTCAGGAAGGCATCGGACATGGGCGCGGAGCAGAACCACTTGTGGCCGCTGAGCCGATACTCGCCCGGGGCCTGCAGCGGCTCGGCCACGGTGGTGTTGGCACGCACGTCCGAGCCACCCTGCTTCTCGGTCATGGCCATGCCGATGGTAACCGCGCGCTTCTCGGTCGCGGGCAGCGCGCGCGGATCGTAGTCATCGGTGAGGATCATGGGCTCCCACAGGTCCGCCACCCCCGGCTCCCGGCGCAGGGCGGCAATGGCGGAATGGGTCATGGTCACCGGGCAGCAGAAGCCCGGTTCCGCCTGGGTGAGCAGGTAGATGGCCGCCACGTGGGCCACCTGGCCGCCCTCCCCCGGCCGGCGCCAGGCGATGCTGTGCACGCCCCGACCCAGCGCGAGGGACATCAGCTGGTGGTAGGCAGGGTGGTAGATCACCCGGTCGACGCGCCGGCCGTGGCGGTCGAAGGCCTGCAGCTCCGGCGGATGGCGGTTGGCCGCCCACCCCAGCCCCGCCGCCTCGGCGCTGCCGGTGCGCTCCCCCAGCCCCGTGAGCCAGTGCGCCACCCAGGCGGGGGCCTCCCGGGCCACCGCCTGCGCCAGGGGGGTGTCGCTGGTGAAGCTGTTGGCCTCGGGCAGGGGCGGCGGCTGGTTCTCGACCCGGTGGGTGGGGAGTTGGCTGAGGGCGTCGCGGTCGGTCATGGGGTCCTCCAGCCGCTCGGCGGGCGGCCTGAGTGCTGGGTTTAGCATGTGGCGCGACCAGCGATGTCGCCAATACGTCTTCAGTACTCAAAGGGTGTTTACAAACTAATTTACGCGCCTCATCGCTCTCCACACCGCTCATGGGGTGCGGCGCCAGCCGTGCTCCGGGCCTCGGCAAGGCCTTGGACACCGCCGCCGTAGACCCACGTTGCGAAGAAACGTGGGGGCCAGCGTCGCCAACGCCAAGTGCATATCGCCGAGCCCGCGTGCCCGAACCGATCCGCGGTACCGATGCCATCGCCCATTGGCAGGTTTCTTCGCAACCTGCCCTACGGCGGGCTTCGGTCGGCGCCGGGCGGGATCCCCACCCCGCGCTCCGGCGCGCCTGATTTTGTAAACACCCTCTCAGCACTTCGTACGCAGTACCTCATCGCCCCCGCGTTGCAATGATCAGATGCCAGCTACCCAGACCAGCAGATAGATGCCGCTGCCGGCCAAGGCCCCCACCAGGGTGCCGTTGATGCGGATGTACTGCAGGTCACGCCCCACGGCCAGCTCCAGGCGGTCGGTGACGGTGGTGGCGTCCCAGCCGGAGACCACTTCGGCCATGAAACGGCCGATCTCGGCCCGGAACGGGGTGACGTAGTCCTCCACGAAGCGGGCCAGGGCGGCGTTCAGGCGCGAGCGCTGCACCGGATCCCGCTGCAGGGCCTCGCCCACCCCCTGGAGCCCGAGCACCAGGGCCGGGCGCAGCTCGGAACGCTCGGTGTCCAGTTCCCGCAGCACCGCCTGGCGCAGCCCGTCCCAGAGGCCGTCGAGCTGCTCGGCGGTGGAGGCCCCGGCCAGCAGCCGGTCGCGCACCAGGGCCAGCTCACGACCCAGGGCCTCGGAGGCGGCGGCCCGCTCCAGGGCGTGGCGCAGCGCGGCATCCAGCTGGCGGCGGGCCTCGTGGTCCGGCCGGGACAGGGCGTCCAGGGCCTCCTCCAGGGCTTCCACGATGGCCTGGGCCAGACGCCGGTCCAGGCGCTCCGGCACCCACCAGCGGCTGCGGGCACTCACCGCGGCCAGGATGCGGTCCTGGTTGGCGCGCAGGGCCTCCCGGCCGGCGGCGGCGAGGCGGTCCAGCAGGCTCTGGTAGTAGGGGGACTCCTGCAGCAGCACCAGGCCACGGACCACCAGGGGCTGCAGGTCGAGCTGACGCAGCCGCCCGACCACGGCCCGGCGCACCAGGCCGCGCAGACGTTCCTCGCCAAGTCCCTGCAGCAGGTACGGCGCGGCAGCCAGCACCCGGTCCGCCACCACCTCGGCGTGGCGGGGCTCCTCCAGCCAGCCGGCCAGGCGCCCGGCGGGGTCCAGACTGGCCAGCTTGGCGGAGATCAGCTGGGGATCCAGGAAGTGGCGCTCCACGAACCGGCCCAGCCCCTGGCCGAGGCGATCGCGCTGGCGGGGAATGATGGCGGTGTGGGGGATGGGCAGGCCCAGGGGGTGGCGGAACAGGGCGGTCACCGCGAACCAGTCGGCCAGCCCCCCCACCAGGGCCGCCTCGGCCGCCGCCTCGATGAGCCCCGGCCAGAAACCGTGGGGCAGGCCGATTCGGGCCCCCAGGAACACGCCAGCCGCCAACAGCAGAAGCAGACTGGCCCGGCGCCGATGCCAGGCCAGTTCGACACGCTGCCGTGCTTCGACTGCCGCCGTCATGGCCGCCGACGATACCTGCATGGGCGGACCGGCAGAAGCCCGGCCGGCACCGCCCAGCGTCGCGACGGTCGGGTTACCCGGCGCCGCAGCCCACTAAGGCCCGGCGTCAACACCCACGGCAGCCAGCGTGACCACCGGCGACTACGGCGCCGTCAGAACACGTACCCGATGCCCACCTCGAAGACCAGGGGGTCGACTTCCACGTCCAGCTCGGGGTCCTCGCCGTTGGGGTTGTTGAGCCGGGCGTCGGTATCGATGTCGATGAAACGCACGGCGGTGTTGAACAGAAAGCCGTTGGCCAGCTCATAGTCTGCCCCGAGCTGGGCCGCCACGCCCCAGGAGTTCTCCAGGTCGATGTCGTTGAAGCCAAGCGCCCGGGTTTCCTGCTCCAGGTCGTCGTCAAAGAAGCGGGTGAAGTTCACGCCGACACCCACGTAGGGCCGGATCGGTCCGCCGCTCTGGATGTGATACTGGATACTCAGGGTCGGTGGCAGGTGGCGCACGTCAGCCACGTCCAGTCCATCGACGCTGTTACCGCCCAGGCTACCGGTGGCCTTGATATCGTGCTGGAAGGGCGTGGACGCCAGCAGCTCGACGGCGATGTTGTCAGTGATGAAATACGCGCCGGTGAGGCCAAGTGCAATGCCGGACTTGACGCTCACGCCCACCTGCGTGCCAGGCAAGGTGTCACTATCCGAGCTGGGGTCCACAATGGCGAAGCCACCCCGCACCAGGAAATCCCCCTGACCGGCGGCGAAGGCACCGGCGGATGTCCCCAGGGCGGCGACAGCGGCGAGCGCTGAGGCTGCGATAGCCTTGTTGTGCTGCATGGTTCCTACTCCTGCCTTGGTTGCAATGTTGTTCGACTGGGCAGGGCCGCGCGGCCGGGGCCGGCTGCTCCGGCGCGGTGCACTGGCAGGCGCCGTGCTGTCGTTCTGCAACAAACTGTAAGATTTCGCATCAGCACCCATTGACCTGGGTCAAATGGCTTCTGCATTGCACAAACCGACTATTCTGCTGTGTTTCCCGGTGAGGAGGAGACGCCAAATGCGCCGCACCGCCACTGCCCTCGCACTTTCCCTGGTGCTGACCGCCACCTGGGCAACTTCGGCCAACGCCGCCCCAGTCGTCATCAAGTTCCCCCACGTGGTCGCGGAGAACACTCCCAAGGGCCGGATGGCGAACAAGTTCCGCGACCTGGTCCACGAGCGCGTCGGCGCGGACAGGGTGAGGGTCGAGGTCTACCCCAACAGCCAGCTCTATACCGACGAGAACGTGGTGCAGGCCATGCGGCTGGGGGACGTGCAGCTGGCGGCGCCGGCGCTGTCCAAGTTGAGCCCCTTCACCGATAGCCTGCAGCTGTTCGACCTGCCGTTCCTGTTCGAGGACGTCAAGGCGGTGGAGTGCTTCCAGACCAGCGACAAGGGCCAGGGCCTGCTGGCCTCCATGGCCGACAAGGGCGTCACCGGCCTGGGCTACCTGCACAACGGCATGAAGCAGCTCTCCGCCAGTCGGCCGCTGCGCGTGCCTGAGGACGCGAAGGGCCTGAAGTTCCGGGTCATGTCCTCGGACGTGCTGAGCGCCCAGTTCCAGGCGCTGGACGCGGCGCCGGTGCAGAAACCCTTCGCCGAGGTGTTCACGCTGCTGCACACCGGCGCCATCGACGGCCAGGAGAACAGCTGGTCCAACATCTACTCCAAGCAGTTCCACGAGCTGCAGCCCTACATCACCGAGTCCAACCACGGCTACCTGGGCTACCTGGTGGTGACCTCCAGGCGGTTCTGGGACAGCCTGCCCGCCGATGTGCGCCCCGAGGTGGAGCGGGCCCTGGCCGACGCCCTCGACTACGGCAACAGCCTCGCCAACCGGATCAACGCGCAGCACAAGCAGCTGATCATCGATTCCGGCGAGAGTGAGATCATCGAGCTGACTCCGCGCCAGCGGGCGTGGTGGGTCGAGGTGATGAAGCCGGTGTGGGAGCAGTTCGAGAAGCAGATCGGGCCGGAACTCGTCGCAGCCGCCGCGGCCTGCAGGCACTGATCCGGACCTGGGGATGGTGAGATACACGTCTTCCCGATGATCTCCGCACCCCACGCCCTGTCCATCCTCGCGGCACTGCTGCCGATCTTCGCCCTGATCGCTGTCGGCCACACCCTGTTCCGGGCGGGCTTCCCCGGGGCGGGCTTCTGGCCGCAGCTGGAACGGCTCACCTACTTCCTGCTGTTCCCGGCGCTGCTGGTGGAGAAACTGGGCACCGCCTCGGTGGACGGCGGCCGCATCCTGCCCATGGCGGCCGCGGTAGCGGCGACCCTGGCCGCCATGACCGTGCTGGTGCTGGTGCTGCGGCCCTGGCTGGGAGTGGCCGGGCCAGGCTTCACCTCCGTCTATCAGGGCAGCATCCGCTTCAACACCTATGTCGGGGTCGCCTCGGCCTTCGCCCTGTTCGGCGATCAGGGCGCCGCGGTGGCGGCGCTGACCATCGCCCTGCTGATCCCTCTGGTGAACGTGCTCTGCGTGGCCGTGCTGAGCCGCCATGCCGGCGGCCGGGGGTCCGTGGCGGGCACGCTGCGGGGCATTCTGCGCAATCCCCTGATCCTGGCCTGCGCCGCCGGCATCGCCCTGAATCTCTCGGGCATCGGACTGCCCCTGGGCAGCGACGGGGTGCTGGAGATCATCGGCCGGGCGGCCCTGCCGCTGGGGCTGATGGCGGTGGGGGCCGGGCTGCAGCTGCGCCGCGCCGGCACTGAGGGCGTGGCCATGGGCAGCGCCCTGGTGCTGAAGCTGGCGGTGATGCCGGCCATCGCCTGGGTCAGCGCGGGCCTGCTCAGGCTGGACCCTCTGGAAACCGCCGTACTGGTGCTGTTCGCGGCCCTGCCCACGGCGCCGTCGGCCTACATCCTCGCCCGCCAGATGGGGGGTGACCACGCCCTGCTGGCACGCATCCTGACCCTGCAGACCCTGGTGGCGGCCGGCAGTCTGCCTGCGGTGATGCTGCTGGTGGCGCCGGCTACACCGGGCTGAGTGTCTGCCGGCCGATTACCTGGACTCAGCCCTCGCTCGGCTCCACCTCTGCCCGCAGACTCGCCTGGGCGGCGGCGTCCAGACGGGCCAGGCGCTGCAGCAGCTGGGTGCTGATGCGGTGGCCCGCCGGCACCAGCAGCACGCCGTCGGCGGTGCGCAAATCCCGGCGCAGGCGCATCCCGGGGCGCAGGCCCGCCAGGGGCAGAGTGAAGCTGCCGGCCTTCTCGGCCTCGTCGCGATGGCGCAGCCAGTGCATGAAGCTGCGCACGACGCGCGGATCGAAGCGCTGGCCGGCTTCTTCCTCGAGGAATCGCAGAGCACCGGCCCGGTCCAGGCGTGTGACGAACATGCCGCCGTGAACCGCCTCGTCGTAGCGGTCGGCCACCGCCAGCAGCCGGGCCGGCAGCGGGATGGCCTCGCCGGCCAGGCCCGCCGGGAACCCCTTGCCGTCGAAGCGCTCGTGGTGGCAGCGCACATAGCTCGCCACTCGGCTCATGCCCGGCAGCCGTTCCAGCAGCCCGGCCCCCCGCTCGGGGTGCTTGCGAAAAGCCTCCAGCTCGGGACCGGCCAGCTGGTGCTCCGGCAGCCGGCGCAGCTCCTCCGGCAGGTCCAGTTCGCCCAGGTCGTGCACCAGCCCCGCCAGGGAGAGCTCCCGCAGCGAGGCCTCCGCCAGCCCCAGGTAGCTGCCGAAATCCCACAGCATGGAGGCCACCCGCCGGCCGTGGGCCCCCCGGCACAGCGCCGTGAGCGTGGAAAGGCTCTGGAAGAAGGGCAGCAGCAGGCGGGTGGAATCGCTGTCAGGCGGCGGCGCCTCGCCCGGAAGTCCGACGGCCAGCTCGCTGCCCAGCCCAGTACGTCCGTCGTCGGCCCGGGCCGACGACGTGCGGGTGGCCACGGCCGCCTGGATCTGGCTCGCCAGGTCCGTGGCCCGCCAGGGCCGCTGCAGTACGCCGGCGATGCGGTACCGGTCTATCTGTTGCTGGGCCCAGGCCAGCAGGTCGGGACCGGCCAGCAGCACCACCGGCACACCGCCGGCGTAGACCGACAGGCCTTGCAGCTGGTCTTCCACGGCGGACTCGCCACGGCCGGGGTCCAGCAGCAGCACGTCCGGCACCCAGTCCACCAGCAGCGCGCCGGCCTCGGCCAACGCCGCCGTCCGGCAGCCATGGCCGGCGCTTTTCACATCCCGCTGGAGCAGGTTGCGGACCGTCGGCGCCGGAGACACTACCGCGACCCGCAGCTTCTGGCCCACCGGCGCCATGGAACTCACTGCCTGGCCTCAGGCAGGGGCTCCGCGTCCCGGGATTTCAGCAACAGCACCTCGGCATCGGCCCGGGCCAGGCGCTCCTCCAGGGAGCGGACCCGGCCCTGCATCTCCACGGCCTGCTCGCAGAACCGGTCGATGGTGTCCTCCAGTCCCTGCACCTCGGCCGCAGTTTGCTGGGACGCCTCCAGGCGCTTCAGCAGGTCCCGGATCACCCGCTGGCGCCGCAGGCTCTCCTTTTCGACCGTCTGCGTGCACAGCTCCGCCTGGCGGAGTTTCTCCTCCAGCGCCTTCACCTGGCGGAGGTGGCGCTCGCGCTGGGCATCGCTTGCGCTCTCCGCGGCCTCCAGGCTGCTCTTGAGGTTTTGGATCAGAACGTCCTGCTCCTGCAGGATCGAGCGCTGGCGCGCCCCCTGGACGTCCATCTCGCGCTGGTTGGCGTCCACCAGCACCCGTGTCCGCCGCAGCCGCCCCCGGGGATCCACGGCCTCGGGGCCGGCGCGGTGCCGCCGGGCCAGGGGATCGACCTCCGGCGCCTCCAGGAAACCGTCGAGTGGCCCGCGCCGGCGCTCGTAGCGCTCCAGCAGTTCCCGGGCCCGGAGCGAGCCAGGCAGTTCCTCCCGCAACCCCGCCCGCAGCTCCCTGCTGGCGGCCCTCTCCTCCAGGGCATGGCCGTGCAGGCGGTTGAACCGTTCCCGATAAGCTTCCAGGCGGCGGACGCGATCACCCTCGCCGCTGGCGGGCGGCGACATGGCCGCAGCCGGCGTCGCTTGCAGCTGCCGCAGCTTCTCGATGACCTGGACCGCGTGGGCGTGCCGCAGCGCCCAGCCCGGATCGCCGTCAGCGCCCGCCCCGGCCAGCACTTTGAGCTCTCCCTCCAGGTATTCCACCAGCAGGCGCCGGGGCCCGGGGGCGTCCCCGGAAGCCCCACGGCGAGCTGCCGCCAGTTGCTGGTGCAGATAGCCCTGGTAGGCACTGCGCTCCGCCTGGCCCTGGCGGCGCGCCACCCGGCCGGCCCGCAGGGTGCGGCGGTGGCGCAGCACGGTCCAGCCCAGGACGGCACAGCCTGCCCCAAGGGCCAGACTCAGCTCTCCCAGTAACAGAACCACTGCCGCCAAACCGGTCGTTCCCTGCATCGCCACTCTCTTCGGGTGTACCGGATGCCGTTCACTAATGCGTGCATCCGAATTCGAGAATAACTTTCCCGACCGGGGGTATTTCGAGATGTCAACCACAACTTCCGCTTCGGCCACCGCCGGCGGCACGAATCTTGTCAACCCTTGCCAGCAGCGGCCGGAAGGCACCCGCCGCTGGCGCGGGGGGTTGGGAACCGCCCGGGCCCGACCGAAGCCCGTCGTAGGGCACGTTGAGCAGAAACGTGCCATCGGGCCGCGGCATGGAAACCTTGCCTTCGGCCAGGCACGGAGCCAGCCATCGACACCGGGGCCTTCGAGACGCTGACCCCCACGTTTCTTCGCAACGTGGGGCTACGGTGGTGGTGTCCGAAGGCATGCTCAGCGGGCCCGGAGCCTCTGCGGCGCGGCGCCCGCGGTGGGGCGCGTGGAGAGCGGTCAGGGGCCCTGATCGTTTCGCAAACACCCACTCAGCCCCTCGGGGGCTCCAGGCGGTCCAGGCGCAGCCGGTGGCGTTCATCGCTGAGCCGCCAGAGACCGCCCAGCACGGCGACCGTGGCGCCGAAGCCAGTGCCGCCGGCGATCAGGAACATCACCAGCAGCTGGTAGCGCGTGGCCTCCACCGGGTCCACCCCGGCCAGGATCTGGCCGGTCATCATGCCCGGCAGGGCCACCAGCCCGGTGGCGGCCATGGCATTGATGGTGGGCATCAGGGCCGTTCGCAGGGCGCCCCGGGCGGGCCCGCGCAGGGCCCTCATGCGCGACTGGCCCAGACACAGCCGTGCCTCCACGGCGCGCTGTTCCCGGCTGACGGTAGCGGTGAGGGTATCCAGGCCCAGGGCGATTCCGGTCATGGTGTTGCCCAGCACCATGCCCAGCAGCGGCAGCGTGTAGCGGGGGTGGTACCAGGGATCCGGCTGGATCTGGGTGGTGAGGGCGAACAGGGTCACCAGGGTCGCCGCCAGGGCCATGCTGCTGACCCCCAGGCCGTAGGACCAGCGCCCGCGGAAGCGCCGGCCCTGGCGGGCCACGACCTCGTGGCCGGCGAACAGCACCATGGCCAGGGCGGCCGCGGCCGTGAGCCACGCCGAGACGGTGGTGAGCAGCACCCTGAGCACCAGCCCCATGAGGGCCAACTGCACCGTCATGCGGATGGTGGCCACCAGCAGCTGGCGCTCCAGCCCCAGGCGCAGCGCCAGCGACAGGCCGCCGTTGGCCAGCACCAGCAGGGAGGCCAGCAGCAGATCCAGGGTATCCAGCCGCAGGTAGCCGCTCATGGCGCCTCCAGGCGGCCGTCGCGCAGTACCAGGCGGCGGCCTCCCAGCCGCTCCGCCTGGGCCGGGTCGTGAGTCACCCAGAGCAGTGCCAGACCCTCGTTGCGGCGCGCCTGCAACAGCGACTCGACGGCAGCCGTGGCCTGGACATCCAGCCCGGATGTGGGCTCATCCAGCAGCAGCACCTCGGGCGCCACCTCCAAAGCGCGCAGCAGGGCGAGGCGCTGGCGCTCGCCGGTGGACAGCCGGGCCACCGTCCAGTGGGGCCAGCCCGCGGCCAGACCCAGCGCGGCGGCGCTGGCGCTGCAGGCATCGGGCGCCATGAAGTGCTCGGCCACCGTGTCGGCCCACCAACCGCTGTCCGCCGGCAGGTAGCCAACCCGCCGGCGCCACTCCGGCGCCGGCATGTCCTCGCGCGCGGTGCCGTTCAGCCGCACCGCGCCGGGCACTGGATCCAGGTCGGCGATGGCGCGCAGCAGCAGCGTCTTGCCGGAGCCGGAGGGCCCCGCAAGGGTGACGCATTCGCCGGCCCCCAGAATCAGGGAAACCGGCGCCAGCCCCCCTGGCTCAAGCCTGGTCACTTCCAGCACCGCACCCCCCATCGCCCGCCGGCCGCCCGCGGCACACCGGTTGGACGGTACCGGCGCCCCGAGTACACTTGCCGCGTTCCGACCCCGCCGCACCCGCACAGGATGAAGGCCCGACCCCGATGCTCAACGTCTACTCCCTCGGAGCAGCTGGCCTCAAGTCTATTGAACTGCCCAGCGGCGCGCGGCGGCGCGACCAGCCGATCTGGGTGGACCTGGTGGACCCGGAGGACGATGAGCGCGCCGAGGTGGAGGCCCTCTACCGGCAGCAGTTGCCGGAGACCGACGATGTGGAGGAAATCGAAGCCAGCGCCCGCTGCTACCAGGACGAAACCGGCCTGCACATCAACTCGCTGTTCCTGCACGAATCCGAGGGCCGCTACCGGAACCTGAGCATCGGCTTCACCGTGAGCGGCGCACGGCTGTTCACGGTGCGCGAGAGGGAAATTCCCCCGTTCCGGTTGATGCGCATGCGCGCCCGGCGCAACCCGGACGTGGCCCGCGACTGCCTTGACATCATCCTGTCGGTTTTCGAGATCAAGATCGAGTACCTGGCCGACACGCTGGAAGATGTCTACCAGGGCCTGGAGAGGGTGAGCGCGCTGGTGCTGGAGGAAAACGACTGCGACCTGGAAGACGCCATCGACGAGCTCGGCCGCTACGAGGATATCAACGGCAAGATCCGGCTGTGCCTCATGGACACCCAGCGCTCCCTGGTCTTCCTGCTGCGCCGCGGCGGCATGAGCGACACCCAGAGGGAGGAGGCCCGGGACCTGCTGCGCGACATCGAGTCCCTGATCCCCCACAACAACTTCCTGTTCGACAAGGTGAACTTCCTGATGGACGCGGCCCAGGGATTCATCAGCATCGAGCAGAATCAGACCATCAAGATGTTCTCGGTGGTGGCGGTTGTGTTCCTGCCTCCCACCCTGATCGCCAGCATCTACGGCATGAACTTCGACGTCATGCCTGAGCTTGACTGGCCCTGGGGCTACCCCATGGCCCTGGTGCTGATGGTGCTCTCCGCCATCGCCCCGTTCGTGTACTTCAAGCGCAAGAACTGGCTGTAGGGGGCCGGGACGGCTGGGTATTGAGTACTAGGTACTAGGTACTAGGTACTCGGTGAGTCTCGGGAACGGCGCGGCCCCATCGCAACGCCTGTCGCGTACTCAGGCTGTAGCCCGGAGATGCCGGATGCGCTGCGCTTATCCGGCCTACGCTCCCCTCTCGACGCCGGAGCGCGGCCCGCGTAGGCCGGATAAGGCGCGCAGCGCCGCATCCGGCAAGGCCGCGCCAAACCCCGGCACGTGCCAATGCCCACTTCCGCCCAGTCCTTCCCCTCACGCCGCCTTGCGCAGGTATTCCACGCAACCCCGTGGACTGGACAGCAGCGGATACTTCTCCTCCGGGATCTTCACCGACAGGCGGTTCTCCAGGGCGGCCACGAAATCCAGGAAGTCCATGGAATCCATCTCCATCTGATCCCGGAAACTGCGCTCCGGGTCGAGTTGCTCCACCGCCGCCTCCGGCGCCACCTCGGCCAGCGCATCCCGAACTGCCTGCAGCAGCTTGTCATCGTCCACCGGTTCATCCTCCGTTGCCATTGGTGTCAGTTGTTCCCCTGCTGCCCGGCGTCCGGCGCGGCGTCGAGCAGGGCGCGGCGCACGATCTTGCCGGAGCGGGTGTGGGGGAGGCGCTCGGCGAAGCGCACCTCCCGCGGCGCCAGCGCCGAGCCCAGCCGCCGCCGGGCATGGGCGATCAGCGTCCGTGACAGATCGTCTCCGGGTTGCCAGCCGGGGTTCAGGGTGACGTGGGCCCGGATCACCTGGCCGGCGACCGGGTCGGGTCGCCCCGCCACACCGGCCTCCGCCACCGCCGGGTGGCTCAGCAGGGCGGCCTCCACCTCGAAGGGCCCCACCAGGTGCCCAGCGGTCTTGATCAGATCATCACCCCGGCCGAGGAACCAGTACCAGCCCCGGGCGTCCCGACGCACCCGGTCGCCGGTCAGGTACCACTCGCCTTCGAAGCACTGCCGGTAGCGCTCGGGCTGGCCCAGGTAAGCCCGGAACATCGACGGCCACGGAGTGCGCAGGGCCAGTTCCCCGGCCGCCTCACCGGCCGCAGGCACCGGCCGGCCGTCTGCTCCCGGCTGCATCACCGCGGCCTCGACCCCCGCCACCGGCCGGCCCATGGAACCCGGCGGGGTGCCGTCCCGGGACGCCAGCATGATGGCGCCGGTCTCGGTCTGCCACCAGGTGTCCCGCGGAGCCAGCCCGAGCTGGTCGGCGGACCAGCGGGCCGTCGCTGCGTCCAGGGGCTCGCCCACCGTGGCCAGCAGCCGCGGCCCGGCGTCCCGGTGCTGCCGCTTCACGCCGTGGCGGCGCAGCATGCGCAGGGCCGTGGGCGCGGTGTACCAGACGTCCGCCTCGCCGGCATCCAGGCGCTCCACCCAGCGCACCGGATCGAAACCCGCCTGATCCACCAGCACCGTGGCGCCCACCACCAGGGGGGCGATCAGGCCGTAGGAGGTGCCGGTCACCCAGCCCGGGTCAGCCGTGCACCAGAAAGTGTCCCCGGGCTGCAGTCCAAGGACCGAGCGGGCCGTGGCCAGGTGGGCCACCACGGCCTCGTGGACGTGCAGCGCGCCCTTGGGCTGGCCGGTGGTACCACTGGTGAAGTGCAGCAGCGCCGGGGTCCCGGGGCCGGTGGGCGCCGGCGCAGTGCCCGCAGTGGCCTGTTCCAGCAGCCCCTCCAGGGCGTCCCGGCCGGCGGGGTCGCCCCGGCAGGTCAGTACCCTCTGCAGCCCCGGGACCTGGGCCGCCAGCCCAGCCAGCCGGCCCCGGGCCATGGCGTCCGTGGTGACCAGGAGCCGGGCCTCTCCGGCAGCCAGCCTAGCCGCTGCGGGTTCCGGTCCGAAAGCCGCGAACAGAGGACAGAACACGGCCCCGAAGTGCAGGCTCCCGAGGGCCACCACGAACACCTCCGGGCCCGGCGGCAGCATGGCGAACACCCGCTCGCCGGGCTGCAGGCCGCACTGCTGCAGCACCGCGGCGAAGCGATGCGCCTGCTCCGCCAGTTTCCGGTAACGGAACTCCCGCGGCGGACCGTGCTCCGGCAGACAGCGCAGGGCGATCCGCTCGCCAGCGGGCCCGTGGGCGTGTCGGCCCAATGCCTCCCAGGCGATGTTGAGCCCCCCGCCGGGGAGACCGTCAAGGGTGGCGCGGGCCTGCTCCCAGACGCTCTGGCGTGCCTCGTTGACCACTGCGGCTCCTTCGTACCCCTGTCCCATTCAAGTTCATTAAGCTCCTGTAAAAGTGGCATATCAATTACCCTGCCCCCTATCATGCCCGCTGACGCCCGGCCGATATTGATGCAGCGCAAGACAGCCGGCCGGAGCATATGCGCTAATGTGCGCGGCCGTAACGCACCCGGAGCTAAGGACACCGCCCGCTCATGACGATCCGCAACCTGCAGCACCTGTTCAAACCCGAGTCCATCGCCCTGATCGGGGCGAGCCGCCGGCCCCAGTCAGTGGGTTCGGTGCTGGCCCGCAACCTGCTCAAGTCGGGTTTCGAGGGCCCCATCATGCCGGTCAACCCCAAGGAGCGGGCCATCCACGGGGTGCTGGCCTATCCGGACATCGACAGCCTGCCGATGGTCCCCGACCTGGCAGTGATCAGCACGCCTCCGGACAGCGTGCCAGGCATCGTCGGGCAGCTGGCGGAGGCAGGCACCAAGGCCGCCGTGGTGATCACCGCGGGCTTCGGCGAAGGCGGCGACGACAAGGGCCATCAGTTGCGACAGCAGATGCTGGATGCCGCCAAGCCCCACCTGCTGCGCATCGTCGGTCCCAACTGCCTGGGAATCCTGGTGCCCGGGGTGGGCCTCAATGCCAGCTTCGCCCATGTTACGCCGCGGCCGGGACGGCTGGCCTTCGTGACCCAGTCGGGCGCCATCGTCACCTCGGTGCTGGACTGGGCTGCCAGCCGCAACATCGGTTTCTCCCACCTGGTGTCCCTGGGTGACATGGCCGACGTGGACTTCGGCGACATGCTGGACTACCTGGCCAACGATCCCGAGACCCGGGCCATCCTGCTCTACGTAGAGGCCATCACCGACGCCCGCAAGTTCATGTCGGCCGCCCGGGCGGCGGCACGCATGAAGCCGGTGCTGGTGGTGAAGGCCGGCCGCCACGCCGCCGGCGCCGCCGCAGCCGCCTCCCACACCGGCGCCCTGGCGGGTGCCGACGCCGTCTACGACGCCGCCTTCCGGCGCGCCGGCATGCTGCGGGTCTACAGCCTGGATGAGCTGTTCGCGGCGGTGGAGACCCTGGCCACCGCCGAGCCCGCCCACGGCGACCGCCTGGCGGTGCTCACCAACGGCGGCGGCATCGGCGTGCTGGCGGTGGACGCCCTCATGGACCACGACGGCCGGCTCGCGGAACTGAGCCCGGAAACCGTGAGCAAGCTCAACGAGGTGCTGCCGCCCACCTGGTCCAAGGGCAACCCGGTGGACATCATCGGCGACGCCCCGGGCAAGCGCTACGCGGACAGCCTGAAGATCCTCTCCGAGGCCAGGGAGCTGGACGCCATCCTGGTGCTGAACTGCCCCACCGCCATCACCGACAGCGCGGATGCCGCCGGCGGCGTGATCGAGGTGGTGAAAGAAATCCGCCAGCGGCCCTACGGCAAGCCCCGCCCGGCAGTGCTCACCAGCTGGGTGGGCGACCAGGCCCAGCAGGAGGCCCGGCGGCTGTTCGCCGAGAACCGCGTCTCAACCTTCAGCACACCGGAGGCCGCGGTGCGCGCCTTCACCCATATGGTCAACTACCGCCGCAGCCAGGAGAACCTGCTGGAGACCCCGGCCTCGGTGCCCGTGGAGTTCACCCCCAACATCGACGCCGCGCGCAAGGTGATCCAGCAGGCCCTGAGCGAGGAGCGCGAGTGGCTGAGCGAGCCGGAGGCCAAAGAGGTGCTGGCCGCCTACGGGGTGCCGGTGGTGCCGACCCGGGTGGCGCGCACCCCCGAGGAGGCGGCTTCCATCGCCGCCGAGTTCGGCGGCCCCATGGCGGTGAAGATCCTCTCGCCGGACATCACCCACAAGTCCGACGTGGACGGCGTGGCCCTGGACCTGGCGGGCCCTGCCGCCACCCGCAACGCCGCCAGGCACATGCTGGACAAGGTCGCGGAACACAAGCCTAACGCCCGGGTGGAGGGCTTCAGCGTGCAGCCCATGGTGCACCGGCCGGGAGCTTACGAACTCATCGTCGGCGTCACCACCGACCCCCAGTTCGGCCCGGTGGTGCTGTTCGGCCAGGGCGGCACCGCCGTGGAGGTGGTACGGGACCAGGCTCTGGGCTTGCCGCCCCTGAACATGAAGCTGGCCCACGAACTGCTCTCCCGCACCCGCATCTTCGAGCAGCTGAAGGGCTTCCGTGGCCTGCCCTCGGTCAACCTGGACGCCCTCGCGCTGACCGTGATCCGCGCCGCCCAGCTGGCCACCGACATCGCCGAGGTGGCGGAGCTGGACATGAACCCGTTGCTGGCGGACGAATACGGCGTGGTGGCCCTGGACGCGCGCATCAAGGTAGCGGCCACCGAGCAGTCCCCAGGCGAGCGGCTGGCCATCCGCCCCTACCCCAAGGAGCTGGAGGAGACCATCGCCACCGGCGACGGCCGCGAGCTGCTGCTGCGGCCCATCCTGCCCGAGGACGAGCCGGCCCTGCACGACGCCTTCGCGAAGATGACCCCGGAACAGATCCGGATGCGCTTCTTCGTGCCCATCAAGACCCTGAGCCACCTGACGGCCGCCCGCTACACCCAGATCGACTACGACCGGGAGATGACCCTGGTGCTCACGGACCCCGGCATCCCCGGCGAGACCCCCATGTACGGCACGGTGCGCATCTCCGCCGACCCGGACAACGAGCGCGCCGAGTACGCCATCCTGGTGCGCGACGACATGACCGGCATGGGGCTGGGCGTGCTGCTGATGCGGCGCATCGTCGACTACTGCCAGCGCCGCGGCATCAAGGAGATCTTCGGCGACGTGCTGCGGGAGAACGAGACCATGCTGCGCGTCTGCGAGCGCCTGGGCTTCAAGCGCAACTCCAGCCCCGACGACCCCGGCATCGTGCGGGTGGCACTGCACCTGCAGGACTGATCAGGCAGCCCGGCCGGCGGGGGTGGCGCGGCCGAGTGGCCGCTCGCAGCCCGCCGTAGGGCAGGTTGCGGAGAAACCTGCCACTGGGCGGTCGCACGGAGGCGTTGCCCTGGGTCAGGCACGGACCCCGGCACCGACACCGAGGCGTCTGGGATGTCGACTGACGGTGCACCCTGGTCCGCGGGCGGGCGGCATCTCACGCGGCCGCCCGCGCCCACCAGGGGCCTGGCCCGGGCCCATCATTCGACTGGCCTGAGGGCGTAGTCGGTTCCTCACGGCAACCGGCAGGGGCAGGGGGCCGCAGCGGCTCGTCTGAGAGATGTCGGCTGCCAGGAGCAGCCGACCTACCGGTTGGCCCCATGTCGCGAGGCGACTTGGGGCAAACGCCACCGGATGCCGGGACATTCACGTTTTCAGGGAGTGCTCCGTGCCGCAACGCTGTGCCTGGTGCACCGACGACCCGCTCTACATCCGCTACCACGACAGCGAATGGGGCGTGCCCAGCCGCGACGACGCCCACCTGTTCGAGATGCTGCTGCTTGAAGGGGCCCAGGCGGGCTTGAGCTGGCTCACCATCCTGCGCAAGCGGGAAGGCTTCCGGCGCGCCCTGGCGGGCTTCGACCCGGAGCGCCTGGCGGGTTTCGGCGAGGCGCAGCTGGCCGCCTGCCTGGCGGACCCGGGCATCGTGCGCAATCGCCTGAAGCTGGAATCCGCCCGGGACAACGCCCGGGCCTACCTGGCCCTGCTGGAGGACGGCGGCAGTTTCGGCGATTACTTATGGGCATTCGTGGACGGGCGTCCCATCATCAATCACTGGCAATCGGCGGATCAGGTCCCCACCCAGACGCCCTTGTCCCGGCGCGTCTCCCGCGACCTTCGCCAGCGGGGCTTCCGGTTCGTGGGCCCGACCATCTGCTATGCGTACCTGCAGGCCGTGGGCCTGGTGATGGACCACACCACGGACTGCTACCGCCACGCTGAGCTGGCGGCGGGCTGACCGGGGCGTGGTCCCGTGCGCGCGCCGCCGCGGCTGGGTTAGCGACAGAGCAACCGCAGAGAATCCGACGTCCATGGCGCAGGCCACCAGGCGCAGCGAGCCACCCCGGCAAGGCCCGGACCCGTCCGCGGCCGCCTCCGAGGTGGCCGGGCAGCGGCCCGCGGCTCCGGGTGAGTGCAAGACCAACGCCACCGTACGCTTGGACCCGAGCGAGGCCACCATCTGCTGTGAGGGCTGCTGGACCCTGGAGGGGATCACCGATTTGAACCGGGGGTTCCGGCGCCTGTCACTGCCCGAATCCGGCCACTGGAAGCTGGACGCCGCGGGCATCGAGCGCCTGGATACCGCCGGCGCCGTGATGCTCTGCCGGGTGATCACCGCCCTGCGCAAACGCGGTGTGGAAGTCGAGGTCGCCTCCGCCACCAAGGCCAATGCCGAGCTGTTCCGGCTGGCCAACAGCGGCGACTGGGAGAGCCAGCTGCACGTCCCCGAGCGTCCCGGGGGCCTGCTGCGCGACATCGGCGCCGCGACCGTGGGACGCTTCCAGTTGCTGGCGGGATTCCTCGAGTTCGTGGGCGAGACCGCGGCCGACACGCTGCCCCGGCTGCTCAAGCCCCACCGGCTGCGCTGGCGCCAGGTGCTGGGCGAGATTCAGACCGCGGGGGTCAACGCGCTGCCCATCCTGGGCCTGCTGTCCATGCTGGTGGGGCTGGTGATCGCCTACCAGGGAGGCATCCCGTTGCGCAGCTATGGCGCCAACATCTTCATCGTCGACCTGGTGGCGGTCACCACCCTGCGCGAGATGGCCCCCCTGCTCACGGCCGTCATCGTCGCCGGGCGCACCGGCTCGGCCTATGCCGCGCAGCTCGGCACCATGAAGATCACCGAGGAGGTGGACGCGTTGCGCACCCTGGGCATCACACCGTTCGAGATGCTGGTGGTGCCGAAACTGCTGGGACTGCTGATCGTCATGCCGCTGCTCACGGTGTTCGCCGATCTGATGGGCATGGCGGGGGGCATGCTGGCGGCCCACTCCGTGCTGTCGGTGAGCTGGGATACGTTCCTGGAACGGGTACCCCAGGTCGTGGCGCCCAGCAGCTTCTGGGTCGGCATCGCCAAGGCGCCGGTGTTCGCCGTGCTGATCGCCACCGTCGGCTGCTACCAGGGCCTGCGGGTTCAGGGCGGCACCGAGGCGGTGGGCCGGGCCACGACCACCGCCGTGGTGCAGGGCATATTCCTGGTCATCCTGGCGGACGCTGGTTTCTCAGTAGCCTTCGACCTGCTGGGGTTGTGAGAATGGCGCAAGCCCACCAGCTACCGGCCATCAGGGTCAGCGGGCTGACCACCTGTTTCGGCACCACCACGGTGCACGACCGCCTGGAGCTGACCGTGCACCGGGGCGAGCTCCTGGCGGTGGTCGGGGGCAGCGGCTCGGGCAAGACAGTGCTGCTGCGCCACCTGACGCTGTTGCGGCGGCCCGCCGAAGGCTCGGTGGAAGTGCTCGGAGTGGATGTGTCGGGCTGCGGTGAACGGGACCTGCGCCCCCTGCGCCGGCGCATCGGCGTGATGTTCCAGCAGGGTGCCCTGTTCACCGGCCTGACGGTGCTGGAGAACGTCTGCCTGCCCCTGCGCG
Source organism: uncultured Ectothiorhodospiraceae bacterium (assembly GCA_964487155.1). GTDB lineage: Bacteria > Pseudomonadota > Gammaproteobacteria > Nitrococcales > Nitrococcaceae > CAZAQB01. The sequence goes on from CAZAQB010000003.1 coordinate 33,767, forward strand.
AGCACACCTGCCTCACCGGCGACCTGATCCGGGAGCTGGCCATGGCCAAGATCGGCCTCTCCGGGCTGCCGGCGGATGCCGCACACAAGTACCCGGCGGAACTCTCCGGCGGCATGACCAAGCGCGCCGCCCTGGCCCGGGCCATCGCCCTGGATCCGGATCTGCTGTTCCTGGACGAGCCCACCGCCGGGCTCGACCCGGTGGGTGCCGCGGCCCTGGACGCGCTCATCGCCCAGCTCCAGGCACTGATGGGCCTGACCGTGGTGATGGTCACCCATGACGCGGACTCCCTCTGGCAGATTACCGACCGGGTTGCCTTTCTGGCCGAGCAGCGGGTGGTGGAAGTCGCGCCCATGGCCGAACTGGCCCGCTCCCGGCACCCGGAGATCCACCGCTACTTCTCGGGGCCGCGGATGCGCCGGGCCGAGGAGCGCGCCCAGTGAATACCCGGCTGAGCCATGTGCTGATCGGCCTGTTCGTGGTGGCCCTGGCGAGCGCCCTGGTGCTCATGGGCCTGTGGCTGAGCGCCGGGCTCTCATCCACCGAATGGGTGCGCTACTCCGTGTACACCGACGACTCGGTGGGGGGGCTGCGGGCCGACGCGCCGGTCACCTTCAGCGGCGTAGAGGTGGGACGGGTGCAGAGCCTGCAGCTGGACGCGAGCCAACCGGGCCGGGTACACATCGTGCTTGCGATGCGGCCGGATGCCCCAGTCCGCGCCGATACCCGCGCCACCATCGGCCAGCAGGGCCTGACCGGCATCGCCTTCGTCGAGCTCAAGGGCGGCTCGCCGGACCAGGCACCGCAGACGCCATCCGGCGAACCCTACCCGGTGCTGGAGTCCCAGCCGTCCCGGCTGGACACCCTCGCCGAGTCGGCCAGCAACAGCCTCACCTCCCTGGAGCGGGTGCTGGAGGATGTCCAGACCCTGCTGGGCCCCGACAACCGGCAGGCCGTGACCGCGACGCTGGACCACCTGGAGAGCGTGACCCGGAATATGGACGAGGTGACGCGGCAACTGCAGAGCACTCTGGCGGCGGTGGACGCCCTGGTGGCCCAGGGCGGTGGGGCGGTGGAGGACAGCCGGCGCCTGCTGAGGAGGCTGGAGCGGCTGGCCGCCGGAGCCGACGCCGCGGTGGCGGACCTGCCCCGGGTGCTGAAATCGGCCGGCACCACCCTGGCACAGGTCCGGGCCAGCGCCGACGCCCTGAGTGCCGCCGCCCGCCAGGGCGGCGCGGCTGGAGAAGCCGGCCAGCGGGGCCTGCAGCGCCTCAACCGCTCCACCCTGCCGCAGCTGGAGGCGGTGCTGGCCGACCTGGGCCGGGCGGCCGGCCGCCTGGACAGCCTGCTTATCTCCCTGAAGCAGGATCCTTCACAGCTGATCCGCGGGCGCGCTCCGGTGGCCCCAGGCCCCGGCGAGGCGGCCCGGTGAAGCACTGGCTGCCGACCGCCGCGCTGCTGGCAGGCGCCGCCCTGGCCGCGGGCTGCGCCTCTCTGCTGCCGCCGCCGGAGCCGCCCGCCCGGGAGTTCCTGCTGGAGGGTAATCCCGGGCCGGTCGAGCCCGCCGCCCCCGGAGAACTGACTCTGCTAGTGGACGCGCCGTCCGCCGCCGCCGCCTACCGGACCACCGACCTGCTGTACCGCGACCGTGGGCCCAGGCTGCGCCGCTACCGGGACAGCCGCTGGTCGGCGCCACCGGCGCAGCTGGCCGCCGAGGCTCTCGCCGCCGACCTGGCGGCCAGCGGGCTGTTTCGCGCCGTGTTGCCCTCGCCCGGACCTGCGCAGGCGGACCTGCGCCTCGAGCTGCGGCTGCTGCGCCTCGAGCAGGTATTCGACGACGACGCATCGACAAGCCGCCTGGTGGTGGCGCTTCAGGCCACTCTGACGTCCCCGCCACGGGGGCTGCTGCTGGCGAGCCGCCGGTTTCGGGTCAGCGAACCGGCGCCGCGGAACGCGGCGGGCGCCGCCGCCGCCGCCAACCGCGCCCTGGTCCGCCTGGCCCGGGATCTGCGCGCATTCCTCGCGCCCCACGCCGGCGCCTCGCCCGGTTCTTGACCTGGGTCAGGCTGCCGGCGGCCGCATTTTCCGGGATTTGACCTCTGTCAGCGTTTTACCGACAGCAGACAGGGTAACGTTTCCCCATCGGATGGCGGGGCGACGGTTTACTCGCCGGAAGCCTCGGGTTCCGGCCGCTTCCGCCGCTAACAGTAATGAACAGGCCGTCGTTCATCGGGTTTTCCAGCTTGGAGGTGGGGGCCATGGCCAGCAGCACAATGGTTCGGCAACTACGCATCGAGTACCAGGGGGGTCGCATCATTCTCATCGGGGATGTCGGCAGCATCCACGACGAGGCCGACCGTATCGTCCGCCAGTTCCGGTTCAGCGGACGGCCCTACGAACTCAGCCAGGAGAGCCAGCACCGGGTCGTGCTGAGTCCTGCCGTCCCCCACTGACGCCCCGCCGCCAGCCGCCGGGCGCAGTGCCTTGCATTCCGCCGCGGCCGGCGCCATCTCCCCGGCAGACTTATCGCCGGTAAGGAGATCACGCCATGCACTACCTCCACACCATGGTGCGCGTCAGCGACCTGGACGAGTCCCTCGATTTCTACTGCAACAAGCTCGGTCTGCGGGAGATCAGCCGCAAGGACAGCGACAAGGGGCGTTTCACGCTGGTGTTTCTGGCCGCCCCGGAGGATGAGCAGCGGGCGCGCGAAGACCGGGCGCCCATGGTGGAACTGACCTGGAACTGGGATCCCGAGCAGTACACCGGGGGCCGCAACTTCGGCCACCTGGCCTACCGGGTGGAAGACATCTACGCCCTCTGCCAGCGCCTGGCCGACGCCGGGGTCACCATCAACCGTCCTCCCCGGGACGGTCATATGGCGTTCGTGCGCTCCCCCGACGGCATCTCTATCGAACTGTTGCAGCGGGGCGAAGCACTGCCGCCCCGGGAGCCCTGGGCGTCCATGGAGAACACCGGCACCTGGTAACGGCCCCCCGGGCGCCGGCGACACCGGCGCCCGGGCCCGCCGAGGTTCAGCGCTGTGCGGTGGCTTCCAGAACCGCCACCACCCGGCGGTTCTGGGCGCGGCCGGCAGCGGTGTCGTTGTCCGCCACGGGCCGGGTTTCACCGTAGCCCACGGCCCGTACCCGCTGCGCAGGCACGTCGAACTCCTCCACCAGCACCCGGCGCACGGCGTCTGCCCGGCGCTGGGAGAGTCGCTGGTTGTAATCGGCGGCACCCGCGCTGTCGGTGTGACCCTCGATCACTGCCTCGGTGTCCGGATACTCCCGCATGAAGTCCGCCACCCGCTGGATCTCCGCCAGGTACTCATCCCCCACCTGGGCGCTGTCGGTGGGGAAGTTCACCGCCAGGCGGATGCTGACCGCCTCCTCCAGCGCGACCCGGCAGCCCTGATCGTCCACCCGGGCGCCGGCCGGGGTGTCGGGGCATTGGTCCAGATGGTCCGCCACGCCGTCCCCGTCGCTGTCGAGGGGGCAGCCCTGCCTGTCCACCGGCGCCCCCGCGGGCGTGTCCGGGCAGCGGTCGGCGGCGTCATCGACGCCGTCCGCGTCGCCGTCCATGGGGCAGCCGCTGGCATCCACCAGCTGCCCGGCCGGCGTGGCGGGGCAGGCGTCGCTGGCGTCCAGCACGCCGTCGTTGTCGCTGTCCCGGGGCGGCGGCTCGGGGCGCGGCGAGGTCATGGGAGCCGGCGCCTGGGCTGCGAACAGGTAGCCCACGCCCAGCATCACCGCGGGGTCGTGCTCGCCGTCCTCCGGGGCGTAGTAGTCGCGCACATCGGCCCGCACCAGCCAGCCGTTGCCCAGCAGATAGCGCAGGCCCAGGCCGGCGTTGAACTGCAGGTCCGAGTCCTCGGTGCCGCGATCGGGGTTGAACTGGGAGACCCCCGCGCCGCCCACCAGGTAGGGCTGCAGCGAGGCCTCCGGCAGCATGTGGTAGAGGCCGTCCAGCTGTAGCCGGAGCTGGTTGACGTCGACGTCGGCATCGTCCGCCTCGGTAGGGGTGAACCCGGCCACCAGCTCGGCGCCCCAGCGCCGTCCGTAGTCGTAGCCCACCCCCAGGCGCCCGCCGACGGCGTCGTCGAGATTGCGCTCGCTGTCATAGAAATGACCGGTGACGCCCGGGGTCAGGGTCCAGCCGCCCTGGCCACCGGCCAGGGCGGCGGCCGGCAGCAGCAGGGCCAGGGTGATCGGCAAAAGCCATCCGCGTCTGGCAGATTTCATCTTGTTGGTCTCCTTATTGACGGGGTCTTGTCCTGGACTGCCGCAGGCCGGTTCGGCCTTCAGTGGCTGCGGCTCAGGAATGCCTCCACGGCCTCCCGGTGCTCGGGACTTTGCATCTGCCGGGAGAACACCTCGGCCTCCTGGTCGATGACCCGGTGCAACTCCCGGCAGAATTCCTCGGTGCGCAATAGCCGGCGAGAGGCGGATAACGCGCCCCTGGGCAGCTCGGCCAGCCGCTGGCATAGCGCCCAGCTCTCGGCGTCCAGGGAGCCGGGCTTGCAGCTGCGGGTGATCAGCCCAAGGGCCTCGGCCTCCCGGGCGGTCAGTGCCCGGCCCAGCAGCAGGATCTCCGCGGCCCGGCTGTGGCCCACCAGGGCGGGCAGCAGCCGCGAGCTGCCGAACTCCGGCACTACGCCCAGGGCCACGAAGGGAGTGACGAAGCGGGCGGTCTCCACGGCCAGGGAGAAGTCACAGTGCAGCATCAGCGTGGTGCCGATACCCGCGGCGTTGCCATGCACCTGGGCCACCAGCGGCTTGGGAAAATCCACCACCGCGTGCAGGAACTCCAGCAGTGCCGAGCCGCGCAGCTCGCCGCCGCTGCGGGCCAGCTCGCGGAATTCGGCCAGATCGCTGCCGGCGGTGAAATCCGGCCCGGCGCCGGTGAGCCGCACCACCCGCACCCGCTCCTCGCCGGCCGCCCTGGCCAGGGCCTCGGTCAGGCGCGCGTAGAGAAACTGGTTCAGGGCATTGCGCTTGTCGGGGCGGTTCAGGGTCAGGGTGCACACCCCTTCCCGGGTGTTCACCTGGAGCGGATCGGTCATGGAAAGCTCTCCGGGGATCCGAAGGGGGCTCGGGGCGAACGCCGCCTGGCCAGTGTCGGCATCAGCGCAGCCAGGGGAACATCAGCCCCAGCATTCGACGCTGCATGGCCTGGGCGGCCTCCAGCCACTGCTGCTGGACCGTGGCAAGCGCCTGCATCAGGGCCTCGGCATCCGCTTCGCCCTGGAAGCGCTCCTCGGTGACGGTGCCGCCCTGGTAGCGCCGCCGTGCGCCGCTCAGCAGAACACGGTCCCCTTCCAGCCGGGCCTCGGCGTAGACCACTTCGAGTTGCAGGAAGGGCAGCCAGCCGGCCCAGGGCAGCAGGGGCTGGCTGTCGCGGGTGCCGGCTACGGGCCGGGCGTCGATGGTGACGGGCGTTCTCGCCATTGCGCAGTCCCCCCTGGGGGCATGGGCTGAGGTTGCCGGCGGATTCTCCCACGCTCAGGCGATCAGTTCGAGCCCGTCCCGTTCCCATGGCGGCACCGGCGTGAACTGCTCCACCAGGAAGTCCACGAACGCCCGGACCTTGGGAGAGAGATGGCGGCGGTGGGGGTAAACCACATAATAGGCCGACTGCTCATGCCGGTATTCGGGCAGCACCGCCACCAGCGCTCCGCTGCGGATGTCCGAAGCCACCAGCCAGGTGGACAGCCGCGCCAGCCCGACCCCCGCCCGGGCCGCCTCGTAGAGGGCATCGGCGGTGTTGGCGCGGAAGCTGCCGCGCACATGAAGGATCCGCCGGCCCCGCTCGGCGTCCTCGAATTCCCAGTCGTTGAACTGGGACACCTCGTTCAACGTCAGGCAGTTGTGGTGCTGCAGATCCTCGGGGGTGGCGGGCGTGCCGTGGCGGCGCAGGTAGTCCGGGGCGGCGCAGATGATACGCCGGTTGACCGCCAGCCGGCGGGCGATGAGGGACGGATCGTCCATCTGCTCGCGCCACTGGATGGCGACATCCAGGCCTTCCTCCACCAGGTCCACCGGGCGGTCGGTCAGGTCCACTTCCATGCCCAGTTCCGGGTAGCGCAGCAGGAACCGGTTGATCAGGGGCAGCACCTCAACCCGCCCGAAGGCGACCGTGGCGCAGACCCGCAGCGTGCCCCGGGGACTGCGGCTCAGCGAGGTCACCGCCTCCTCCGCCTCGCGGATCTCGCCGATGATCCGGGCACAGCACTCGTAGTACGTCCGGCCCGCCTCCGTCAGGCGGATCCGGCGCGTGGTGCGATTGAACAGGCGCACCCCAAGGCGGTCCTCCAGGCGGCGGATCTGCTTGCTCACCGCCGACGGCGTCAGCTCCAGGCTGCGGGCGGCCGCGGAGAAGCTGCCGCCCTCCACCGCACGCACGAAAATCACCATCTCCGCGGCCTGATCCATGGGCGTCTCCTTCGGGTCACCCGCGGGGCCCTCTGCCAGCCGGGAAGTATGTCGCCCGACCGCTGGAGTTGTGAACCGGGACGGGCGGGCGCCGCCAGCCGATAGCGGAACATATGCTCTTCGAGCCTCTGGCGCCAAAATCGCCGAGGCCGGCGTCCGCGCCCGGCGGTGCCGCCCCGGGGAGCGGGCTTGCACCGTTGCAGGTCCGGCGCTATGTTTGAGAATAATTGTCGAAATATTCACATAACCAGCAGTAAACTAGCTGGATTCCGCCTACGGAACGGGCGAACTCGCGCTCTGGGAAGCGCCGTAGAAGGTCGCACCGTTGCGAGCGCCCCACTCTCGCCTGGCACGATTCATACGGCACAGACTCCCGGGGGGCTTTTGGAGGGCGGACCCCGATCATGGCCAGTGTCACGGTCATCCTCACCGTGGAGGAGCGCTCCGGCATTCTCTCCAGCGCGGTGACCTCCCTGCGCCGCTTCGGCCTCAACTTCGAGCGCCACCGCAGTCACGAAGACCCCGCCACCGGCGCTCGCCGCATGGTCATCGAGGCGAGCGGCACGCTCAGTGATCCCGAAGGACTGGCCGCACGGCTGAAAGGCATCCGCGGCGTGCTGGGCGTCGAGCCCGTCGGCGCGGGCCAGGTCGGCGGCGCCCAGGCGCAGCCCGCCCCGGCGCCGCAGGCCACGGTGGAGATCAGCGACCAGCTGGTGGCCGACATGGTGGCCGACTACCCCCGCATCATGCCCCGCTTCGAGGCCTTCGAACTGGAACTGCCGGCAGACAACCGGGAGGGGCCCCAGCGGGAACTCGGCCGGCGGCTGGGCGCGGCCCTGGCACCGGGGTACCGAGCCGCCCTGGAGGCGTCCCTGGACCTGGGTCAGGCCCTGGAGAATGTCGCGGTTCCAGCCCTGGACCGATTGGCCCAGGCGCAGGTTACCGGCGACGACGCCCTGGAAGTGCCCCTTTCCAGCTTCACCCGGCGCTACCTGAACAGCATGGACCTGACCTTCGGCGCCGAACTGGACCACTGCTGGTTCCTCAGCGGCCTGCTGGAGGGGCTGCTGGAGGCCTCACCCCATTTCACCTCCGTGCAGGTGAACGAGGATCGCTGCCGGGCGGTGGGGGACGAAACCTGCCGCTTCCGGGTCCGGCTGGCCCCTTCCTGACCGCAAATCTCCTGGGTCTGTGCCGCGGCGTCACAGGCATTGTGCCGCCCAAGCGGTTTTCCGCAGCGCGTCATCCTCTTAAGCTGCACTACATGAGGATCGGGTCACCGGCCCAGCAGCGGATAGCAAATCACCATGAACCCCCGCGAGCCCGTCCACCACACCGGGGCACTCGGCCTGCCGGCCATGGAGCCTCCCCGGCGGCGGCACCGCCGCCGGGCATCTCGCGACCAGCGCACGGGCCCGCGGAGCTCCTGTCGCCAGGACCGGCACGGATCACCCGCCGCAGGCGGCCCGCCGACTCTGAGGGTTGTGCGGACCTGACATCCGACCCCGATCCAACGATCTCCTCCTCTTGCCGGCCCCCTGGGCCGGCTTTTTTGGGCCAGCGAACAGTGCCGCGGCCTGGCGGCCTCAGGTGCCGGTCAGGGCCGTGCCGATCCAGAGCACGCCCATGCCGGCCGCCATGGTCCAGATGACGTTACCCCGCCACCAGGCCACCAGCGCGGCGGCCGCTCCCGCCAGCCAGCGCACCGGCTCCGGATCCCCGCCACCATGCCCCAGACCGAGCAGAGCCGGCAGCACCAGGGCGGAGAGCACCGCCGGCGGCACGTAGCGCAGCGAGCGCTGCAACCCCTCGGGCAGCCGCCCATGCCCCAGCAGGCCAATGAAGGACAGGCGCAGCAGGAAGGTGCCGAGCCCGATTACCACCATGGTGGTCCAGACGGCGGCCGAGCTCACGACGCGCTCCGCCGCTGCTGCCAGCCCTCAGCCGCCACCCCGGCGGCGATTCCGGATACCGCGCCGGCGGTGAGACCCAGGTTGAACGGCAGCCCCGATGCCAGCACCGCCACACCGCCTCCCACCAGGGCCGCCACCGCCGACGGGCGGTCCCGGATGGCCGGCACCAGCAAGGCCAGGAACACCAGCGGTACAGCGAAACCGAGCTGCCAGTGGGGCGGCACGCCGGCCCCCAGCAGCAGCCCGGCGGCAGTGGCAGCCAGCCAGACCAGCCACAGGGGAAGAGCCGCCCCCAGGTAGTACCAGTGACGTCCCGGGGCCTGGGGCTCGCGGACAAAGCGGGCGATGCTGACCGCATAGGCCTGGTCGGTGAGCAGATAGGCCAGCCCCCATTTCCAGCGCCGCGGCAGGTCCTCCAGGTAGGGGGCGAGGGAGGCGCTGTACATGGCCATGCGCAGGTTAATGATCAGCGCCGTGGCCACCGCAACCAGCGGCAGGGCGTCCTGCCCCACCAGCTGGGCCCAGGCGAGCTGGGAGGCGCCGGCGAAGATCACGAAGGACATGCTGAACGCAGCGAGCGGATCCAGGCCGGCATCGAGCCCGGCAATGCCTGCCGTCAGGCCGAACGGCACCACGCCCGGGAGCACCGGAGCCATGGCCGTGAGGCCGGCGACGAACTGCTGCCTGTCAGTGGTCATGGGGGGCAGGATTTTTCTGGGAGCCGACCCTGAAGTCTACTGCCTTGGGGGGGGGTCAGCGCCCATCGGCCAAGCGCTCGGCGGCTAAAGCTCGCGAAAGTCGGCGGCCACAGATGAACACGGATTAACGGGATCGGCAGCACCCGACCTCACGCCGGATGCGCTTCGCTTATTCGGCATGCTTCCTTCGCCCGGGCCGCCGGCCGGGCCGAGGCCCGCGTAGGCCGGATAAGGCGCAACGCGCCGCATCCGGCGTCGTCGGCTGAGAAAAGATTCCTTGTGGGGCCAAGAGACAAGCGAGATCTGTGCAAATCTTTGAAATATTAGGGTTAAGTCGGACAGGCTGCTAGCGCGGCGGCGTGCGCAGCCGCATCAGGTACTCCTGGCGCCCGTCCTGCAGCAGGACCGAGCGGTCCACCACGTAGTCAGGCATGCAGCGGTCCAGATCCCAGGCGGTGTACCGGGGCGCCGGCCGCTCCGGCTCGGTGGGGCCCACGCGGCGGATCCGGTCGTCCGCGAGCACGTCGAAGGCACCCGGGTCGCGGGGCATGCGGGGCCGGGACGAGACGATGAAACCGTGGGCCAGGGCGCCGGAGCGACAGCGCCGCGCAATGGCGGTCATCAGCGCGGCCATGGCGTCCCGGCCCAGGTAGTTCAGCAGATCCCAGCACAGCACCAGATCCACCGGTTCGGGGCCGGTGCGCGGCAGCAGGGCCTCGGCCCGGCGGCGCAGTCGTTCCGGGTCGGACAGGGAACTCAGATCGAGCAGGCTGCCACCCACGTCGGCCACGTAGAGCCGGACCCGGAAGTGCCGGAACAGCCCCAGGTTGGCCGAGCGGGCGGTACCCAGATCGAGCACCACCCGCCGGCCGCCGCCCCGCAGGTCTTCCACCAGCGAACGGAACAGCGGAGCATGCCAGCCCGCGTCGGCAGCAGATTCATGCACTCCAGGATTGCGGAATGCCTCCGGCACGGGCGACCGCGGCCGGAGGTTCTAGCCCGCCGATCCGGTCTTGGTGGCGGTGCCGCCCTGGGGCTTCTCCACCCCCGCTGCGGTGCTCTTGGGCTCGCTGGCCGCAGTCGGCTTCGGGGCCTCGCCGCTGCCACTGGGACGCGGGCCGGTTTCCGCGCCGGGCTTGGACGTGTTCCGGGTGCGGCCAAAGGCCGCGTCCACCTGCTGCTGGTCCATCTCGATGCTGCCCTTGAACTTGGCGCCGTCGTCCAGGCCCACCCGGGGCGAGACGACGTTGCCGCGGACGTTGCCGGTCTTGCGGATGGCGATGCGCTCGGAGCCGTAGAGATCACCCTCCACGGTGCCGTCCACAAACACGCTGTGGGCGTAGACGTCCGCCCGCACCTTGCCGTTGGGGCCCACGGTGAGATTGTTGTCCTTGAGGTGGACCGTGCCGGTGACGTTTCCCTCGATGATGAGGTCTTCCTCGCCCCGCAGGTCGCCGTCAATGTGGATGGACGGGCCGATGATGGCGGCCTCGCGCACCCGGGCCGCGGACGGTCCGGGCGTTTCCGATGCGGCGGGGGGCGTGAAGCGGTCGCGCTCCAGCTCATCGTCCACCGGGGTGTCCTGGGTGACGGGGCCCGAACCCCGCTTGCTTCTGTCAAACATGCCGCACTCCTCCGATTCACCGGGTGGGGGAGCGCTGATCCGTTCAGCGCTGCCCGGCAGACCCTGTCTGGATGGCCCTGCACGCCGCGGGCTCGCCGGCCGGTGCAAGGGATCTCCCTGATGCCGCCGACCGCCGCCGGAAGGCGCCAGCCAGCCCCTGTCGTTGTTTTTCGCGCCGCACCGGCCCGCGACCGGCGCCCCCACCCCGCATGGTGAGGCGTCATGCTAAACCCGCGGTGCCGGCCGAAAACGCGAAGCGGATAACAGTCTGGCCAGGGATTGGGCACGGCTGACATGCAGTCGAGCCCGCCGGGTGCCAGAATGCAGGCGAGCAGCCGGTCGAACTTACGCTGCCAAGCCCGCCACAAGAGGCTGATTTCCTGAACCAGCAATTCGTCACCCCATCGCGACCGAGAGCCGGACCCGGCGCGTGCGACGGAGACAGGCCGTGCAGCTGCGCGTTCTGAGCCACCTGGGCCACCGCTTCACCCGCTGGCTGCGCAGGGCCGACCTGCGGCCGCTGCCCTGGTGGGAGTCGGCGGCACTGCAGGGCGCCCGCATCGTCTATGCGGTGGTTCGTGAATTGTCCGAAGGCCAGCTCACGCTGCGCGCCATGAGCCTAGTCTATACTACCCTGCTGGCCCTGGTCCCGCTGCTGGCGGTGAGCTTCTCGGTGCTCAAGGCATTCGGCGTCCACAACCAGGTGGAGCCCGCCCTCGAGCAGTTCCTGGCGCCGCTGGGCCCCCAGGCCTCCGAGATCACCAACCGGCTGGTGGAGTTCGTCGACCGCATCCGGGTCGGCGTTCTCGGGGCCCTGGGCGTGGCGCTGCTGCTCTATACGGTGGTGGCGCTGATGCAGAAGGTGGAACGGGCATTCAACTACGCATGGCGGGTGCACCGCCACCGCAACCTGGCCCAGCGTTTCAGCCACTATCTGAGCGTGCTGCTGATCGGCCCGGTACTGGTGTTCGCCGCCATGGGGGTCACCGCCTCGGTGCTCGGCTCCAGCTGGCTGCAGCAGCTTGCCACCATCGAGCCCTTCGGCGCGGCGCTGGAACTGGTGGCGCGGCTGGTGCCCTACCTGCTGGTGATCGGTGCCTTCAGCTTTGTCTACGCCTTCATCCCCAACACCCGGGTGCGGCCCGCCTCCGCGCTGGCCGGGGCAGTGGCCGCCGGCGTGCTGTGGCAGACCACCGGCTGGGGTTTCGCATCCTTCGTGGCCAACGCGGGCAACTACGCGGCCGTCTACTCCGCCTTCGCCACGCTCATCCTGTTCATGATCTGGCTGTATCTCAGCTGGCTGATCCTGCTGGTGGGAGCGAGCGTGGCCTACTACCACCAGCACCCGCGCCAGCTGCTCTCCCTGGGCCGCGAGGGCTGGCTCAGCCCCTGGCTGCGGGAGCGCGCGGGGCTGGCACTGACGGTGACACTGGCGCAGCGCCTCTACGCACGCCGCCCGCCGCCGACCGCCAGCGAACTCGCGGATGCCCTGCGCCTGCCCCAGCAGGCGGTGGAGCGGCTGCTGGAGGCGCTGGAGGCCGCCGGCCTGTTGCGCAGCAGCGGCGAGGACGACCGGGAGGTGTTCCTGCTGGAGGTGCCGCCCGACGCCCTCACCGCCAACGAGGTGCTGCAGGCCCTGCGCCACCACGAGGAGCGGGCCGGCATCCGGGCCGAGCGGCTGGCGATGTCGCCCGCGGTAGCGGAGCTGCTGGAGAGCTCGGACCAGGCCGCCCGGCAGGCGCTGGGCGATGCCACCCTGAGGCAGCTGGCCCGCTCCGCCGGCCCGGCCACTGCGCCGCCGGGTGCCGCCAGGGAGGACCCGCCGCCCCGCAAGGCGACGGCGGAACGGGGCGGCTGAGCCAGCCCTTCAAGACAGTTCCAGGTCAGCGCGGACTGGCCTGGCGCAGCGGCACCTCGCGAACCACGATGGTCTCCCCCACCTGCAGCGCCAGGCGCAGGCTGCGGGCCGAGTTGGCCTCGTCGTGGCCCGGGAAGAACAGATAGCCGTGGGCCAGCTCGCCCGGCCGCACCACCCGGTTCTGCATCGAACTCTGCCGGAGATCGTCCTGGATGTCCCGGCCCACTTCGCCGTAGCGCTGGGCGCCGGAACCGATGGCGCCGATGGCGGCGCCGGCGGCTGCCCCCTTGCCGGCCGCCTCACCGGCACCCCCGCCGCCGACGATGCCGATGGCGGCGCCAGCGACGGCCCCGGCCAGGCCGGTAAGCAGCGAGGTCCGGGCGCCGCTACGGATGCTCTCACCCGCGGCCACCGACTGGCGCACCCGCTCGGCGGCCCGATCCGCCGCCAGCAGCGGCCAGGCGGAACCGTCGGCGTCCACCACGAAGGTCTGCTGCGGCTGAATCAGCAGGCGCTCGCCGCTGGCGTTGTCGATCACCAGTTGCACCGGCAACAGCCCGGCGCCGCGGATGTCGAAGCCGAAGGCCTCCCGGGCCGCCGCCGGCTCCACGAAGGCCGTACCCAGAACCTGGGCACCCGCCACCTCGACGGCATCCGCCTGGCCGGCGGGCAGGGGCACCGGTGCCACCCGCTCGCCGTAGGTGGCACAGCCGGTCTGGACCAGCGCAAGCACCAGCGCCAGAAGGATCCCGGCGCCCGCACGCCGGTGGACACGAAATGGTTTCATCCGCCCTGCCCCGTTTCCGAACACCTTTCGCCGTGTTGGGCAGGACGCCGGCCCGGGAGTTCCCCAGAGCCTCAGCCGGGCCGGGTGGCGGCCAACGAGGGCCGCTCCCGACGCGCCTTCCACCAGCCCGCCAGCACCGGCTGCTGAGCGCTCCAGTCGAGCTCCGGCAGCCGGAAACCGACGTACTCCACGGCCACCACCAGCGCGAGATCCCCCAAGTCGGGCGCCCCGGGGTCACCCCCCGCCACCTCGGCGGCCTTGCCGAGCAACTGGGGCAGGGCCGCCAGGCGCCGGGCGACAATGGGATCGGAGTCCGCCTGCTCGCCCCGGAAGCGGCGGTTGGCCACCACGGCCACAGCGGCGTCCAGGATCCCCTGGCTGAGGCCCAGGCGGCGCATCACCGACTCCAGGGAATGCGGGGGAATCAGCGGCGGCTCGGCAAAACTGTGCTCCAGGTAGAGGACGATCAGGGCGCTCTCGGTCAGGGGCAGGCCGTGCTCGGTGATCAGCGTGGGTATTCGGCACAACGGGTTCACCTGCAGCAGGGAATCCGGGCTGGACCAGGGGTCCACCATCTCCACCTGGATCTTCTCCAGGAGCCGCTTCTCCGCCAGTACCACCCGCACCAGACGGGCGTAGGGCGAGGTGGGGGACGCCAACAGTCGCATGCTCATGCAAGGCACTCCGAGGGGACGCGGGGGGACACGCGCAAGCATAGCCCGACAGGCCGCCAGGGCGGCCATACTGGATGCAGCCGGACCCCGGATCGGCGAAGTTCGTTTGGCAAGGGCAGGAGGCAAGCCATGGCGCGCGTGATCGTGTTTGACGTCAACGAAACCCTGCTGGACCTGGGCGCCCTCGATCCCGTCTTCGAGGATCTATTCGGCTCCGCATCGGCCCGTGTGGACTGGTTCCGCAGCGTGCTGAGCACCGCCATGGTGGTGACCCTCTGCGAGCGCTACCACGACTTCTCCCAGGTCGGCGCCGCCGCCCTGGAGTCGGTGGCCCGGCGCCACGGTGTCACCCTGGGGGACGCCGAGCGCCAGCGGCTGGCGGACACCATGCGCAGCCTGCCGCCCCACCCGGAAGTGCCGGGGGCTCTGCAGCGGCTGCGCGACGCCGGGCTGCGGCTGGTGGCGCTTACCAATTCCGCACCGGCGGCCATGGAAGCCCAGCTGCAACACGCCGGCCTCGCCGGGCTGTTCGCAGCCCGGCTATCGGTGGATCACTCGCGGCAGCTGAAACCGGCCCTGGCCGTGTACCGGGACGCCGCGGCCCGGCTCGGCGTGGCAACCACCAACATGCGCATGGTGGCGGCCCACGGCTGGGACCTGGCCGGCGCCATGAGCGCCGGCTGCGCGGCGGCCTTTGTGGCCCGCCCGGGCCAGTTCCTGGAGCCCCTGTTCCCGGAACCGGACATCATCGGCCCGGACATGGACTCCGTGGCGGAACAGATCCTCTCCAGGGAGATTCCCTGAGCCGCTCCCCGGGGCCCCCGGGCCGCCGAGCCTACCCGCCCTTGCCCTTGACCGGGGCGCCCGTGTAGAAGTGTGGTCTAGTGCTTGTGCGGGTCTTGAACGATGAGTGAACCGGACGATCTTCGGCAACTGGCACAGCAGGCCCCGGTGGTGGTGTTTCACTCGCCGGTCACGGATCTGGGCAGCCTGGACCGTGAGTTGGACCGAGCCGGAATTCGCTGGCAGGCGGTGGAAATGACCATGGCCAGCCAGGCCAGCCGGGATCTGTTCCACCAGCTGCGCCACTGGACCGGCCACCCCACCCTGCCGCAGGTATTCCGCGACGGACGCTTCCTGGGTGGCCTTGAGCAGGCGCGCACCGCCCTCACCGATGTGCCGCCGCTGCGCCCAGCGGCGGCCTTGTGGATGGGGTACCTGGGCCTGCTGCCGTTCGCCGCCGGCGCCGCGGGCGCCTGGCTGGGGCTGCCGGGCTCGGCGCAGGCCCTGGCGGCCTACGGCGCGGTGATCCTGTGCTTCGTGGGCGCCATGCACTGGGGCGTGGCGGCGCTGCGGCCCGGCGACCCCGGGAGCCGGGGGGCGTTCCTCGCCAGCGTGGTTCCCGCCCTGGTGGCCTGGGGCGCGCTGCTGCTGCCCGCCGGCCCCGGCAGCCTGGCCCTGCTGGCCGTCAGCTTTCCGGCATGGCTGACCTGGGAGCGGCACCGCCTCAGCGCGCCGCTCCCGCCCTGGCTGCGGCGGCTGCGCCTGGAACTCACCGCCGGCGCCACCCTGGCGCTCGCCGTCGGCGCCGCATCCTGGCTGGTCTGAGCCGACTCCCCAGCCAAGGCACGGCCCCCGAACCCGGCTCAGGGTGCGGCCAGCACCAGATTGAACTGCGCCTGGGGCAGGCCGGCAGGCCCCCGGGCGAAGTCCACCAGCAGCAACTGGCGCAGCGCCGGATCGCGGATGCTGTTAAGCAGAGCGTCGCGCCGGTTCTCCCGCCGTCCCCGCTCGTACATCTGGGTCACCAGGGGTTCAGCATCGCCCCCGGTGAGCCGGAAGTGGATGTGGGGCGCGCGCCCCGGATACGGTACCGGGCGGATGGTGCGAAACCGGTAGCCGCCGTCGGCACCGGTTACCGCGTGGCCGTAGCCCTGGAAGCCCGGATCCCGAGGCCGATTCTGGCGATCCCGGTCATGGTGGTAGCGGCCGAAGGCGTTGGCCTGCCAGATCTCCACGCGCACCCCCGCCAGCGGCGACCCGGAACGGTCCGTGACCCTCCCGGCTACCTCCACGTGCTCTCCCCGGGCCGGCGCCGGGGCGCCCCGCACGTTCACCAGGTCACTGTCATCGTCCAAGGGCAGGCGGTCGGGGTAGAACGGCCCCAGGGACTGGCGCGGCGTCAACAGCCGGGCCGCGGCTCCGGCGTAACCGGTACCGCCCAGGGCGGCCAGCGCCGTCAGGGCGGCACACAGTCTGCGGCGGCGCCGCAGATCGGCGGATGCGGGATAGTAGTCAGCGTCCAACGGGGGCCTCCAGGCGGATTCTGCCAGCTGCCTGAATTTGGACTGCCGAAGTACGCCAGGGGTTGCACAGCCTCAGCTGCCGGCCGGCTCCAGCAGGCCCGGGCCGACCCAGGCCTGTTCGCGGCGCCGGACTTGCTGCGCCTCGGATTCGGGTCGGCTGCACCGGGCCTGCTCAACCACCCGTTCCACGAACTCGCCCACCAGCAATGGCGACATGCGCACGCCGGAACGAAAGCGATGGCTGGTGCCCACCAGCTCCGCATGGGCCAGGCAGTGCACCACCCGGGTGACACCGTTCCAGCCGCTGGCGAAGCGTACCGGCGAGCGCCGCCAGCCCGCCGCCATCAACAGGTAGCCCCGGGTTTCAGCCCAGACGGTCACCAGACGGCGCGCGTCCATGCGGGCCAGCTCCGGGGCCTTGGTCAGCGCCTCGCGCAGCGCCTGGGCCGTGGCTTCCGGCAAGGCCGGGCCCGGTATCAGGTAGCGGGCCACATACAGGCCCGCCGGCTTGTCCGAACGGCGAACCGTCATGCTGCAGGTCATTGACGTCTCCCGGACGCGCTGGGGGCGGGAGCGAGCAAGGCCCCGCGCAATGCCCCTTGAGCGCATTGTCGGCACCCGGGGCTGGAACTTGAGCGCGGCGGGAGAAACGACAGACCCCGCGCGAGGCGGGGTCTGGAGCGGGCGGCCGGGTGGCCGTCCGGATGCGTCGCGCAACGGGCGCTATTCGGAGGGCTGGATGCTCACTACGCGGCGCTTCTGCGGGCCCTTGCGAGCGAACTGTACGTGGCCGTCGGCGGTGGCGAACAGGGTGTGATCGCGGCCCACACCGACGTTGGGGCCCGGGTGGAAGCGGGTGCCACGCTGGCGCACCAGGATGTTCCCGGCCTTCACCAGCTGGCCGCCGAAGCGCTTCACGCCCAGGCGCTTTGACTCGGAATCGCGGCCGTTGCGAGTGCTGCCGCCTGCCTTCTTGTGTGCCATCGCTGGTCAGTCCCCGTCTTGGATCAAGCCTGGCGGATGCCGGTGATGCGAACCTCGGTGTAGTTCTGCCGGTGTCCGTGGCGGCGCAGGTAGTTCTTGCGGCGCCGGAACTTCACCACGTCCACCTTGCGGCTGCGGCCGTGGCTCACCACTTGCGCGGTGACCTCGCCGCCGGCGACCACCGGGGTCCCCACACTCACGGTCTCGCCACCCAGCATCAGCACCTGATCAAAGGTGACGGAGGCGCCCTGCTCGGCGTCCAGCTTTTCGACCCGGAGCAGGTCACCCTCGGCGACGCGGTACTGCTTGCCCCCGGTCCTGATGACGGCGTACATCTGGCGCTCTCCCGATGCTGCGGCAATCCGTTTGTGAGCCGCGCAGTCTATCCCCGCGACCAGGGAGCGTCAATCGCCGCCCCCACCCTCTCGGGCCGGCGCCGGCACGGCCACCAGGCGCACCCGGGCGATCCGGCGCTTGCCGACCTGCAGCACGTGGCAGGCCCCCGGCGCGAGAGTCAGGGAGCGATCTTCCACCCGCTCACCGTCGATGCGCACCGCCCCCTGGCCCACCAGGCGCATGGCCTCCGAGCTGCTGGCGGCGAGCCCGGCCTGCTTCAGCAGCGTTCCGATCAGCAGGCCTTGCGGCGGCGCCGCAAGCCGCTGCTCGGGAAGATCCTCGGGCAGCACCCCCCGCTGGAAGCGGGCCACGAAGGCCTCGTGGGCGGCGCGGGCGGCGGCGGCGCCGTGAAAGCGCTCCACCATCTCGGCGGCGAGCAGGAATTTGACATCCCGAGGATTGCGGCCATCGGCCACCTCCCGGCGCAGTTCTTCAACCCGGCCGCCATGGCGCAGGCTGAGCAGCAGCAGGTAGCGCCACATCAGATCGTCGGAGACGGACATCAGCTTGCCGAACATCTCCTCGGGGGGATCCTGGATGGCCACGTAGTTTCCCAGCGACTTGGACATCTTCTGGACGCCGTCCAGGCCCTCCAGGATGGGCATGGTGAGGATCACCTGGGGCGGCTGGCCGTACTGCTTCTGCAGCTCCCGGCCCACCAGCAGGTTGAACTTCTGGTCGGTGCCGCCGAGTTCCACGTCGCTCTCAAGCACCACCGAGTCGTAGCCCTGGATCAGCGGGTAGAGGAACTCGTGCACGGCAATGGACTGGCCGGCGGTATAGCGCTTGTGGAAATCGTCGCGCTCGAGCATACGCGCGACGTTGTAGCGGGCGGCAAGCTGGATCAGATCGGCGGCGCTGAGCCTGCCCATCCAGTGGGAATTGAACACCACCTCGGTGCGTTCCCGGTCCAGGATGCAGAACACCTGCTCCTGATAGGTGCGGGCGTTGGCCGCGACGTCCTCGGGGGTCAGCGGCTTGCGGGTGGCGCTCTTGCCGGTGGGATCCCCGATCATGGCGGTGAAGTCGCCGATCAGGAACTGCACCCGATGCCCCAGATCCTGGAACTGGCGCAGCTTGTTGATCAGCACCGTGTGGCCCAGGTGCAGGTCCGGTGCGGTGGGGTCGAAGCCGGCCTTGATCCGCAGCGCACGGCCGCAGGCCAGGCGCTCGGTCAGCTCCGCCTCCAGCAGGATCTCCGCCGCGCCCCGGCGAAGGGTGGCCAGTGCCTGTTCGGTGCTCATCGCCTCCCCCAGTTGTGCGGCGCGGCGCCCCGAAGGGTCCGGCCGTCGACTCGACAAGCCGGGGATTCTACTAAGGGGGTCAGAAACATTGCCACGCTGCCGATAAGACTATGCAACGCGACGACGCCCGGGCTCGGGTTTTCTACCCGAAACGCGGAAAGTTGAGAGACAGAACGCAGAATCCACCTCAATTCGTTGACCGCCCGGCCCGGCCGGACTATGGTCATTTGCGATTCTGGGGGAGTTCGCATGCCTTTCCGACACCGCCACGCGACACCGATCTTCCGTACCCGCAACGATGACTGGGGCGGCCGCAGCGCTGGCCGCCTGGTCCGGCGCGCACTGCTGCTGGGCGCCGGTGGCTTGGTGGCCGCCATAGTGGTGTTCACGGTAAGCGCCCGCGACGCCTCCGAGCCGCGGGACGCCTCCGCTGAGGCGGTCGCCGCAACCGGTGCGCCGGCGTTACGGGAAGTCCCCCTCGCCCTGCCGCGCGCGCAGACACCGCCCGGCCTGGGCCAGGGGACGCCCACGACGCTTGCCCTGCCGCCGCCGACCGCAAGCACCGCCCCGGCACCACCTCTGGTCGCCGCGCCGGCCGCCGCACAGCCCGCCGCCGACACCCGGCCGGCTGCGAAGGACACCCAGCCCCAGGGGCCCATTGCCAAGATGCCGGCGCCGACGGCCGAAGCCGACCCGGCCCCCGCCCCGCTGCGCTGGGAGACCACGAAGGTGCGCTCCGGCGACAGCCTGGCCACCATCTTCCGCCGCGCCGGCCTCACTGCGCGCGACGTCCACGAGGTGGTAAACGCCGGCGAGCCGGCCCGTTCCCTGACCCGCATCTTCCCCGGGGACGAGATCAACCTGGGCCTGGACGATGACGGTGCGCTGCACGCGCTGCGCTACGAGATCAACGAGACCGATACCCTCGATCTGCGCCGGGAGGCCGAGGGCTTCCGCGCCGGGGTGGACAAGCGAACCCTGGAGCGCCGGCACCGGCACGCAGCCGCCGTGATCGAGACCTCCCTCTACGAGGCCGCCAAGCAAGCAGGCCTGGAAGAGGGCATGATCATGGAACTCGCCGGCATCTTCGGCTGGGACGTGGACTTCGCCCTGGACATCCGCCAGGGGGATTCCTTCGCCGTGGTCTACGACGAGATCTACCGTGAGGGCGAGCGCCTGCGGGCCGGCGACATCCTCGCCGCCGAGTTCGTGAACCGCGGCGACGTATTCCGGGCCGTGCGCTACACCGACCCCGAGGGCCGTACCGACTATTTCGCCCCCGACGGGCGCAGCATGCGCAAGGCGTTCCTGCGCACGCCGATCAACTTCGCCCGGGTCAGTTCCAACTTCAACCCCCAGCGCTTTCACCCGGTGCTGGGGGTCAAGCGGCCGCACATGGGCACCGACTACGCCGCCCGCCCGGGCACACCCATCAAGGCCGCCGGCGACGGCCGTATCATCCACCGCGGGCGCAAGGGCGGCTACGGGCGCACCGTCATCCTCCGCCACGGCGAGCGCTACACCACCCTGTACGCCCACATGTCCCGCTACAGGAGCGGCCTGGGCGTGGGCAGCCGGGTGCGCCAGGGCCAGGTGATCGGCTATGTGGGCGCCTCGGGCCTCGCCACCGGGCCGCACCTGCACTACGAGTTCCGCATCGATGGAGTCCACCGCAACCCGCGCACCGTGAAGCTGCCGGACGCCCAGCCGATAGATGCCCGCTTCCGGGCGGACTTCCTGGCCCACGCCCGGCAGCAGGTGGCGGAACTGGAGCTGATCTCCCGCACCCGGCTGGCCATGGGCGCCGACCAGTAGGCCCGGGCCGCGACGGCCCGGCACATCGGATCCCGGCCCGCGGTGCAACCATGAAACCCGCCAAGCTCTACCTGGGCGCCATTTCCGGCACCAGCGTGGACGCTATGGACATCGCCCTGGCCGACCTGGGCGGGCCCCGGCCGCAACTGCTGGACGCGCTCTGCGAACCCTACCCGGACCCCCTGCGGGCCAGGCTGCTGAGCCTCGGGCCAGAGTCGCCGCTGCGGGAGGTGATGGCGGCGGACGCTCAGGTGGCCCATGTAACCGCGCACGGCGTCCGGCGGCTGCTGCAGCGGGCCGGCATCGCGGCCGCCAGGGTACTGGCCCTGGGCAGCCACGGCCAGACCATCTGGCACGCACCGCACGCCGACCCGCCCACCAGCGTTCAGATCGGCGACCCCAACCGCCTGGCGGAACTCACCGGCATCCCGGTGGTGGCGGACTTCCGGCGCCGGGACATGGCGGCGGGGGGCCAGGGGGCGCCGCTGATGCCAGCGGTGCACGCCGGGCTGTTCGGCGGTGGGCGCTACCGGGCGGTGCTCAACCTCGGGGGCATCGCCAACCTCACGCTGCTGCCCCCCGGCGGGCCGGTGACCGGCTTCGACACCGGGCCGGCCAGCGGCCTGATGGACCGCTGGATCCGGCGCCACCAGGGCCGCCCCTGGGATGCCGCCGGCGCCTGGGCGGCCAGCGGCCGGCCGGACCCGGAACTGCTGGCGGCCCTGCTGGACGACGCCTATTTCGCGGCACCGCCCCCCAAGAGCACCGGGCCGGAGCGATTCGGGGAGTCCTGGCTGGCGACACGCATCCCCGGCCACCTGGCGCCCGAGAACGTGCAGGCCACGCTGCTGGAACTCACCGTGGAGAGCGTAGCGCAGGCCATGGAGGCCCACGCGGGCGGCGCCGAAGAACTGCTGGTCGCGGGTGGCGGGGTCCACAATCAGCGGCTGATGGTCCGCCTGGCGGAGCGCCTGCCCTGCCCGGTGGCCAGTACCGCCGCGCTGGGCGTGGACCCGGACTACCTGGAGGCGGTGGGCTTCGCCTGGCTGGCCCGGGCTACCCTGCGCGGCGAGCCGGGCAATCTGCCGTCGGTGACCGGCGCCCGGGCAGCGGTGGTGCTGGGAGGCGTCTACGGGATGTCATGGCCGGAGCCAGGCAGCAACCTCGAAGGATAAGGAGGGCTCTTGATCCTGAGTGCAGACATCAACCTGGCCGTGGTGGCGCTGGTGGTCACCAGCCTGGCGGCCGCCGTCGGCGTGCTGCTCGCCCTGACCCATCTGCTGGGCCGGCGCCCCTACCGCTGGCTGGCCGCGCTGCACGGGCTGCCGGCCCTGGTGGGACTGGCGGCGGTAGGCCTGGCGGCGGCGAGCGGACCTGCATCCCCAGAGCTCTGGATCAGTCTGGGGCTACTGGCCCTGGCGGCGGCTGTCGGGGTTGCGATGGCAGTGCTGATGCGGCGTCAGACCGCCCGCCTGCCCGCCCCTGCACCCCTGGTGCTGGCCCATGGATTCGCCGCCACGGCGGCCATTGCCCTGCTGGCCTGGGTGGCGGTCACCACCATCTGATAGTCATTTGGCCGGCGCCGGCCGGCTCACACTCCGAACGACGAGCCGCAACCGCAGGTGGTGGAGGCATTGGGGTTGCGGATGACGAACTGTGCCCCCTCCAACCCTTCCACGTAGTCGATCTCGGCGCCGGTCAGGTACTGGATGCTCATGGGGTCCACCAGCAGCACGACGCCGTTCTTCTCGACCACGGTGTCGGTGTCGTCCTGGTTCTCGTCGAACATGAAGCCGTACTGGAAGCCGGAGCAGCCGCCGCCGGAGATGTAGACGCGCAGCTTGAGGTCGTCGTGGTCCTCCTCCTGGAGCAGCTCCAGCACCTTGGAGGCGGCGCTGTCGGTGAACAGCAGCGGCTCGTATTCCTGGATTGCGGCATCGGTCATGTCATGTCTCCTGGGCCTGTTCCGGTTCGGGGTTGCCGCGGGGCCCGCTCCCCACGGGTGAACCGTCCATCACACCTTATCCTCCAGGGAGCGCAGCTTCTAGTCAATCCAGACAACGACCCGGCCACTGCCGGCTCAGGGAAGCACAGCGGTCTGCGCCAGGCCCGCGGTCTCCTCCAGGCCGAACATGAGGTTCATGTTCTGCACCGCCTGGCCGGAGGCTCCCTTGACCAGGTTGTCGATCACCGAGAGCAGCACCACGCCGTCGCCTTCCGGCGGCCGCGCCAGGGCCAGGCGGCAGAGGTTGGTGCCGCGCACGCTGCGGGTCTCCGGGTGGCTGCCGGCGGCGAGCACGTCCACGAAAGGCTCCTCGCGATACGCCGTCTCCAGCACCTGCTGCAGATCCGCGCCGGGCTCCCGGGACGAGAGAAACACCGTCGCGTGCATACCTCGGGTCATGGGCAGCAGATGGGGCACGAAGGTGAGCTGCACCGGCGCGCCGGCGGCATCGGCCATGGCCTGGGCGATTTCCGGCTGGTGCCGGTGGCCGGAAGCCCCGTACGCCTTGAAGCTCTCATTGGCCTCGCACAGCAGCGTATGGGTGCGCGCGGCCCGCCCCGCCCCGGACACGCCGGAGGCGGCACTCGCCACCACCCGGGGCTCCACCAGGCCGGCGCGCAGCAGCGGCAGGCAGGCCAGCACCACGCAGGTGGGGTAGCAGCCCGGGTTGGCCACCAGCCGTGCCGCGCGGATCGCCCCCCGGTTCAACTCGGGGAGGCCGTAGACGGCCTGCGCCACCTGCGCCGGCGAGCGGTGATCCATGCCGTACCAGCGGGACCATTCAGCCACATCCCGAATGCGGAAGTCCGCCCCCAGATCCACCACCCGCACACCGGCCTCCAGCAGCGCGGGCACCTGATCCATGGCGGTGCCGTGCGGCGTGGCGAAGAACACCACGTCGCACTCGGCCAGCCGGCCCGGAGCGGGCTCGGAGAAGGGCAGATCCACCACGCCGCGCAGGTTCGGGAACAGATCCGAGGCGGGGGTGCCCGCCTCTGCGCGGGAGGTGATCAGCGCAAGTTCCACCTGCGGGTGGCCTGCCAGCAGCCGCAGCAGTTCCTGCCCCGTGTAGCCAGTCCCGCCGACAATGCCCGCACGAATCATCTTCAGCTCCGTATCCTGTTGGAGTCCGAGTCTAAGGTCGCCGTGCGTCGGGAGGGAAGTGGGAGGCGCCGTCGCCGGGCCATCGCTGGCATACTCGCCCCGTGCCCCTGCCTTCCCCGAAATCGGCCCGGCCCACGATGCGCCGGCGCCTGGAGCGGCTCTGGCTTGCGCGCCTGGAGCGGGGACGGGTGCGCCTGTCCACCACCGAGGGCACCCTGCTGCTGTCGGCCCTGGCGGTGGTGGCAGGCCTGC
Source organism: uncultured Ectothiorhodospiraceae bacterium (assembly GCA_964487155.1). Taxonomy (GTDB): domain Bacteria; phylum Pseudomonadota; class Gammaproteobacteria; order Nitrococcales; family Nitrococcaceae; genus CAZAQB01. Next base: position 57,861 of record CAZAQB010000003.1, read on the forward strand.
TGGCGGGCGCCATCAATCTGGCGTTCCGCGCCCTGGTGGAAGGTTCCCAGGCGGCGCTGCTGCCCGGTGGCGACGCGGAACAGTTCGAGGGCCTGAGCTGGCCCCTGCGAGCGGCCCTGGCCATGACCGGCGGCCTCGCCGTGGCCGCCCTGCTGGCCCTGGCCGGACGCGAGCACCAGCGCACCGGGGTCGTTCACGTCATCGAGCAGACCGTCTACCACCAGGCGGTGCTGCCCCTGCGCAACGCCGTACTGCAGTTCTTCGGCGCCGCGGCAGCCCTGACGGGCGGGCTGTCCGTCGGCAGGGAAGGCCCGGCCGCGCACCTGGGGGCCGCGGCCGCCAGCCAGCTGGCGCGGCGACTGGGCCTGCCCCACCACAGCACGCGCACCCTCATCGCCTGCGGCACCGCGGGGGCCATTGGAGCCGCCTTCAACACCCCCCTGGCCGGGGTGGCCTTCGCCATGGAAGTGGTGATCATGGAGTACAGCATCGCCGGCTTCCTGCCGGTCATACTCGCCGCGGTCTGCGCCACCACCCTCACCCGGGCCGTGTACGGCAGCGACCCGGCCTTCGCGGTGCCTTCACTGTCCCTTCAGGGGCTGGACAGCCTGCCCTACGTGGTGATCATGGGCGTCGGCATCGGCCTCCTGGGGGCGGCATTCATCCGCAGCGTGGTCCAGATCACGGCGCGCACCGACGACTGGCCGGTGTGGGTCCGGGGGGCCGGCGCGGGGCTGGTGGTGGCCGCCATTGCCCTGCCGGTGCCCCAGGTGATGGGGGTGGGCTACGATACGGTGAATTCGGCACTGGTGGGCGAGCTGGGCCTGGCGCTGCTGCTGGCCGCGGTTGCCGGCAAGCTGGTGGCCACCGCCTGCTGCGTCGGCCTCGGAGTTCCCGCCGGGCTGATCGGTCCGGTGCTGTTCATGGGGGCCACCGCCGGCGGCGCCTTCGCCCACAGCTTTACCCTGCTGCAGCCGGCTTTCCCGGAGTCGCCCGCCTTCTTTGCGCTGCTGGGCATGGGCGCCATGATGGCCAGCACCATCCGGGCGCCCCTGGCCGCGCTGATCGCCATGCTGGAGTTGAGCGCCAACCCGGAGGTTCTCCTGCCCGGCATGCTGACCATCACGGCCGCGGTGCTCACCACGGGAGAACTGTGCCGGACCGACTCGGTGTTCCTGGAGCTGCTGCGCCGGGAGGGCAAGGATCCCCACCGCAACCCCCTGCTGCCGGTATTCAACCGCGTGTCGGTGGGTCGCATCATGGACCGCCGGCTGGTGGTTCTGCCCCGGCACGTCGAGCGCCAGCGCCTGACCTCGGCCCTGGACAAGGACAAACCCCGCTGGGTGCTGGTGGAGGGCGAGGACGGCCAGGGCCCGGTGCTGATGCCGGTCACCGATCTGATCGAGTTCGTCCGGGGGAACCGGCTGCAGGACACCGTGGACCTCTCCGAGGCACCGGCCAAGCGGCTGCAGCCGGTCGCCATCGAGCTGCGGGCTACCCTGCGCGAGGCCCTGCTGGCCCTGCGCCGGGAGCAGGCCGACGCCCTCTACGTGGTGCAGACAACGGCCCCGGGTTTCCGGCGCTACTACGGTGTGGTGACCCGGGGCGACCTGGAAAACCAGTACTTCGGCTAGCCGATCCTCCGGGAGGGGTCGTGATGGACCTCGAGCCGGTCGAATTCACAACCCGGCGCGGCTCGCCGGCAAGGCACGCCACGCACGCCCCGCAGCCTCACGCCACGCGAAGCCTGGACACGCCCAACAACCACCAACCGCGGGAGACGCCACGATGTACGCCTGGATCAAAGCCTTCCACCTGGTGGCGATGGTCACCTGGTTCGCCGGGATCTTCTACCTGCCGCGACTGTTCGTCTACCACGCCATGGCGGAGGACGAAGTCAGCCGGGAGCGCTTCAAGGTCATGGAGCGCAAGCTCTACCGGGGCATCATGAACCCCAGCGCGGCCGTGACCGTGCTGCTCGGTGCATGGCTGATCTGGCTGGCACCGGGGTTTCTCTCCCAGGGCTGGCTGCACGCCAAGCTCGCCCTGGTGGCGGCCCTGCTCGCCTACCACGTCTACTCCGGGCGTTTGATGCGCAGCTTCGCCGCGGACCGCAACACCCGCGGCCACGTCTGGTATCGGTGGTTTAACGAGATACCCGTATTCATCTTGATCGGCGTCATGGTACTCGTGGAAGTGAAACCTTTCTAATTATGCTTATGAGCCGAGGCACGGCCCGGCCGACGTCACGAACGCTCTCAGACGAACCACCGGTGAGGACTATGATCGAACAGAGCACCCCTTTTCGCGAAGCAATCCGCGCCGCCGGGCTGCGCGCCACCCGCCAGCGCATGGCGCTCGCCGAGCTCATTTTCGGCTCCGGGCACCGCCACATCTGCGCGGAGCAGCTCCACGGCGAGGCCCGCGCCGCCGACATTCCGGTGTCCCTGGCCACCATCTACAACACGCTGCACCAGTTCACCGATGCGGGCCTGCTGCGGGAAATCCTGGTGGATCCGCGACGCTCGTATTTCGATACCAACACCAGCGTCCACCCTCACCTGTACTTCGAGGACGACGGCCGGGTGGAGGACATCCCGAGCACCGAACTGGAGCGCATGAGCCTGCCCCAGCTCCCCGAGGGCATGCGGGTAAGCGCCATCGACATGGTGGTGCGGGTGCGCCGGACCGAGGCGGCCTGAGCCGCCCGCCTCGCCGGCGCCGGCGGGTACTGGGTCAGGACTCGGTACGACATCGGCTACGGCGAGGCCGGTCCCGTACTCAGGCTCCATGCTGGGTTTCCCATGCTCAACCCAGCCTACCGGCTGCACGGGGAGGGGGTAGGCTGGGATGGAGCGCAGCGCGATCCCGGCATAGACGAACCGGGGGTCTTCGCAGCGCTCCACCAAGGGGCCGGAAACTCCCCCGAGCGCGTCTTCAATCCTCCGGCGGCATCTGGGACTGCAGGTAGTTCTCCAACCCAACCCGGCCGATCAGTTCCAGCTGGGTTTCCAGCCAGTCGATGTGCTCTTCCTCGTCCGCCAGAATCTCCTCGAACAGTTCGCGGCTGACGAAGTCCCGCACCTTCTCGCAGTGGGCAATGGCCTCACGCAGCACCGGGCAGGCCTGGTGCTCCAGGCGCAGATCGCATTCCAGAATCTCCCGGGTGTTCTCGCCGATCATCAGCCTGCCAAGATCCTGCAGATTCGGCAGTCCCTCCAGGAACAGGATCCGCTTGATCAGCTTGTCGGCGTGCTGCATCTCCTCGATGGATTCGCGGTACTCCTTCTTGTTGAGCCGCTCCAGACCCCAGTCCTCGAACATGCGGGCATGGAGGAAGTACTGGTTGATGGCGGTGAGCTCGTTGGTGAGCACCTGGTTGAGGTACTGGATGACCTTGGTATCGCCCTTCATGGAATGGACTTCCCCCTGGTTGACGGAGCCATGACACAGTCACCGACACTAGCAGCTTAGGCGGCCTGCTGCACTGCGTCGTAACCCCGGGGGGAATGGGCGGGAGGATTGATTGCGTCGGCGGCTACGGCGCCGTCAGGCAGCTGGCTGAGGCGAGAGCAGATCCGGGAAACCCCGTTGCGGCGCTTCGCGGGCAGCAGAGCAGGCGTCGCGAGGCAGCAACGAGCGCGCATGGCCGGCGCACTTGCAGCAGGCGCTGCACACGCCGAGGCGCTCGCGGAGGTCGCGGACCGTGCGGGCGCCGCCGTTCACCTCACGGCGTACATCGGATTCAGTTATCGCCTTGCACACACAAACGTACATGCCGACACCTCGCTTCCTTATACGAGGCAGTACAATATAAACGCGACTGATTGTCAATTGACTTTTGTCAAGAATCTCATTCCAGTCCGGCGCCCGCCCGCACGCGGCTACTTGCCCGCCCGGATCAGGCCGCCCAGCCCCCGCGCCTCCAGGGTCTCCCGGATCAGTGCCCGGATCTGGTCCGGGTACTCCAGTTCCAGGGCCCGCGCCAACAGTTCCTCGGCCTCGACCAGGGTGAAGCTGCGCACCACGGCCTTGACCCGCAGCAGGCCGGTGCTGCTCATGCTGAGCCCGTCCAGGCCCATGCCCAGCAGCAGTAAGGCGATGCCGGCGCTGCCCGCCATGCCGCCGCAGACCGTCACCGGCTTGCCCCAGCGCCGGCCGGCTTCGGCAACGCTCTTCACGGCCCGCAACACCGCCGGGTGCAGCTCGTCGTAGAGATCGGCCACGCGCGGATTGTTGCGGTCCACGGCAAGGATGTACTGGGCCAGGTCGTTGCTGCCCACCGAGAGAAAGTCCAGCCGCTGCGCGAGGCTGTCCGCCTGGTAGACCGCCGCCGGCACCTCCACCATGGCGCCCAGGGGCGGCAGGGGCACGTCCACGCCCTCTTCGGCCAGCTCGTCCCGGGCCCGGCGCACCAGGCGCACCGCCTGATCCACTTCCTCCAGGCGGCTCACCATGGGGAACATGATTCGCAGGTTGTCCAGCCCCTGGGACGCCCTCAGCATGGCGCGGATCTGGGTCATGAAGATCTCGGGGTGGTCCAGGGTGACCCGGATACCGCGCCAGCCCAGGAACGGGTTCTCGTCGCGGATCGGAAAGTAAGGCAGGCCCTTGTCGCCACCTACGTCCAGGGTGCGCAGGGTGGCCGGCAGTGGGGCGAAGGCCTCCAGCAGCTCCCGGTAGATGTGGTACTGCTCGTCCTCGCCGGGGAAGCGGTCCCGGATCATGAACGGGAATTCGGTGCGATGCAGGCCGACTCCGTCGCAGCCCACGCCCCGGGAGGACTCGATGTCCGAGATCAGGCCGGTGTTGACGTACAGCCGCACCCGGTGGCCGTCGGCGGTCTCCGAGGCCAGGCCCTGCAGCGGCCGGAGGCCTTCGCTGAACTCCGCCTCCTCGCGCAGCAGACGATGGTACTCGTCCAGCACGGTCTCGGAGGGCTCCAGGTAGATGCGGCCGCTGTAGCCGTCGACGATGATGTGCTTGCCGTCCACCGCCGCGGTGCGCAGGTCCGAGACCCCCATCACCGCCGGCACGCCCAGGGCCCGGGCCAGGATGGCCACGTGCGAGTTGTGGGAGCCGGTGGCCGATACCACCCCCGCCAGCTTGTCCCGGTCCACCTCGGCCAGCTGGGAAGCGTTCACTTCCTGCCCCACCAGCACTGTGGCCTCGGCCATGGGACGGCGGTCGCCGCTGGCCGTGGCCAGTTTCATCAGCAGGCGGCGCCCGATGTCGCGGATGTCGCTGGCCCGCTCCCGCAGGTAGGGGTCGTCCATCTCCTCGAAGCGCCGGGAGTAATTGGCGATGGCGTCGCGCACGGCCCCAGCCGCCCAGTTGCCCTCACCAATGCGGCGCAGCGTGTCAGAGACCAGGCTCTGGCCATCGAGGATGCGCAGGTAGACGTCGAACAGGGCCAGCTCGCTGTCCGGCAGGGAGCTGGACATGCCCTGGGCCAGATCCTGGATGTCGGCGCGCACTGCCTCCACTGCCGCACGGAACTGGGCCTGCTCCCGGTCGATGTCGTCCGGCTGGCGGTCCGGCACCTGCGCCAGCTCATCGACGGTGTACACCACCCGGGCCTGGCCGATGGCCACGCCGGTGGCCCCGGCCACCCCCACCAGCGGCAGATTGCGCCCGCGCGTCCCATACAGGCGCAGATCCTCCATGTCGCCGGTGGCCCGGGCGTGGGCGATGGCGCCGGCCAGCTGGGCGGCCACGGTGACCAGGAAGGCCACCTCCGCGTCGTCGAAGCGTCGGCGGCGGCGATGCTGCACCACCAGCACCCCCATCAGCCGCCGGTAGTGGATGACCGGCACACCCAGGAAGGAGTGGAAGTGCTCTTCGCCGGTCTCCGCGAAGTAGCGGTAGCGGGGATGGCGGTCCGCCTCGTCCAGGTTGACCGGCTCCTCGCGCTCGGCCACCAGGCCGACCAGCCCCTCCTCCAGGCCCAGGCGCACGTGGCCCACGGCACTGGCGTTGAGTCCGCGGGTGGCCATCAGGGTGAGTTGGCGGACATCGTCACCCTCGACCAGGTAGGCCGAGCAGACATCGGCGCCCATGGCCTCCGCCACCCGGTCCACCACAATCTGCAGCGCCTGGGCGATGCCGCGGGCGGCGTTGACCTCCTGGACGATGCGATGCAGGACGTCGAGCATGGGTTCTCCGGCGCGGGCGGCGGGCGCGCGGTCAGCCGCCGGTGCGGAAATGGGAGCCGGCGCGGGGCCGCCGGCGCGGCACAGGGCAGGCGGGGGCACCCTCCGGAAACACCAGCGGCGCCAGCTGCCGGAGGGCGCGCCGGTAAACCTCCCGCTTGAAGAACACCACCTCGCGCAGCGGCTGCCAGTACTCGACCCAGCGCCAGCCGTCAAACTCCGGGCGGGCACCCCGGTCCAGGCGGAAGTCGTCCTCCCGGCCGAGGAAGCGCAGCATGAACCAGATCTGCTTCTGGCCGATGCATACCGGGGGACGGCGGCGCCGGATCAGGTGACGGGGAAGCCGGTAGCGCAGCCAGCCCTCGGTGCAGCCCATCACCTGGACATGGTGAGGCGCAAGGCCGACTTCCTCTTCCAGCTCCCGGAACAGGGCCTGTTCAGCGCTTTCTTCGGCCTTGATCCCGCCCTGGGGGAACTGCCAGGCGTCCTGGCCGACGCGACGCGCCCAGAACAGCCGCCCCCCGGGTCCGGCGATAATAATCCCTACATTCGGCCTAAAACCATCTGAATCAATCACTTGTGATCATTTTGACAGCACGCAGCCAGTAACCGGTATTCTTCCACACTGGCATCATGAGCGGCAAACTGCCTGCTTCGGCCGCGCCGGTCGCTGCCCACCCGACACCGCCAGATACTGGAGGCACCCTTGAGCCTGGCCCTGTTCGATCTGGACAACACCCTCCTGGCCGGCGACAGCGACCACCTGTGGGGCGAGTTCCTGGTGGATGTCGGGGCGGTGGACGCCGACTGGTTCGCGCGGGAGAACGACCGTCACTACCGCGCCTACCAGGAAGGCAGCCTGGACATCGAGGAGTACCTGGCCTTCGCCCTGCGGCCGCTGGCCGAGCACAACCTGCACCAGCTGCTGGAGTGGCGCCAGCAGTTCGTCAATAGCAAGATCCAGCCCATCGTCCTTGAGCCCGCCCAGGCGCTGGTGGCCTCCCACCGGCGGCGCGGGGACACCTGCCTGATCATCACCGCCACCAACCGGTTCGTGACCGAGCCCATCGCCGGGCTGTTCGGCATCGAGCACCTGCTGGCCACTGTCCCGGAGCAGCGCGACGGCCGCTTCACCGGCGGGTTCCAGGGCCGGCCCACCTTCCGGGAAGGCAAGATCGCCGCCCTGGAGGACTGGGCCGCCAAACAGGGGGTCGATCCGTGGGACGCCTGGTTCTACAGCGACTCCCACAACGACCTGCCGTTGCTGGAGCGGGTGCGCGAGCCGGTGGCGGTAGACCCCGACCCTCCCCTGCGGGCGCGGGCCGAGGAACGCGGCTGGCGGATCATGAGCCTGCGCGGCGGGGGCGAGCCGTGAGCCGGGAGCCACACGCCGCCCCTGGAACACCCCGGCGAAAGCGCCACCGCCGGGCGCTGCGGTGCATGGCCGCGCAGGCCGCGGCGGCGCGGCGCAGCGCCGCCTGACGGCTGCCGGACCGGGAACCCCGGCCCGGCCGCATAGATAACACGACAGACTCACGAGGAGGAGGACACGCCATGAGTTCCATCGCGTTCATAGGCCTCGGCAACATGGGCTCACCCATGGCCGTCAACCTGGTCCGGGCCGGCCATGCCGTCCGGGTTTTCGACCTGATCCCAGAAGCCGTGCAGCGACTCGCCGGAGAAGGGGCAGAGACCGCCGCGTCGGCGGCGGATTGCGTAGCTGGCGCGGAGGTGGTCATCAGCATGCTGCCCGCCGGGCGCCACGTCCGGGAGCTCTACCTGGGAGAGGCTGGCGTGCTGGCCAGCGCCGCAACGGGGACCCTGCTCATCGACAGCAGCACCATTGCCGCCGAGGACGCCCGGGCGGTGGCGGCCGCCGCCAGCGAGGCCGGCTTCCCGTTCCTGGACGCCCCCGTCTCCGGCGGGGTGGCCGGCGCCGCCGCCGGCACCCTCACCTTTATCGTCGGCGGCGAGACCGAGGCGGTGGAACGGGGCCGCCCGGTGCTGGAGGTGATGGGCAAGAACGTGTTCCATGCCGGCGCCAGCGGCGCCGGACAGGTGGGCAAGATGTGCAACAACATGCTGCTGGGGGTGCTGATGGCGGGCACCTCGGAGGCCCTCAACCTGGCGGTGGCCCAGGGCCTGGATCCGAGCGTGGTCTCCGAGATCATGAAGGCGAGTTCCGGCAACAACTGGGCGCTGCAGGTCTACAACCCCTACCCCGGCGTCATGGAGAATGCCCCCGCCTCCAAGGGCTACCAGGGGGGCTTCATGGTGGATCTGATGACCAAGGATCTGGGACTGGCCCAGGACGCCGCGGTGGCCACCGGAACCGCAACCCCCATGGGCGCGCTGGCCCGCAATCTCTACCGCATGCACGGGGCGAACGGCGGCGGGCGGCTCGACTTCTCCAGCATCCTGCAGTTCCTGAAGGGCAGCGCCTGACAGTCGAGCCGGCAGCGTCAGGGCGCCGCCGGCCCGCCCCGGTCCAGGGCCACGGGCTCGTCGGCACGGGTCTCGGACCAGGCGCGGCGGGCGGCCGCCAGCAGGGCCTCCGGGGAGCCCGCCAGGGGATACAGGGCGATCCCGGCCCGCAGGGCGGCGCCACGGCACAGCTCGCGGCCGAAACGGGTGGCGGCGCCCGCACCGCAGTCGGGCAGCGCCACAGCCCAGGCCTGGGGACCGACCGGGGCGATCCGATCCTGGGGCCGGCAGCGCCGCGCCAGGGCCTCGCCCCACGCCGCTGCCTGCCCGCCCTCCGGCACCGCGAGGTACACCAGGGCCAAGGTCTCGCCCCGGGACGCCACCCCCTCGAGGATCTCCCCGAGGCCCGCCATCAGGGCTTCCGCCCCTGAAAGGAGCACCGCGTCCGCCTCGGGCTGTTCCTCGGGCGCCCCAGCGGCCGCCGCCAGCACCGCCGGCACCAGGCGCTCCAGGTCCGGCGGCTGCAGGTACCAGCCCGCCGCCGCTGCCGCGACGCCCTGCCAGGCGGGCCGGGGTGGGCCGGGCGCCAGCGCGATCAGGACGCTGCCCGCGGCGGCCTCGGCCACCCGAACGGCATCGGGCAGGGAGGGGTCCAGCACCAGCGCCGCCGGGGCGCCCTCGTCCGCCCCGCTCAGCCAGCCCTCCGGATCCTCGTGAACTGCCGCGGCGAGGCCAACGCGGCGCAGGCGCGTGGCGAGCGCCAGGGCCGGCCACGGGTCGGCAAGGATGAGGTCGATGCGGGGTGCCCCGGGTGGATCCGCCATAGCGGCACGTCGACTGGCCCGCTCCGTGGCACTCGCCAGTCCCAGAGCAAGGCTCTGCAGCCGTGCCACGGACGGTTCCTCCGCACCGGGTTCCAGCGCCCGTTCCAGGGCCCGGGCCCAGACGCCGACCGGCTCGAAGCCGTAGCTGCCGGCACCGCCGGCCAGGGCGTGGGCCCGGGCTTCCAGATCCTGCCGCTGGCCGCCGAGATCGGCGTCCGCCGCCTCCAGCAGCGGCTGGGTGAGGCGGAACACCCGCTCCGGCAGCTCCGCCGCGTAGCGCCGGCGGAGCTCCCAGAGGCGCTGACGCAGCAGGGAACGCTCAACTGGCATGGCGCCTCCAGATGGCGCGGACTTCTTCGGCCAGGGTCAGGGGATCGAAGGGCTTGGGAATGACGTCGACGGCACCCACGCCACGCAGGGCGGTCTCCTCTCGCGGCTGCACCTTGGCGGTCATGAACACCATCGGCACCGCGTCCAGTTCCGGCAGCCGGCGCAGGCCGTCGAGGGTCTCGATGCCATCCATGCCCGGCATCATCACGTCCAGCAGGATGATATCCGGCCCAAAGCCGGTGGCCACTTCCAGCGCCTCGGCCCCGCCGGAACACACTCGCAGCTCGAAGCCCCCGAGGGTCTCCAGAGCCATGCGGGCGATCTCCTGGATATCCGGCTCGTCCTCGACATAGAGCACGCGCAGGGCCCGCCCCATCAGGGCCGCCTCAGGCCGCGGCCTTGCGGTACGGGTGAACGTCCATGGCGGGGAAAACCGACGCCGCCATGGCCGCCGGCCCGAGGGCGCTCCCTGAGACATCGGGTGAGCTGGAAGCGCGCTCCCCGGTGATCGCCGCTGGCCTCCCCGGGGACCGCCAGCACGGCGATCATCGGCTCCGGCGCCATCCGGGCGCCCGGCCTGGCGATGCCGGGGAGGACTTCCCGGAGGCACTGCAGCAGCTCGGTTTCGGCCACCGGCGTTGCTCCTTGTCGACGGAACTGCTAATCACAGGTACCTTATCTGTAAACTAGTGCAAGGGTTTGGTCCAGCGAGCACAGACAGCAAGCGCGCCCTCTTCTGCAACCCACCGACGGCGTACCTCAGATATGCGTATCGCGATCCTGGAAGATGACCGGCCTCAGCTGGAGATTCTCGATGCCTGGCTCGAGGAGGCAGGCCACGACTGCAGCGGGTTCACCGACGCCGACACACTGTGCCGAAGCATGCGCCGGGAGAGCTATGACCTGCTGGTGCTGGACTGGAACCTGCCCCGCAGCAGCGGCCCCGAGGTGCTGGCATGGGTGCGTGAGCACGTCGACTGGCGGGTGCCGGTGCTGTTCACCACCGCACGCGACCGGGAGGAGGACGTGGTGCTCGCCCTGGAGGGCGGCGCCGACGATTACCTCGTCAAACCGCTGCGCCACCGGGAGACGGTGGCCCGCATCACCGCCCTCGCGCGGCGGGTCAGCTCGCCACTCACCGAGGAGGGTCGCCTGGAGGAGCCCCCCTACTCCTTCGACGTGGAACGCCAGCAGGCGAGCCTGCACGGCGAGAGCGTGAACCTCACGGGCAAGGAATTCCAGCTGGCGGTGTTCCTGTTCCGCAATCCGGGCCGGTTGCTATCCCGAGGCCATATCCTGGAGGCGGTATGGGGCAAGAGCGGTGATCTGAATACCCGCACGGTGGACACCCACATCAGCCGCCTGCGCTCCAAGCTCAGCCTGGGGGAGGAGAACTCCTGGCGGCTGAGCTCGGTCTACCAGCACGGCTACCGGCTGGAACGGCTGGGCGACGGCGACAGCTGAACCCGCCGCCGCCGCGTCTCGACGCCCGGCTCACAGCACCCGGGAGTAGCGGGGCGTGCCCGATGAGACGCTCGCGCGACCCCGATCCAGGTAGGCGTCGAAGGCCATGCCCACGTTGCGCAGGAACAGCCGCCCCCGGGGGGTGACCTGCACGGCTCTGGGTTGAAGTTCCACCAGCCCGTCCTCGGCCAGCGGTTCCAGGCGCTGCAGGTCCTCCCGGAAGTACCGCTTGAAGTCGATACCGTGTTCCTGCTCCACCGCCGCCATCTCCACCCGGGAGTGGCACATGATGGCGGAGATCACGTCGCGCCGGACGCGGTCATCGTCGTTGAGCAGGTAGCCCCGGAATACGGCCAGTCCGTCCTCGTCAATGGCCTGGGCGTAGGCGTCAGGCTCCTTGCGGTTCTGGAAGAAGCCCTCCCCTACCTTGCCGATGGAACTCACCCCGAGGCCCACCAGGTCGCACTCGGCGCGGGTGGAGTAGCCCTGGAAATTGCGGTGCAGGCCGCCGCGGCGCTGCGCCACCGACAGCTCGTCGTCGGGCAGCGCGAAGTGGTCCATGCCGATATAGACGTAGCCGGCCTCGCCCAGGCGGCGGATGGTCAGCTCCAGGATGGCCAGCTTGGCCTCGGCGTCGGGGATGTCCTCGGCACGGATGCGCTGCTGCACCTTGAACAGATGGGGCAGGTGCGCGTAGTTATAGACCGCGAGGCGCTCCGGACGCAGGGCCAACACGTGGTCCAGGGTGCGGTTGAAGGTCTCCGGCGTCTGTTTCGGCAAGCCGTAGATGAGGTCCAGGTTCAGGGAGTGGAAGCCGCAGCGCCTGGCGGCCTGGATCACCGTCTCGGTCTGCTCCACACTCTGGATGCGGTTCACCGCCTGCTGCACGTCGGGGTCGAAGTCCTGCACCCCGAGGCTCATGCGGTTGAAGCCCAGCTCCGCCAGCAGTTCCACCTTGTCGGTGTCGCAGGTGCGGGGATCGATCTCGATGGAGAATTCCCGCCGGCGCGAGCGGTCCATAGGGAACGCATCGGAAAGGGCGGACATCACCTCCACCAGGTCGTCCCCGTTCAGGTAGGTGGGCGTGCCGCCGCCGAAGTGCAGCTGCTCCACCTGCCGGTCGCGGTCGAACAGCGCCGCCTGGGCGGTGATCTCCCGCTTCAGCCGGGCCACGTAGGCCTGGGCACGGCTGTAGTTGGCGGTGATGACCTTGTTGCAGCCGCAGTAGAAGCACACCACCCGGCAGAAGGGTACGTGCACGTACAGGGACAGGGGCTTGGGCACCATGTCCTCGTTGCTGGCGGCGGCCGCCTCGCGGTACGCCTGGATTCCCACCTGCTCGGAGAACTGCAGGGCCGAGGGATAGGAGGTGTAACGGGGTCCCGTAACATCGTACTTGCGCACGAGATCCCGCTCGAACTGGAGAGTCTGTTCCATGGGCACCGGAGCACGCGGTTGGGGGGCGAACCCGCGCCACACTAGCGCCGGGTCCGCCCGGCGTATTTGATTCAAGTCATGTACCCCCCAGAGGACCTCCGGCCAGGGTTGCGAAGCTCTCTCATACCGGGGCCCTTGCGGATCAGACAGCAGCAGATGAGCCACTCATGACACGAACTTCCGAAGGCCCCGCGACGGCACTGCTGGCGGCCCCGTTCCGGCTGTTCTTCCTGCTCGCCTCGGTCCACGCCGCGGCGGCGATGGCCGCCTGGATCGGCCAGCTCACCGGCACCCTGACCCTGCCGCTCGCCTGGGCCGGTCCCTCCTGGCACGCCCACGAGCTGCTGTTCGGCACCCTGCCCGCGGCTCTGGCCGGCTTCCTGCTTACCGCCATGGCCAACTGGACCGGGACGCCCCCCCTCTCCGGCCGGCCCCTGGCGGCCCTGGCCCTGTTGTGGGCCGCCGGGCGGCTGGGGCTGTGGCTCAGCGGCGGAGCGCTGCCGGTGGTGGTGGCCGTGGTCGACATGGCCTTTCCCCTGAGCCTTGGGAGCTACGCCACCATCGTGCTGGTGCGCCAGGGCCACTACCGCAGCCTGCTGCTGATGGCTGCGGTGGCGGCGCTGGCCGCCGCCACACTGAGCTCTCACCTGGGCAACACGGGAGTCCTGCCTGGGGCTGCTGGCTATGCCCAGGAACTGGCCCTGAGCGCGGCCCTGACGCTGATGGTGATCATCGGCGGGCGCATCACGCCGGCCTTCACCAACAACTGGCTGCAACGCCAGGGCCGCCCTCCGGCCGCCCGGGCCCACCCGACCCTGGAGCGGCTGGTGCTGGGCAGCACCCTGGCGTTGCTGGCCGCAAGCCTCCTGGCCCTGCCCGAGCCCTGGGTGGCGCCGCTGGCGCTGCTGGCGGCCGTGGCCAACGCCGCCCGGCTGGTCGGATGGTCGGGCTGGCAGGCCCGCAGCGAACCGTTGCTGTGGATACTGCACCTGGGCTATGGCTGGATCGTGCTGGCGATGGCCCTGCGTGGGGCGACGCCGCTGCTGGACGCGCTGTCCGCCAGCGCCTGGCTCCATGCCACAGGCGCGGGCGCCATGGGCACGCTGATCCTGGCGGTGGCCACCCGGGTGGCCCTGGGCCACACCGGCCGGACCCTGTCCCTGTCGGCCGGCGGACTCGCCATCTACCTGCTGATCCTGGGCGCCGGCCTGGTCCGCACCGCGGTGGCGGTGCTGCCCGGCGTTCCGTACCGGGAGGGACTGATGCTGGCGGCGGGGGCATGGATCGGGGCGTTTTTGCTCTATGCTCTGCTGTACGGTCCCATTCTGGCCCGTCCCCGACCGGACGGGCGACCAGGGTAGCCATGCGGCTGACGCGCTACACCGACTACTGCCTGCGGGTGCTCATCTACCTTGGCCTCAAGCAGGGCAGGCTTGCCACCATCCAGGAGGTGTCGGAGCACTACGGCATCTCCCGGAACCACCTGATGAAGGTGGTGTTTGAGCTCAACCGCAACGGCTACATCGAGACCCAGCGGGGCAAGAACGGCGGCATGCGCCTGGGGCGCCGGCCTGAACAGATCCACCTCGGCGAGCTGGTGCGCCGCTGCGAACCCGACCTGGACCTGGTGGAGTGCTTCAGCGACGGCGACACGTGCCGCATCGCCGCGGCCTGCCGTCTCAAGGCGGTACTGGGTACGGCCCTGGGCGCCTTCCTCAAGGAGCTGGACCGCTACAGCCTGGCGGACCTGCTGCAGCCGGAGTCCCAGCTGGTGGAGTTGCTGGACATGCGCCGCGCCCGCGAGAGTCCGCCACGCGGGTGACAGCCTCTCGGTGGCCCTCGCCCGGGATCCGGCTTCGCGACCACTCCACGGCCCACCAAGCTGCCAACGCCGGTATACTCGCCTGCCGTTTCGAAACAGCGGCGCCGGAGGACTCATGGGCAACCGCCTCAGCAGGATCTACACGCGCACCGGAGATGACGGCACCACAGGCCTGGCGGATGGCTCCCGGGTGCGCAAGGACGACCACCGGGTGGAGGCGATGGGGGCCCTGGACGAGCTGAACAGCGCCCTCGGCCTGGCGCTGGCGGGGGAGCTTCCCGAGGCCGTGCGTCAGGCCCTGGGCGATACCCAGCACCGGCTGTTCGATGCCGGTGGGGAGCTGGCCATTCCCGGCTCCACTGTCCTGCAGGAAGACGACGTGCAGCGCCTGGAACAGGCCCTGGACGCCCTCAACGAGGGGCTGCCGCCGCTGAAGGAGTTCATCCTGCCCGGAGGGACCGAGGCCGCCGCACGCCTGCACCTCGCCCGGGCCGCCTGCCGGCGGGCGGAGCGCAGCCTGGTGGCGCTGGATCGGGACACCGCGGCACCCGCCAATCCGGTGACCCGGCGTTACCTGAACCGCCTCTCCGACCTGCTGTTCGTGGCCGCCCGGGTCGCGGCCCGGAACCAGGGTGTCCGGGAGGTGTTCTGGCAGCCGCGCCGCTGAGCCGACAGCCAGTGTGCGGGCGTCGCCCGGCAGCGTCGCTTTGTGAGCCGGCAGCGCCCGTTGCTATAGTCCCGTGCCGATGCCCGCCCGGCCGGTCCATCCCCCTACAGACCCGCGAGGAACGCCCGTGTACCCGGACTTCATCGAGAACTTCCACCATCGCAGCGAGTCCATGGCCCAGCCCCTGCGCGGCTCGGCGTTCTTCCTGCTGGAGCACGGCGAGCGCCTGTGGCAGTTCCAGGTGGAGGCGCTGGAGCGCTACCAGGCGCTGTTGCTTGGGCGCATGCGGGACGCCGTGCAAGGCGCCGCCTTCGGCCCCGCGGTGCTGGCCGACTTGACCCACCACTGGCTGGAAGACAGCCACCGGCTGGTGGAACTGGGCCGGGATTTCCAGGTATCCGCCGAGAAGGTGCTGCGCGAGGGGGCGGTGGTGCCTCTGCGGCGCACCTGGGCCGGCCCCGGCGCCTGAGACCACCGGAGTGCCGGGCGGCTCGCCGTCAGGCGGCGGCCGCCAGAGCGAACAGACCCAGCACGCAGCCGAAGGCGGCGGTCCACACCAGGCTGCGGGCCGCTGGCCGGTCGGCGATGTAGAGCATCCCGTAGGCCAGCCGCAGCACTATAAAACCCGCCGCCAGGGCGTCCACCGCGCCCCCGTGAGCACCGGCCTGGTGGGCAATGATCACCCCCGCCGCGAACGGCGCAAAGGCCTCGAAGCTGTTGAGCTGGGCCCAGTGGGCCCGCCGGCGCCAGCCCTCCAGCTGCTCCAGCCAGCGGCGCGGCGCGCGGTTGTCGTAGCGGGCGCTGGACTTGGCGAGCCCGGTGAACAGGTAGGGCAGCAGGGCTGCCGCCAGCACACACCAGTGGGCCAGGGTCATGGAGCCTGCTCGCGGGCCACGGCCCGGTGGCCGATGTCCCGGCGGTAGCGGGCCCCCTGCCAGTGGATGGCCTCCACCGCCGGGTAGGCGCGCTCCCGGGCGGCGGTCACCGAATCCCCCAGGGCACAGACGCAGAGCACGCGGCCGCCGGCGGTGACCACGCGGTCCTGCTCGTCCCGCAGGGTGCCGGCATGAAACACCTTCAGGTCGTCGGCCTCGCTCTCCGGCAGGCCGTCGATGGGATAACCGCGGCCGTAGCTGCCCGGGTAGCCCTCGGCGCACATCACCACCCCCAGGGCGACCCGCGGATCCCAGTCGGCGCGGACCTCGTCCAGCCGGCCCTCGAGGCAGGCCAGGGCCAGTTCCACCAGGTCGGAGCGCAGCCGCATCACGATGGGTTGGGTCTCCGGGTCGCCGAGGCGGACGTTGTACTCCAGCACCCGCGGGACGCCGTCCTCGCCGATCATCAGGCCGGCGTAGAGAAAGCCGCGGAACGGCCGTCCCTCGGCGGCCATGCCGTCCACGGTGGGCTGAATGACCTGCTCCAGAATGCGCCGGGACAACTCCGGCGTGACCACCGGCGCCGGGGAGTAGGCGCCCATGCCGCCGGTGTTGGGGCCGGTATCCCCCTCTTCCAGGGCCTTGTGGTCCTGGCTGCTGGCGAGCGTCAGCACGCTGCGCCCATCCACCAGGGCGATGAAGCTCGCCTCCTCGCCGGTGAGGCAATCCTCCACCACCACCCGGGCGCCGGCCTCGCCGAAAGCGCCCTGCTCGAGGCTTTCCTCGACGGCCTGGACGGCCTGGTCCACGGTGGCGGCCACGGTGACCCCTTTGCCCGCGGCGAGCCCGTCCACTTTTACCACCAGGGGTGCACCGCGCTCGCGGACATAGTCCCGGGCGGAGTCGACGTCACTGAAACTGCGGTAGGCGGCAGTGGGAATGCCGTGGCGCTCCAGGAACTGCTTGGCGAACACCTTGGAGCCTTCCAGCTCGGCCGCCCCCCGGGTCGGCCCCAGGCAGTGCAGCCCGGCGGACTCGAAGGCATCCACCACGCCGGCCACCAGGGGCGCCTCCGGGCCCACCACGGTGAGCTCCACCTGGTACTGGCGCGCCAGATCCACCAGGGCGGTGACGTCGCCGACGCCGATGGCGACGTTGCGCACCTTGGGCTCCGCCTCGGTGCCGGCGTTGCCCGGCGCCACGAACACTTCCTCCACCGCCGGTGAGCGGGCCAGTTTCCAGGCCAGGGCGTGCTCCCGGCCGCCGCCTCCGATGATCAGGACTCGCATGGGGCCTCCGGCTGGCCGCCGCAGCGGCGCTGTCAATGTGAAGGTCGCCCGACCGGGCGCCGGCGGCGCCGGGACGGGGTGCTAGCAGCAGCCTGTCGCTAGTGGCGAAAGTGGCGCATGCCGGTGAACACCATGGCGATGCCGTGCTCGTCGGCGGCGGCGATGACCTCCGGGTCGCGCATCGAGCCTCCCGGCTGGATCACCGCCGCCACGCCAGCCGCCGCCGCCTGGTCGATCCCGTCCCGGAACGGGAAGAAGGCGTCCGAAGCCAGCACCGAGCCCGCCAGTTCCAGCTTGGCATCGGCGGCCTTGCGCACGCCGATGCGGGCACTGTCCACCCGGCTCATCTGGCCGGCACCGACCCCCAGGGTACGCTGCCCCCGGGCATAGACGATGGCGTTTGACTTGACGAACTTGGCCACCCGCCAGGCGAACAGCAGGTCGTCCCACTGCCCTGCATCGGGCTGCCGGGTGCTCACCACCCGCGGCGGCGCCTCCGGCAGCACGCTCCGGTCGCGGTCCTGCACCAGCAGGCCGCCGTCGATCCCTGCCAGGTGCAGGGCGGCCCCCCGCGAGGCCTGGGCCTCCAGCAGTCTCACGTTGCGCTTGACGGCCGCCGCCTCCGCCGCCGCAGGCGGCACCTCCGGCGCCAGCAGCACCTCGACGAACTGGCGTTCCAGGATGGTGCCCACCGTGGCGGCGTCCAGCGGCCGGTTGAAAGCGATGATGCCGCCGAAGGCCGACACCGGATCGGTAGCGAAGGCTGCCTCGTAGGCGGCGCCGATGTCGGCGCCCACGGCGACGCCGCAGGGGTTGGCATGCTTGACGATCACGCAGGCCGGCGCGTCGAAGGCGGCCACGCACTGCAGCGCCGCGTCGGCATCGGCCAGGTTGTTGAAGGACAGCGCCTTGCCCTGGATCTGGCGGCCTGCCAGCAGGCCGCCGCCGGCGTCCGGATCCCGGTAGGCGGCGGCGCGCTGGTGGGGATTCTCGCCGTAGCGCAACTCGGCGCTGCGGCGCCACTGCCGCTGAAGGCTCTGGGGGAACGGCGTCGTCACCGCGCCGCTGGCGTCCCGACACCCCAGGTAGTTGGCAATGGCTCCGTCGTAGCCGGCGGTATGGGCGAACGCCTTGGCGGCCAGCCGGTAGCGATGGTCCCGATCCAGGCCGCCGTTGCGCTCCAGAGCCTGCAGCAGCGCCGGGTAGTCGGCGCTGTCGGTGAGCACGGCCACCCGGTCGTGGTTCTTGGCTGCCGCCCGGATCATGGCCGGCCCGCCGATGTCGATGTTCTCCACCGCGGCCTCCAGGAAGCAGTCCGGGCTGGCCACGGTGGCCTCAAACGGGTAGAGATTCACCACCAGCAGGTCGAGGGGCAGGATGCCCTGCTCGGCCATGACCGGCTCGTCCTGGCCGCGCCGGCCCAGCAGGGCGCCGTGGACCCGGGGATGCAGAGTCTTGACCCGGCCGTCCATGATCTCGGGAGCGCCGGTGTAGTCGGCGACTTCGGTCACCGGCAGGCCTGCCTCCCGTAGCAGCCGGGCGGTGCCCCCCGTGGACAGCAGTTCGACTCCGTGCGCGCGAAGGGCCTGGGCCAGGTCCACGATGCCCTGCTTGTCGGAGACGCTAAGCAGGGCACGGCGCACCGGCTGCAGGTCGGCGGTGTCAGTCATTGCAGGTGAGTCCTCACTCGCGGCCCGCGCTGGCCGAGGGCCGGGCGCTGCCGACCGGGCGCTATCCCGAAGATTTCATGAATTTGTGCTGATATCGCGTAGGATATTGGTTTCACGAGGGACTTTTCGAAGGAGCGGCGTATCGGTGAGTACGGCCGACTGAGAAAAGATGCCTTGTGGGGCCAATAGACAAGCGAGATCGGTGCAAATTTGTGAAATCTTCGGGCTAGATTATACAGGGACGGCCGCGGAGCCGGATCGCGGCGCGGACTTCAGTGGTCGATCCGGTAGTGCTGGAGCTTCTTGCGCAGAGTGCCGCGGTTGATGCCGAGCAGTTCCGCCGCCCGGGTCTGGTTGCCAGCGCAGTGGCGCATGACCACGTCCAGAAGGGGCAGCTCCACCTGCTCCAGCACCAGCTTGTACAG
Source organism: uncultured Ectothiorhodospiraceae bacterium (assembly GCA_964487155.1). Lineage (GTDB taxonomy): Bacteria > Pseudomonadota > Gammaproteobacteria > Nitrococcales > Nitrococcaceae > CAZAQB01. The sequence continues at coordinate 77,240 of CAZAQB010000003.1, forward strand.
GGCATCGCCGTCGTGGCCGTTGAGATTATGGAGATAGGTCTCCACGGTCTCCCGCACACAGTTGCCGATGGGCCCCACCCCCTCCAGCCGGCGCACCTCGTCCGCCGCAGTTGCTTCCATGTACATGCTGTCTTCTGCCATGAGTCCGAGTACGCGCGCGGACGCCTTGTGCACCCGCCGGCCTGCCGCGGCGGGTTAGCGCCCGTTGGTGGAAGTTCCGCCGGCTCCCCTTCCGGCGAACTCTTAAATGTTAGCCGCCATTGCAGCCGAGCGAAACCTTGACGACAGATTCGTGATGCGTCAGGACACGGCGCCACGATCAACGGAAGTCGAGCTCGAAATTGTCGGCGCCCTGGCCTGGATCCAGGAAGGCCAGGCGCACCGGATAGGGTTTGCCGGCCGGCATGGCCTGCGCGGCCGTGTGCGCCGGCGCCCTGACGTCCAGGTACTGTGCGGCGGCGAACCAGCGTCGGGCCGCCACCTCGCCGTTCATCCGGCGCAGCGTCACACCGAGCTGGGGCCAGGGCTGGGGCGGGCCACGGTTCACCACTGAAGCGGTGAGAAGCATGGCCCCCGGGCGCCCTGGGTGGGTCTGGAGGGTCCGGGTCAGCAGGGCCAGCTGTTGCGGACGGCGCACCGGCGGCAGCCGGCAGCCGGCCAGTCCGCAGAGAGTGGCCACCACAGGGCGCCAGCCGGGCTCCCGGGCCAGGGTTTCGCGCTGAAAGTACAGCCACTGGCCGCCCAGCAGGGCCACCAGCATCAGCGCAACGGCCAAGCCCCACCAGGGAAAATACTGGGCGTGGTGGCCCGCCAGGCGCCCCTCCACGTCCAGCACGGCCTGCTCCCGGAAACCCGCGGCACTGTCGTCGGCCGGCGTCCCCGAGGCGGGAGGCGGCGACTTCTCCAGAGGCAGCACCTCTGGCAGCGCGGCGGCCGGCGGCTCGGGCTCAATCGCTGGCGGAATCCCGGCAGCCGGCGGCTCGGCACGGGACGGCCGCGGCGCCTCCCCGTGAGGCAGCCGGGGCGGCGGCGGCGGCTCCGGAGTACCTTCGGTGGCCTGGGAGATCACGGTGCGCCGCACCCGCTCTCCCATCTCCAGCCCCAGGATCTGGTCCAGCTCCGGCGGCAGCCGGTCCCGCAGCAGGGCCGAAGCATCGAAGGCCTCCTGGCAGAGGCCGCAGCGCACCCGGCCATCCGCCTGGGCGAGTTCCCGACGGCTGACCCGGAACAGCGTGTGGCAGCCAGGACACTGGGTGAACAAGACTCAGAACCTGCGCCGGGGCTTGCGGGCCACAAGCAGCAGCCAGCCGTCCCGCTCCCGTGGGGCCTCGAAGGCCAGGGACGGATAGGCGGCCTGGACCTGCGCCTGCTGGCCGCAGAGCAGGCCGCTCAACACCAGGCAGCCGCCGGGACGCACCAGGCCGCAAAGGGCCGGGGCCAGCGTCACCAGGGTACCGGCAACGATATTGGCCAGCACCACCGGCGCGGCGGCGGCCGACCCGGGCACCCCCAGCGCCAGCCGGTCGGCCACGCCGTTGGCCTCGGCGTTGGCGGCGCTGGCCTCAAGGGCCTGGGGGTCGATGTCCACCGCCTGGGCGCCGGGCGCCCCCAGCAGCAGCGCCGCCACAGCCAGGATGCCCGAGCCGCAGCCGTAGTCGAGGACACTCAGACCGGGTTCCAGGTGGGCCTCCAGCCATTCCAGACAGAGCGCGGTGGTGGGGTGGGTACCGGTGCCGAAGGCGAGCCCGGGGTCCAGCCGCAGGTTTACCGCGGCAGGATCGGGAGGCGCCGTATGGGAGGGGACCACCCACAGGCGGCAGCCGAAGCGCAGCGGCCGGAAGTCGTCCATCCAGGCCCTCTCCCAGGGCCGCTCCGGCACTGCCTCCACCTGCCAGCCGGCGGGCTCGCCGCCACCCAGCCCGGCCAGGCGCTCCAGGAAATCCGCCAGGTCAACGCCCGGAGACACCAGCGCCTGCACCCGCAGCTGCGGCCACAGCGGGGTCTCCTCGGGGCCCGGCTCCAGGACCGGTTCGCCGCCGGGGTCAAGCAGCGCCACCGAGGCCGCGCCAGCGGCCTCCAGGGCCTGCTCAAGCTGCGGCGCCTGCGCGGCGCAGGCCAGCCGGCTCACCTGCTGCCAGCCAGCGCCGCTCATCAGCGACGCTCGCCTGCCACCGGATCCAGGTGCCGAGGCAACCCCGCTGCGGCCACCGCCTGCATCAGAAGTTGGGCTTGACCGCCGCCGACTGGTAGCGCTCCACGGAGTCCGCGATCTCCTGGCGGGCTTCCTCGGCGCCGAACCAGCCGTCGATGCGCACCCACTTGCCCTTTTCCAGATCCTTGTAGTGCTGGAAGAAATGCGCGATCTGTTCCAATAGCATCGGAGGCAGGTCGGTGTGATCCTGAACGTGATCATAGAGGGAAGTCAGCTTGGGGATGGGCACCGCCAGCAGCTTGGCGTCGCCGCCGGACTCGTCGGTCATCCTCAGTACCCCCACCGGACGGCAGCGGACCACGGCGCCGGTGATCAGGGGCACCGGCGTCACCACCAGCACATCGACCGGGTCACCGTCGTCACACAGGGTGTGGGGGATGTAGCCGTAGTTGGTGGGGTAGTGCATGGACGCCACGAGGAAGCGGTCCACGGTCATGGCGCCGGTATCCTTGTCCACCTCGTACTTGACCGGGTCACCGTGGAACGGAATCTCGATGACCACGTTGACGTCATTCGGCACATCGTGGCCCGGGGTGATGCTGTCCGAGATCATGTTTTCACCTCACTGCCTGTGGCTGAATAGGCACGCCGCGGCCCGGGCGCGACTTCTCGCAGAGGGAAACCGGCCGATCGACGCCCCCCAGTATTGTGCCGGGGGTATGGAGGCGGCGATTATACGGCATCCTTGACGGGGGGCGGACCCGCGGGCCGGCCCCCCGCATAGCGTTTTTTTCGCACGACAAGAAGGTAAGGAGGGAGCATGGCGTCATTTCTGCCGCCGCTGCTGGGCATCGTCGGCCTGGTCGCGGGTTTCATGGTCTACAAGACCGTTCTGAAGTATCCGGAGGGCGAGGATCGAGTCATCGCCCTGGGGGAGGAAATCCACCTCGGTGCCATGGTGTTCATGCGCCGGGAGTACCAGATACTCGGCATCGTGGCGGTCATCCTGATCGCCCTGCTGTGGGTGTCCCTGGGCTGGGAGACGGCCACCGCCTATCTGGTCGGGGCGCTCGCCTCCGCCTCCGCTGGCTACATCGGCATGTACACTGCCACCCGGGCCAACTACCGCACCACCACGGCGGCCCACACCGTGGGCCCGGCCGACGCCCTGACCGTGGCCTTCTTCGGCGGCTCCATCATGGGCCTGGCGGTGGCCTCCCTGGGCCTGCTGGGCCTGGGCATCCTCTATCTCGCCTACGGCGGTGACCCGGAAACCGCCCACCACATCCACGGCTTCGGCATGGGCGCCTCCACCGTGGCACTGTTCTCCCGCGTGGGCGGCGGCATCTTCACCAAGAGCGCCGACGTGGGCGCCGACCTGGTGGGCAAGGTCGAGGCCGGCATCCCCGAGGACGACCCCCGCAACCCCGGCGTCATCGCCGACAACGTGGGCGACAACGTGGGTGACGTGGCCGGCATGGGCTCGGATATTTTCGAGTCCTACTGCGGGGCGATGATCGCCACCATCGCCATCGCCGCTACGCTCACCGCGACCCAGATCGGCGCGCTGGCCGAGAGCCAGGAGTCGCTGATGTTCCTGCCCCTGGGGCTGGCCTCGGTGGGCCTGCTGTGCTCGATCGCCGGCATCCTTATCGTGCGCAAGTTCTCCGCCCAGGCGCCTGGCCGGGCGCTGCGTACCGGCACCATCGGCGCCTCGGTGCTGTTCATGATCGCGGCACTGGTGGTGATCATGATCGCCGGCGTGAGCCTCAAGGTCTGGCTGGCGGTGGTGTTCGGCGCCTTGGGCGGCATCATCGTCGGGCTGATCACCGAGTACTACACCGGCGGTAAGCCGGTGCGGCACATCGCCCGTTCCGGTGAGACCGGGCCGGCCACGGTGATGATCTCGGGCCTGGCGGTGGGCATGGAGTCCGTGGCGGTGCCGCTGCTGACCATCTGCGCCATCATCTTCATTTCCACCTCCCTGGTGGGCCTCTATGGCGTCGGCATCGCCGCGGTCGGCATGCTGGCCACCGTCGGCATCACCATGGCCATCGACGCCTACGGCCCGGTGGCGGACAATG
>CAZAQB010000004.1:0-62880 GCA_964487155.1 uncultured Ectothiorhodospiraceae bacterium
GGCGGTGGTTCTGGCAGCAAGGGGTATAGGCGATGGCCTGTGGTCCTGAGACACCAGCGTCAGTGAAGGGCCGGGGTGCGGCAAGCAACCTCGAAGGCCGCTTTCAGCAGTGGCGGCGGGAGGCCTTGGATGATGGCTGGGAAGGTGCCGAGGCCGAGCGTCCGGGCCGCCCGGTCACGCAGCTTTCCGTCGACCGCTCCCGCAGCGTCATCACCCGCAATCGTTCCCCCGACCTGCCTTTCGACCGTTCCGTCAATTCCTACCGGGGCTGCGAGCACGGCTGCATCTACTGCTATGCCCGGCCGAGCCACGCCTACCTCGATCTCTCCCCGGGGCTGGACTTCGAGACCCACATCTTCCACAAGCCGGAGGCGCCGGAGCAGCTGGCCCGGGAGCTGGCCCGCCCCGGTTACCGCCCTGCCCCTATCGCCCTGGGCGTGAACACCGACGCCTACCAGCCCGTCGAACGCCGCCTGGGTCTGACCCGGCGGCTACTGGAGGTGCTCTGGGCGCACCGCCACCCGGTCATGCTGATCACCAAGTCCGGCCTCATCGAACGGGACCTGGACCTGCTGGCGCCCATGGCGGCCGAACGCCTGGTGAGCGTGGCGGTGAGCCTCACCACCCTGGACGCCGAGTGCAACCGCACCCTGGAGCCCCGGGCTGCCGGGCCCGCCCGGCGGCTGCGGGTGATCCAGAGGCTTTCGGAGGCGGGAATACCCATCGGCGTGATGGCGGCGCCGCTGATTCCGTTCGTCAACGATACAGAGCTGGAGAGGCTGCTCGAGGCTGCCGCCGGGCGCGGCGCCCAGCGGGCAGGCTACACCGTGGTGCGCCTGCCCCACGAGGTGGAGCCGCTGTTCGAGCAATGGCTGCGGGCCCACCGGCCGGACGCTGCCGGCCGCGTGCTGGCCCGGGTCAGGGAACTTCACAGAGGCCGGGGTAACGACAGCCGATACGGGTCGCGAATGAGCGGCACGGGTGACTACGCAGCCATGATCGCCCAGCGCTTCCGGGTAGCGGCCCGGCGCCTGGGACTGGACACCGGTGCCCCGCAACTCGACAGCGGCCGCTTCCGCGTGCCCGGACGCGCCCAGCAGCTGGGATTGTTCTGATAGCCTTCAACTCTGCGAGCATCGGAGCCACCTGATGGATCCCATGAGCGAGTTGGCCGAGGCGCGCATCCGGGAGGCGGCGGAGCGGGGTGAGCTCGACAACCTGCCCGGGGAGGGCCGGCCCCTGGAACTGGATGACGACCGCATGGTGCCCCCGGAGCTTCGCATGGCCTACCGCATCCTCAAGAACGCCAACTGCCTGCCCCCGGAACTGGACACCCGCCGGGAGATCCGCGAGCTGGAAGACCTGCTGCGCCACGTGGACGACGGCGCCGGCGAGCAACGCAGCCGGGCGCAACGGCGCCTGCTGGCGCTGCGCCTGCGGCTGGAGGCCGGCGGGCGCAGCCCCCCCTGCCTGAATGCCGATCCCCGCTACCAGGAAAGGCTGGCCCGACACCTCGAGTCAGGCCGCGACGGCGACGGCCATTGAAGGCGGCGGCCATTGTCCAACCTCCGCGCGATGGAGCCCGCCGCCCCGCTGGCCAAGTACCGTCCTGAGCGGTCCCTCTACGTCGAAGGGGATGCCCTCTACCAGGCCATGCTCTCGGCCATCGCCGGCGCCCGCCGGCGGGTCTGCCTGGAGACCTATATCTTTGCCTGGGACGAGGTGGGCCAGCGCTTCGGTGCCGCCCTGATGGAGCGGGCGCGGGCCGGAGTGCGCACCCATCTGCTGGTGGACGGGTTCGGCTCCCTGGGCCTGCTGCCACGGCGGGCCCAGGCTGAACTGGCCGAAGCCGGGGTGCGCGTGCGGCGTTTCCACCGCTGGCAGTGGCGCGACCCCTGGCGCTACAACCGCCGCGACCACCGCAAACTGCTGGTGGTGGATGGGCGCACCATGTTCCTCGGCGGCTTCAACATCCACCGGCAGAGCTCCCTGGCGGCCTATGGGCCGCAGCGCTGGCGCGATACCCACCTGGAGATGAACGGACCGGCGGCGGCGCAGGCGGAACTGCTGTTCGACGTGTTCTGGCGCTACCGTCGCGGCCGGGAGGCCGCCATGCGGCGGCTGGGAAGCCATCTGCTGGTGTCCAATCACAACCGCCGCGGCCGCCGGGCCCTGCTGCGGGTGATCAATGGCCTGTTGGGGAGTGCGCGACACCGGGCCTGGATCAGCACCCCCTATTTCGTGCCCGACCGGCGGCTTCAGACCCGGCTGCTGACCGCCGCGCGCCGGGGTGTGGACGTGCGCCTGCTGGTCCCGGGCAAGAGTGACGTGGCGCTGGCCCGCTGGGCTTCCCATGCCGCCTACGCCCGGCTGCTGGAAGGCGGCGTGCGCATTTTCGAATATCAGGCCCGGGTGCTCCATGCCAAGACCATGGTGGTGGACGCCCGGCGCTGCTGGATCGGCACCGCCAACCTTGACTACCGCAGCCTGCGCCACAATTACGAGATCACCCTGCGGTCCTCGGATCGTGATCTGGCCCAATCCCTGGAGAGTCAGTTCGAAGCCGACCTTGGCGACGCCCTGGAGGTGAAACACGCCGTCTGGTCCCGGCGCCACGGCCTGCACTACCTGGCGGAAACCATCGGCTGGCTGGCCCGACGCTGGCTCTAGCCTGCCGCGGCGGCTGGGCAGCGGGCCGCGATGGGGATACGCTCTTGGAGAGCGGCGCCGAGCGCCGTGGCCGGTCAGGGGCGAGGAGCGCCTTTGATGGAATTCCCCGGGGGGTTGCCTTGCCAAGCCTAGGTGTCATACCCAGCAACGACCCGCAGCAGGCGCTGCGGGTGCGGCGGTTTCTGCTCGCCCAGTCGGTCTACGGGCTGGCGGCGGCGCTGCTGGCGCTCTACGCTGTGCTGGGCCTGCTGGAGCCGGGCCATTTCCTGCTGCTGCTGGTTGCCTTTCTCGGGGGCAACGGGCTGTTCTTTGCGCTGCTGCGTTCTGGGCGCAACCGCCGGCTGGACGATCCCAGCATGACCGTCTGGCAGATGATCGGCGCCTGCGCTCTGATGAGCCTGAGCCTGTACCTGGTCGACGGCGGCCGCGGCGCCCTGCTGCTGCTGACCCTGGCGCTGCTGCTGTTCGGCACCCTGCGCCTGGGCACGGCCGACTTCCTGCTGGTGGGCATGCTGGCCCCTGCCGGCTATGCCCTGGCCCTGGCGGCGGCGGTGCGCTACCGGGGCGTCAGCCTGGACCTGCGCCTGGAACTGCTGCAGCTGCTCGCGCTGGCGGCCCTGATTCCCTGCTGTGCGGCCTTCGCCGGCTACGTGGCTGGCCTGCGCCGCTCGGTGCGCCAGGCCAGCGTCGACCTGGCCCGGGCCCGGGAGACCATCCACGACCTGAGCGTGCTCGACGAGCTCACCGGCGTCAGCAATCGGCGCAGCATCCTCAACCTGCTGGAGGACGAGCGGGTGCGCAGCAACCGGCTGGAGCAGGAGTTGGCGGTGGCCGTGCTGGATCTGGACAACTTCAAGAAGGTCAACGAGGCCCATGGCCGGGACGTGGGAGACCAGGTGCTGAGACGCCTTGCGCGGCGCCTCCGGGAGGCGGTGCGAGCCGTGGACACCGTGGGCCGTTTCGGGGGCGAGGAATTCCTGGTGGTGATGCCGGATACCAGTGCCGCCACCGCCGAACGCCTGCTGCGGGATCTGGTGCAGCGGGTTGCGGGCACCCGCATGGCGGATATTGCGCCACGGCTGTCGGTGACCAGTAGCGGCGGGCTCGCCCTCTACCATCCCGGGGAGGAGATGTGGGCGGTGGTGGAGCGCGCTCGGCGGGCTGCACGCGAGGCCAACCAGGCAGGCGGAAATCGCGCCGTCCACGAGGCCCGGGCATCGGCGCCGGCCGAGCGGGAAACCGGTTCGCGGCCGGTGGAGCGGGGGACACCCTGAGTGGACCGGGAGGTCCGCCGGCTGCGCGAGAACCTGCAGGGCGAAGTCGACAGCGCCGCCCTGTACCGCACGCTCTCGGAGGTGGAATCCGATCCGCGCATCGCCGAGGTCTACCGGCGCATGGCGGGCATCGAGGAGCACCACGCCCGATTCTGGCAGCAACACCTGCGCAGCTGCGGCGCGCAGGCCCACGCGCCCCGGCCGAGCTGGCGCGGGCGGATCCTGGCACTGCTGGCCCGGCGCTTCGGGGCGGGCTTCGTGCTGCCCACCGTGGCGGGCCTCGAGACCGCTGACCGCCACGCCTACGCCAGCCAGCCGGAATCCCGGGAGAGTCGCCTGCCTGCCGACGAGCAGGCCCACAGCCGCCTGATCGGCGCCATCATCGGGGCCGCCGGCAGCCGGGGCATGGAGGGCTCCGCCATCGCGCGCCTGGAGGGCCGCCATAGCAATGTCGGCGGCAATGCGTTGCGCGCGGCGGTACTGGGAGCCAACGATGGCCTGGTGTCGAACCTCAGTCTGGTGATGGGGGTGGCCGGTGCCTCGGGCGGCGGCAGCGCGGTGCTGGTGGCCGGGTTCGCCGGGCTGCTCGCGGGCGCCATCTCCATGGCGCTCGGCGAGTGGCTCTCGGTGCAGAGCGCCCGCGAGCTCTACGAGCGGCAGATCGACCTGGAAGCCACCGAACTCGCCACCATGCCCGAGGAAGAGGAGGCGGAGCTGGCCCTGATCTACCAGGCCAAGGGCCTGCCGGAGGCGGAGGCCAAGGCCCTGGCAAGGCGCCTCATCGCCGACAAGGACCATGCCCTGGACACCCTGGCCCGGGAAGAGCTGGGGGTTGACCCCAACGAACTGGGCGGCTCGGCCTGGGCTGCGGCCGGCACCTCCTTCGCCCTGTTCGCCGGCGGGGCGCTGATCCCGGTGCTGCCTTTCATGTTCTGGCAGGGCGGCACCGCGGTGGCGGGCAGCGTGGGCCTGTCAGGGCTGGCCCTGTTCGGCATCGGCGCGGCGATCACCCTGCTCACCGGCCGCGGAGTCTGGTTCTCCGGCCTGCGCCAGCTGGGCTTCGGCGTCGCCGCGGCCGCTATCACCTACGGTGTCGGCCACCTGCTGGGAGTGGCCATTCATGGTTGACGGCCGGAGCCAGTGGATCGGTTGACTCGTTAATCGGGGAATCCGGGGGAGCCGCTCAGCGCGGTTCAGCCGTGATGCCTCGTTCCGGAGGCGCCAGAGGCGAAGCGGTGGGGATTGGCCGGAAAGCCTTCACCTGGGCCGACGCAGTTGCGTGCTGCCTCCCGATTCACCGATTCACCGATCACAACCCCGTAACCGCGTCCTGTCCGCTGCTGCCTTCTTCCCGCAGCGCCCGGCGCAGGATCTTGCCGACGTTGGTCTTGGGCAGCTCCTTGCGGAACTCGATTTCCCGGGGCACCTTGTAGGCGGTCAGGTTCTGGCGGCAGTAATCCAGGATGCCCTCGCGATCCGGCTGTTCGCCCCGGGGTACGATCACTGCCTTGACTCGCTCTCCCTTCTCGCCGTCGGGGACGCCGATCACCGCCACTTCCATGATATCCGGGTGTTCGGCGATGACGCCTTCCACTTCGTTGGGGAAGACGTTGAAGCCGGACACGAGAATCATGTCCTTGGCCCGGTCGACGATGTAGACGAACCCCCTGGCGTCGATGCGGGCCATGTCCCCGGTGCGGAACCAGCCGTCCCGATGGAAGGCCGCGCGGGTCTCCTGGGGGCGGTTCCAGTAGCCCTGGGTGACCTGTGGGCCCCGCACGCAGAGTTCGCCCACGGCGTCCGGCGCCAACTCGTTGCCTTCCTCGTCCATGACCGCCACCTCTGTCGAGGGCACCGGCAGGCCGATGCTGCCGTTGTAGGCGGACAGGTCCAGGGGATTGATGCACACCGCCGGCGAGGTCTCGGTGAGTCCGTAGGCCTCCAGCAGGACCACGCCGGTGGTCTGCTGCCAGCGCTCGGCCACGGCATGATGCACGGCCATTCCGCCGCCCAGGGTGATGCGCAGGTGGGAGAAATCAAGGCCGGCGAAGTCCGGGTTATTGAGCAGGCCGTTAAACAGGGTGTTGACCCCGGTGATGGCGGTGAACGGCACCTTGCGCAGTTCCTTCACGAAGCCCGGCATGTCCCGGGGGTTGGTGATCAGCACGTTCTCACCACCCACGCGCATGAATGTCATGCAGTTCGCCAGCAGCGAGAAGATGTGGTAGAGGGGCAGGGCGGTGATGATCACCTCCTCGCCCTCCCGCACCCAGGGCCCCAGCCAGGCGTAGGCCTGTTCCAGGTTGGCCACCATGTTGCGGTGGGTGAGGATGGCGCCCTTCGCGACCCCGGTGGTGCCGCCGGTGTACTGCAGGAAGGCCACATCTGCAGGGCCGAGGGGAGGTTCTTCCAACTGCTGGCGCGAGCCTTCCGCCAGGGCCTGCCCCAGGGGCCGGGCGCCGCTGATATGCCAGGCGGGCACCATTTTCTTGACGTGCTTGACCACTGCGTTGACCAGCGCGCCCTTGAGGCCGGAGTGCAGGTCGCCGATGCGGGCGATCAGCACGTGCTCCACCTCCGTGTCCTCCAGCACCTGCTCCAGCGTATGGGCGAAGTTCTCCAGGATGACGATGGTCCGGGCGCGGGAATCCTGCAGCTGGTGGCGCAGTTCCCGGGGCGTGTAGAGGGGGTTGACGTTCACCACGGTGAGGCCGGCGCGCAATACGCCGAACAGGGTGACCGGATAGGCCAGCACGTTGGGCATCATGAGCGCCACCCGTTCGCCCTTGGTCAGCCCCAGGCTGCCCTGCAGGTAGGCACCAAAATCCCGGCTCAGGCGGTCCAGGTCCCGATAGCGCAGCGTGGTGCCCATGTTGCTGAAGGCGGGACGCTCTGCGAATCGGCGGCAGCTCTCCTGCAGCACCTCGCGCAGCGAGGCGAAGCGCTCCGGGTCGATCTCCGGCGGCACGCCCGGCGGGTACGACTGCAGCCACGGCTTCTCCACGTCTTCGTCCTCCAATCTTGGTTGGCGCCCGCTGGGTGGGGCACGCACGCCGCAAGTATAGAAACCCGATAAAACAGAGCCGCGAGCGGGGCGCGCCGGACGGTCACAATTCGGTCATCGGTTCGATGTTGCAATGCGGCACATCGTCTGATACGTTGCAGCGCACAAACAGGGAAGATTCAGACCAAGCCCCTGTTTCTGTGAAAATTACGGATTCCAACGTGGAGGCTGACCCGTGTACGAAGAGATGCTGAGCAAGACCAACCTGCAGTTCGACAAGGCTCTGGAGCCGGCCCGCAAGTTCAACGCGCTGCTGGTGGACCACCTGGAGAAGCTCGCCGCCATGAACCTGGAGGCCGTCAAGGGCTATGCCGAGCTGTCCATGAAGGAGGTTCGCGAGGCCCTGGCCGTCGACGACGCCCAGGCCCTGCAGCAGTACCTCACCGCCCGCGGCGAGGTGGCCAAGGTGGTGGCCGACCGGGTGAAGGACGACTCCGAGAAGCTGGTCGGCATCAACCAGGACTTCGTCAAGGAAGTCCAGAAGCTGGTTGAGGAGAACGTGAAGACCTTCTCCACCGAGGCGACCAAGACCGCCAAGAAGGCTGCCCCCAAGGCGGCGGCGGCTCCCAAGGCTGCCGCCAGCGCCGAGTAAGCACTCGACGCCAGCACTGCGCTCCGACCGCCGGGGGTTCTGCCTCCGGCGGTTTTTTTTATCTCCACACCGGGCGCGCGAAACCGTAGCGCCCGGTGCTGGCGAGCTGATCCTGGATGAACTCCACTGTCGCTTCGTCCCCGGCCTCCTGAGCCAGGGCCTCAAGGGCGGACTGCACCCGCGGGCGAACCTCCAGGGGCAGGGCCTGCCGCAGTCTCAGCACTGTCTCTTCAGTGATTTCCTTGCGCCCCGGCTTCAGATCGCCCGCCGCCAGGCTGCCCAGAGTCAGGCTGCCGGGCAGTTCCGCCAGGGCGCCGCGCAGGCTCAGCAGCTCACCCTCCCTGAGGCCCACCTGGGCAGCCAGCAGAAACTGCATGGCGGCGAACGGGGGCGGGTTACTCTCGCGGCCGGCCAGGAAGGCGTCCAGCTGGCTGGCATCCTGCTGGGCCCGCAGCAGCCGGTAGAGGTTCACGAACCGCTTCACCGCACGGGGGCTGCGCCCGGCCAGGGCCCCCAGGGCCTTCATCAGCCGCACCTCGCGCTGGTCCAGCAGCAGCCGCTGGCGCTGGGTCTCGGCGGCCTCCGGCTCCGCCGGCTCCGGCAGGGTTACCCGGACCGGGGGCAGGCACTGCTCGCCGGTGGTGCCCGGCGCCGGGCGGGTCCCCGGTCTTTCCGGCTGCGGGTCTCCGCCGCCGGTGGCGGCCGGCTGCCCGGCTGCAATGACCTCGTCGCCAACCAGGGCGTCCACCAGTCGCCCGTAGCTACCCGTGGAGGCGGGATCCAGGCGGGACAGCCAGAAGGGAATCTGGAAGATCTTCTCCAGGTAGTCCTGAACCGTCGCTGCCGGAGCGTCGATCCCGGCCTCGGTGGAGGCCGGAGCCTGTCCGGGAGCAAGCTGACCCTGGTAGCAGTGGGCCAGGGAGCGTTCCAGCCAGCGCGAGTCCACCCCCACCACCACCACGATGGATTTGAAAGCCAGCAGCAGGTGGATGGCCTCCAGCACCTGTACCACCTGTCGGTCGCGACAGCGGTCCAGATCATCGATGTACAGGACGATACGGTCCACCGGCGGGAGGGACTCCGCCTCGTCCCCGGCGCCCGCGGGCCGGTCGGCCTGACGCTCGATCAGGCTGTCCAGGGCCTCGAAGGCGCGGCGCACCCGGGACACCAGGCCCACCTGCTCCTCGAACTGCCGGCCTTCCGGTGACTCATGGAGGAAGTAGTGCAGCAGCCGGGCCGGGGAGTCTCCCTCCGCCGCCGCCTGATAGCGGGACACGAACCCCTCGCGCCCGGCTCTCACGGCCTGCAGTTCCTGTTGCCGGCCCTGCAGCTCCGCCAGCTGCTGGCGGGCCGCCCGGCTTGCCTCCGCGGCCTGGCGCCGGGCGCTCTCCAGGTCGTCCAGGTAGCGGGCACCGGCGGAGACCAGGGGCGAGATCAGCCGCGCGGTCCGCCACAGGCTGGCGGCGAGGCCGCCGGCGCTGGCCAGCACGGCGGCCAGCGCCGGTCCGCCCAGCATGGAGAGCACCAGGGCGCCCCCCGCCAGGGCCAGGGTGACGTAGAGCAGGGCGCTCAACGTGTGGTCTCGGCCGGCAAGGCCCGCCGCCGCGGCGTCCCGCAGCAGGCGCAGCTGGCCGGGCAGGGCGGTCAGCCGCCGTGCCTCCCTGCGCAGGGCATCGGGGTCCCGGGAGATCTGCTCATCGAGGCCCAGAGCCCGGGCTGCCGCGCCGAGTTCTACGCCATGGTCGGCCAGCAGCTCGTCCAGCCGGCCCGCCACAGTCTCCGCCAGCAGCGCGGTGGGGTTGCGCTGGCTTTCCTCCAGGCGGTCGAGCTCCGCCTGGTTGGCGTCGATTTCCCGGCCGAGCGCGTCTACCTGGTCGGCGAGGCTGTCCGCCTCCCGTTCCGCGTCTCCCACCTGCCGAGCCACCCTGCCCACCAGCCGGCCGAAGGCCGCTGGTTCCTTGCCCTCGAAGCCTCCCACCCGCAGCTGGTCGAAGAACTCTGCGGTGAGGGAGGCCCACAGGTTGGCATCGGCGTAGTGCCAGGCATTGAACTTGATCTGCACCACATGGCCAACGAACGGCGAATCGGCGGCCTCGGATTCCGGCAGGTCGCGCACCGCCTCGAACAGCCGCTCCATGAAGTAGCTCTTGCCGGAACCCCAGTCGCCGAACAGGCCAATGGAAAGCGGCGGCTGCAGGTCCCGCAGGCGGATCAGTTCGGAGAAAGCCCGCACTTCGGCCTGTATGTCGAGTGGGTCGGCCCGGGAGCTCTTGCTGGCAGTGTCCGGTGCATAGCGCGGGTTGTAGACGGTCACCGGGCGGGGGAGGGTGCCCGGGGGCAGGCTCCAGTCATGATCCGGGTCCAGCACCTGCTTCCATGCCTCGGCGAGTTCCGAGTCCCCGGGCCGGGACAGCACGTGCTCCGCCAACGCCGCGGCCAGCTCGCCGAAGAAGATCTCCGGCGCGCCTTCCAGCAGCCCGGCCCTGGCGAAGGCCGCCCGGCCCTCCGGATCCGTCAACACCGCCGCAAGCAGGTGGCGGGCGTCCACCCGGGTCTGAGCCTTGTGGGTGCGGGCCGCGATATCGGCCCCCCGGGCCAGGCCGGACACCAGCTCCGGGTGGATCACGGCGCCGGCCGCGGCCTCGTCGGGGGCCTCCGCGAGCGCCTCCAGGGTCCAGCCGGGAATGCGCTCCGCCAACTCCGCGGAACTCCTCCGGTCGAGCCACTCCAGAAGGAAGTCGTGGGCGCTGACCGGCGCCTCCTTCCCATCCGGGAAACCACGGCCCACGGCCAGGGAGGCCAGTAGGTAGTCCGCCAGCCGTAGCACCCGGAAGTCCTCCTGGGAGCGCGGACCGGGGGCGGCGGCGGCCCGTTGCAGGGCGTCGGCGACACTGGCGGAAAGCGCCGGTCCGCCGTCGGTCACCGTCAGCGCCAGCAGGTCCGACAGCCGGAGGAACCAGCCTCCAGCGGCGGCTTCAGCCAGGGGCCCAGCGCCCGCTGGGTCGCCGCCAGGGGAGGCGACGTCTGCCTGCTCGACGCCGGACCGGGGCGCATCGACACCAGCGGAATCCGGATGACCGCTTCCACCCGGTTGGGGCGGCACCGCGCGCTTGCGCCCGGCGCTCTCGGCCTTCGGCCGCGGCGGAGATTCCCTGGCGTCGCCGGCCTGGCGATTCAGCTGTTCAAGCTGGCGCTGGATCTCAGCTCGCTGGGTCTCCAGCAGCCGCAGTTCCACCGGTGGTGCCCGGTCTCCGGCGGTCACCGAGGGTGAACGCTTTCGACGGCCCCGGGAGCTGAGGTCGCTGATCTGCGCCTCGATGTCCTGCAGTTGCTGCTGCAGGCTATGGCGCTGCGCTGTCAGGCTGTCCGGAGTTTCGGTCATGGCAAGGCCCCCCGTTGCGGCGGGCGCCGCCCGGGGTGGGGTGGGGGGCGGTGCGCTACCTGGAAGCCTAGCCGGTGCCCGTGCAGTTACCCAGGCGCCGCCGCCAGCACCCGGTCGGGCCGCTCATGCGGAGCGGTCCGACCGGGACGTGGCCGCGGGTCGCCGCCTCAGTCCAGGCCCGCTGGATCCTGGTTGGCGATGCGGGTGTCGTCCGCCGGGGCGGTTTCGGCGATGTCGAAGCTGGCCGCGCCGCCCGCCGGGAAGAACGCCGCCAGGAACTCCGCCAGGGCGTCCTGCTCGCCGCCGGTGGGCGAGAAGTCCGCCAGTCCCGGGTCGAAGGAGAGCGGGTCGAAATCCGCCGCGATGGTCAGGTCCGCCCGGCCCGGCGCGGTAAGGTTCTTGAACGGGTAGCCGTCGCCGCAGTTGGCGTCCGCGGTGACGTTGCCACTGCCGACGCAGCTCGCCAGGAAATTCAGGGTCACCATGCGGAACGTCCGCGCCGGATCGCCCTGCGGCAGGCCATCGCTCACCACTGTGTCGGCCACCGTGTCATCGGCCGGGTTCTCGGGGGTGCCGGCGTCGTCCAGGATCTCGAGGGTGCGGATGCGGCTGCCGAAGGCGGTGAAGTCGCCGATGGCGTCGCCGCCGGTCCGGGCCGGGGCGTTGGGATCGAACTCGATGCGCATGCCGCCGATCTGGGGAAACTGCCCGGGGGTGGCGCCCGGCGCCGTGGCGGACACGGCATGTTCCATGATCTCGTGGAGTTCTGCGGCGGTGACGGTGAGCAGGGTCAGGCCGTTGTTGAAGCGCAGGGTACCCTCGATGTCGAACTGGGAGATATCGCCCTCTGCCTTGCCGGCCGTGGGGTTCGCCTGGGGCGGCACGAACTGGGTGTCGGCCGGGTCATTGGACCCCGGCGGCACGATCACCTCACCGATATCAGCGCGGATGCCGCCGCCGTTCTTCAGGGCGATGTCGACCGATTCGGTGGTGAGGTTGGCGTACCAGAGGTTGGCGTCCGCCGTGAGGTTGCCCAGGTTGGTCTCCTCGGTGCGGACTTCACCGCGCCGCCCGTCCAGGTAGACGCTGGTCTGGCCCTGGATGTTGCCGTCCCGGGCCACCAGCACGGCGCGCAGGGCCCCGGCCACTTCGGTCACGCGGGGAATCTGCTGGCCGGCGGCGCCGGTGCGCGAGACCACGTCGTCGGTGCTTGCGAACGCACCGTTGGCCACGGCGTCCAGGCTGCCCAGGTCGATGACTCCGCTGGCGTCGAATCCCACGACCACGCGGCCCAGATATTTGTAGTCGCCGTCCACGTTCACCACCAGCACCGGCTCGCCCGCAGCGGAGGTGCGCACCAGAGGGTAGGTGTCGGCGACGCTGTCGCCAGCGCGCAGGGTATCGGTGATGTCGGCGAGCAGGGTGTTTGACCCACCGGCGACGATGATGTCCACACCCTGGAGCAGCGTGGCCAGTTCACGCTCCACTGAAAGCTGCTGCATGTGAGCCAGAAGGATGATCTTGTCGATCCCCTGGTCGGCCAGGCTGTCGACGCTGGCCTGGATGACGGCCGCCAGATCGCTCGTGGCCCCGGAGCCAGGGTTCACAGTGATGCCGCCGGAGCTGGTGATGCTCCCCAGCTCCGGGGTGGTGGCCCCTACAATACCGATGGTCTCGCCGTCGATGGTGGCGGTGGTGGTTCCCGCGAGCTGGCCGGCAATGGTGGCGGCGGGCTGACCGTCCGCGGCGACCAGGCTGGAGAGGTTCGGGTCAGTGGAGAAATCCAGGTTTGCCGACAGGTAGGGGAAAGCGGCCCCGGGATAGGCGCCGTCGGGGCTGATGATGCCGGCGAATGCCTCCGTGCCCTCGTCCAGATCATGGTTGCCAACAGCCGAGGCCTGCACGCCGAGAGCATTCACCATCCCGATGTCGCCTCGGCCGTTGCCGGCCACCCCGATCACCGCGTCCAGAGAGGCATCGTCGGCGGCGAAGTAGCGCGGCCCCGGGATATAATTGTCGCCTGAACTCACCACCAGCGTGTTGCTGGGGAACTCGGCTCGGAACGCGGACACCAGGGCAGAGAGGCCCTCGACGTTATCCAGTGCCGTGGGCGAGCCGTCCATGTCCGCCAGGTGGAGCAGTTGCAGCGTGAACAGGTCGCTGCCAGGTGCGGGCCCCGGCTCACCCTGCAGTCCCCCGGGTCCCTGGGGGCCTTGGGGTCCCTGAGCCCCTCGGGGCCCCGGCTCGCCATCGTCACCGTCGCAGCCGGCGATGCCAACGGAAGCCAAGAGCACCAGTGCAGCAATCCAGGTTTTTCTATTGGACATGGAAAACTCCATCGCTGTGATCGGAGAGGCGGAAGCCGACATCCCGCAGGCACGATAGAGCCCAGAGAAGTACGAAATATGGCTTGCGGATTGCAGTCCCATGACCGCATCGCAGCCGGCCGGCGGGGTGGTCCGCAGGCGCGTGGGGAAGGCTATACTGCCGCCCCGGCACGGCCAGCTGGCAGAACACGGAGGCAAGCCATGCGTGAGCTGATCCTGGTGAGACACGCCATCGCCGAGGACTGGGATCGGGCGGCTCGGGAGGGGGTGGCGGACGCCGAGCGCCGCTTGACCGAGAAAGGTGTGGCCCGCATGAAGCAGGCGGCCCGCGGACTGGCGGCGGTCATGCAGGCGCCGGCAGCGGTGGCCCACAGCCCGCTGCGCCGAGCCCGGGAGACGGCCGAGATCCTGTCCCGGGTCATGGTCTCGGTACCCCTGCAGGAGGTTCCCGCGCTGGCGCCGGACGGCCCGGCGGAGCAACTCTACGAGTGGCTTGCGGAGCAGTCGGAGGGCAGTGCCTGCATCGCTGTGGGTCACGAGCCGGATCTGGGCCGCTGGGCACTCGGAGCCCTGGCGGGCAGGTGCGCTTCCGGGGCGATGCCGTTCCGCAAGGGCGCTGCCGCCCGCCTGCTGTTCGCCGGCGACGCCGCGCCCGGGCAGGGTGAACTGGACTGGTTCCTGCCGCCCAGGGTGCTGCGCGCCCTGGGCTGACCGCCATTCACGCCATTGCCAGGGGGCCTGCCTTGCAGCCGATCCGACCCATAGAGACGGACCAGTTCGCGGCCGTGGACCTGGGCTCCAACAGTTTCCACCTGCTGGTGGCCCGGCTCCACGGCGACCAGATCAAGGTGGTGGACCGGTTGCGCGAGCAGGTGCGCCTGGCCGCCGGCCTGACCCCGGAGAAGCAGCTGTCGGTGGAGGCGGAGCAGCGGGCGCTGGCCTGTCTGGAGCGCTTCGGCCAGCGGCTGCGGGGCTTGCCCCCCGGCAGCGTGCGGGCGGTGGGCACCAACACCCTGCGCAAGGCCCGCAACGCCCGGGAGTTCCTGGTCCAGGCGCGGCGGGTGCTGGGCCACGAGATTCAGGTGGTGTCTGGCTTCGAGGAAGCCCGCCTGATCTACCTGGGGGTGGCCCACAGCCTGGCGGATGACGGCGGCCGTCGCCTGGTGATGGACATCGGCGGCGGCAGCACCGAGTTCATCATCGGCGAGGGCTTCGAGGCCCGGCTCATGGAGAGCCTGCACGTCGGCTGCGTGGGCCTCACCGAGCGCTATTTCGCGGACGGCCAGATCAGCCGCAAGCGCCTGGAGGCAGCGGAAAACGCCGCGCGAGTCGAGCTTGAGCCCATCGAGGCGGCGTTCCGGCGGGCAGGCTGGGAGCGGGCGGTGGGATCTTCCGGCTCGGTGCGGGCGGTGGAACGGGTGGTCACCGCGGCCGGCTGGGCGCCGTTCGGCATCACCGCTGCTTCACTGCCGCGCCTGCGCAAGGCGCTGCTCGCCGCCGGTCACGTGGACCGGCTGGATCTCAAGGGCCTGAGCTCGAATCGCAAGGGGATTTTCCCGGGCGGCTTCGCCATCGTGGCCGCCGCCTTCGAGGCCCTGGGAATCGAGCGCATGGAGGCGGCCGACGGCGCGCTGCGCGAGGGGCTCTTCTACGACCTGCTGGGGCGCATCCGCCACGAGGATGTACGCGGCCGAAGCGTCGCCGCGCTGGCCCGGCGCTACCACGTGGACACCGAGCAGGCCGACCGGGTGGAGGGCACGGCGGTGGACCTGCTGCGCCAGGTGGCCGATGACTGGGGGCTCGCGGACGAGGGGCAGGAACGCATGCTGCGCTGGGCGGCACGGCTGCATGAAACCGGTCTCGACATCTCCCACAGCCAGTACCACAAGCACGGGGGGTACGTGGTGAGCCACAGCGATCTGGCGGGCTTCGCCCGCCAGGAGCAGCAGCTGCTGGCCAACCTGGTGCGGGCCCACCGGCGCAAGTACCCCAGTGCCGTGTTCGAGGAGCTGCCGGCGGAGTGGGTGGAGGAAGCCCGCCGCCTGGCGGTGCTGCTGCGCCTCGCCGTGGTGCTGCACCGTGGGCGAGGTACGGTGCCGCTGCCGGAGCACCTGACCCTGCGGGCGAACAACGGAGCACTCAGGCTGCAGTTCCCCGAGGGCTGGCTGGAGGACTACCCGCTGGTGAGGCTTGACCTGACCGAGGAGCGCGACCGCGTGGCCGCTGCCGGCTTCCGCCTCGACTGGGACTAGCCCGGTGGCCCGTCAGGCCTCCGCGTACTCGGCCATCAGCGCCTGCTGGGCGCAGAAGGGCTCCTCGCCCTCGGCCGGTTCCACCCGCTGATAGCTGCCGTCCGGTTGCAGCAGCCAGGCCTGGGTGTTGTCCCGCAGGTAGTAGTCCAGGTCTCTGACCACCCGATCCCGGGCGCCCTGCGCCTCCAGCGGAAAGCAGGTCTCCACCCGCCGGAAGAAGTTGCGTTCCATCCAGTCGGCACTGGCGAGATAGATCTCCGGCTTGCCGTCGTTGCCGAAATAGAACACCCGGGGATGCTCCAGGAAACGTCCGATGATGGAACGCACGCGGATGTTCTCAGAGATGCCGGGCACCCTGGGGCGCAGGCAGCACATGCCGCGCACGATCAGGTCGATGGACGCGCCGGCCATGGCGGCGGCGTACAGGGCCTGGATGATGCGGGGCTCCACCAGGGAGTTCACCTTGACGATGATGCGCCCGGGCCGGCCGGCGTTGGCGAGTTCCGTCTCCCGCCCGATCTTGGCGATCAGGCCCTCGTGGAGCGTGAAGGGCGACTCCAGCAGCTTCTGCAGGCGGGATACCTTGCCCAGGCTGGTCAGCTGCAGGAATACCTGGTGCACGTCCTGGGTGAGCTTGTCATCGGCGGTGAGCAGACCGTAGTCGGTGTACAGACGCGCGGTGCGCGAGTGGTAGTTGCCGGTGCCGAGGTGGACGTACTTGCGGAACTGCTGCTTCTCCCGGCGCACCACCAGCACCATCTTGGCGTGCGTCTTGTGGCCCACCACGCCGTACACGACATGGGCGCCCGCCTCCTGCAGGCGATTCGCCAGCTTGATGTTTGCTTCCTCATCGAAGCGCGCGCGCAGCTCCACCACCACGGTCACCTCCTTGCCGGCCCGCGCCGCCGCCACCAAGTGGTCCACCAGGGCGGAGTCCGGCCCGGTGCGGTAGAGGGTCTGCTTGATGGCCACCACGTCCGGATCGGCGGCCGCCTGGCGCAGGAAGTCCACCACCGGGGCGAACGACTGGAACGGGTGGTGCAGCAGCACATCGCGCTCGCGCATCACCTCGAACAGGTTGCTGCCGCGGGACAGGCGTCCGGGCAGGCCGGGGGTGAAGGAGGGGTACTTGAGATCGGGGCGGTCCACCAGGTCGTACACCGCCAGCAGGCGGTTGACGTTTACCGGGCCGTCCACCTGGTAGAGGTCGTCCCGGCCCAGCTCGAATTCGTTGAGCAGGAAATCCGACATGTACTCCGGGCAGTTGGCGGCCACCTCCAGGCGCACCGCATCTCCGTAGCGCCGGGACAGCAGTTCGCCCTCCATGGCCCGCAGCAGGTCGTCCACTTCCTCTTCGTCCACGAACAGATCGCTGTTGCGAGTGACCCGGAACTGGAAGCAGCCGGTGGACTTCATGCCCGGGAACAGGTCGTTGACGTGGGCATGGATGACCGAGGAGAGAAACACGAAGTCGTAGGGGCCGTTGCCCTCCAGTTCCGGCGGCAGCTGAATCACCCGGGGCAGGGCCCGGGGCGCCTGCACCACCGCCAGGCCGCTGTTGCGGCCGAAGGCGTCCTTGCCCTCCAGGGAAACGATGAAATTCAGGCTCTTGTTCAGCACCTGGGGGAAGGGGTGGGCCGGATCCAGCCCGATGGGGCTCAGTACCGGCGCCAGGGATCCCTCGAAGTATTCCCGCACCCAGGCCCGCACCTCCGGCGTCCACTCGCTGCGGCGCAGAAAACGGATGCTGTTCTCGGCGAGCTTGGGCGTGAGCACGTCGTTCAGGGCGGCATACTGCTGGGCCACCAGCGCGTGGGCCCGGTTGCCGATGACGCGCAGCAGTTCCTGAGGGGAGCGATTGTCGGGCCCGGCCTGTATCGAGCCCATCTCCATGGCCTGCTTCAGTCCGGCCACGCGGATCTCGAAGAACTCGTCTAGATTGGTGCTCGAGATGCACAGGAACTTGAGGCGCTCCAGCAGCGGTATGCTGGCGTCGTCCAGGGCCTGCAGCAGCACCCGGTGGTTGAACTCCAGCAGGCTCAGCTGGCGATTCAGGTAGAGGTCGGGCTGCTTCAGGTCCGGCGTGTCCATGCGTTCTCCGGGGACGATCTTCGGCATTGCTGGCGGCCACTGCCCGGGCAGCCTAGGCAGCCCGCATTACGGTTCTATGACGGCCATGCCGCGCGGAGTATACCAGCGCCGATCCGCCTGCCGGCCAGGCGCCACCTTGCAAAGTCGCTGGTCGCGCCCTATCAGACTGGGAGGTATGCGCTCGGACCGCCACCCTGGGCATGCCCCGTACCAACCCGTCCGCAAGCCGCAGGAGCCGTCATGGAGAACCCGGAATCCCGCCGCAAGCGCCGGCGCTGGCCGCCTCGCGTGAAACGCCGCGGAACCGCTGCCGCGGCCCCGATCCCGCCCAAGACCGACCACCGCCCGGGCCCCGCCAGCGAAGATGACGCCGCGACGCCCCGCTAGGAGTCTGCCGTGGCCGTTGCCACCGGAGCCCATCTGGCATAGAGTCTGGCCTCCATACGGTGGCGTATGGAGGAGGCGGCCCCGGTGAGCGTGTCCCTGCGCCAGTCGCTGAGCGCCGATGACTGGGCCTCGGCCGCGCTGGACGCCCTTGCTGACGCCGGCATGAAGGGGTTGGCGGTGGAACCGCTGGCGCGGCGGCTCGGGGTCACCAAGGGCAGCTTCTACTGGCACTTCGCGAACCGCCGTGCACTGCTCAAGGCGGCCCTTGTGCTCTGGGAGCACCGCCAGACCGACGAGGTGCTGGAACGCGCGGCACGGGAGGCCGACCCGCGCCTGCGACTGGTGAGGCTGTTCCGGGAGGCCGATGGCAGCCGCCGGGCCGGCCGGCTGTACCTGAATCTCACCGGTGCCACCGAGAACCGGCTGGTGGCCGAGGTGGTCAGGCGAGTCATGGAGCACCGCCTGGGCTTTCTCGGCGACTGCTACCGGGACATGGGCCTGGCAGCAGAGCAGGCGCGCTCGCGGGCGGTGCTGGCCTACTCGGTGTTCATCGGCACCCTGGCCCTGCGCCGCGACGCGCCGGACATGGTGCCCGCCGGGCCGAAGTTCCGGGAGCACCTGGAGCACATCTGCGTGGCGCTGATCCCGGGCTACCGCCCGGCAATGCTGGAAATCATCGAGGCAGGGGCGGGCACGTGCGCCCCGGTGGAAGGTGAGATCCTTCAGGAGGATGACTGATGACGGTGCTGATTTCCCTGCTGGTCGCCCTGGGCCTGGCCTGGGGTCTTGCCTACCGGGGCGCGTCCCTGGCGCTCTGGAGCGGCGCCCTGGCGGCCTATCTGCTGGCGCTGGCCGCGGTGGGCGTGCTGGGCGCAGGCGGCCTGTTGCTGGCGCTGGTCCTGGCGGTGCCGCTGCTGGCGGTGCTGAACGTTTCCGGCTGGCGCCGGCAGCTGATCACGGCGCGGGTGTTCGAGCCCTTCCGGCGGGCCCTGCCCCCCATGACCCAGACCGAGCAGGAGGCCCTGGAGGCCGGCGACGTCTGGTGGGAGGCCGATCTGTTCCGGGGACGCCCCGACTGGCGCCGGCTGCTGGACCTGCGCATCACCCGCCTGTCGACCGAGGAACAGGCCTTCCTGGACGATCAGGTGGAGCGCCTGTGCGCCATGCTGGACGAGGATCAGATCGTCCGCCAGGACCACGACCTCGCTCCCGAGGTTTGGGAGTTCCTGAAGCGGGAGCGTTTCTTCAGCCTGATCATCCCCCGCGACTACGGCGGGCGGCAGTTCTCGTCCCTGGCCCAGTCCGCGGTGGTCGCCAAGGTATCCACCCGCAGCCTGTCGGCGGCGGTGAGCGTCATGGTCCCCAACTCCCTGGGCCCCGGCGAGTTGCTGATGAAGTACGGCACCGATGAGCAGAAGGACTACTGGCTGCCGCGGCTGGCGGACGGCCGGGAGATCCCCTGCTTCGCCCTCACCGGGCCGGACGTGGGCTCAGATGCGGGCTCCATGCCGGACTACGGCGTCGTCTGCAAGGGAAGCCACGATGGCCAGGAAGTGCTCGGCATCCGGGTCAATTTCAGCAAGCGCTACATCACCCTGGCGCCGGTGGCGACGGTGGTGGGGCTGGCCTTCAAGCTGTTCGACCCCGACCACCTGCTGGGGGAGCGCAACGAGATCGGCATCACCTGCGCGCTGGTCCCTGCCGGCCACCCGGGGGTCGAGGTGGGCCGGCGCCACTTCCCCATGGGGCTCGCCTTCCAGAACGGTCCGGTGGAAGGCGAAGACGTCTTCATCCCCATGGACTGGATCATCGGTGGCCCGCAGATGGCGGGGCGCGGCTGGCGCATGCTGGTGGAGTGCCTGTCGGTGGGCCGGGCCATCTCGCTGCCGGCCCTGGCCACTGCCGCCAGCAAGCTCAGCTATCGGATGACCGGCGCCTACGCCCGCATCCGCCGCCAGTTCAAGCTGCCCATCGGCCGCTTCGAGGGCGTGCAGGAGGCCATGGCTCGCATCGGTGCCAGCACCTACATGCTGGAGGCGGCCCGCACCCTGACCGCCAGCGCCGGCGATCTCGGCATCAAGCCTTCGGTGGTCTCGGCCATCGCCAAGTACCACATGACCGAGACCATGCGCCGGGTGATCGACGACGCCATGGACATCCACGCCGGACGCAGCATCATCTTCGGGCCCCGCAACTACCTGGGCTACGCCTACCAGGCCACGCCGGTGGCGATCACCGTGGAAGGGGCCAACATCCTGACGCGCAACCTGATGATCTTCGGGCAGGGCGCCATCCGCTGCCATCCTTACGTGCTGGCGGAGATGCAGGCCGCCGCCGACCCGGACAAGGCTCGGGGCCTGGCGGCCTTCGACCAGGCGCTGTTCGGCCACATCGGCTATAGCATCAACCGGGCGGTGCGGGCCTTCACCCTGGGTCTCACCGGGGCACGGCTGGCCGGCACACCGGTGCCGGGGCCCAACGGCCGCCACTTCCAGCAACTGGAGCGCATGAGCGCGGCGCTGGCCTTCACCTCCGATGTCGCGATGGGGGTGCTGGGCGGCGACCTGAAGCGCCGCGAGCGTCTCTCCGCGCGGCTTGGCGACGTTCTGAGCCATCTCTACCTGGCCTCCGCGGTGCTGAAGTATCACGAGGAGGCCGGCCGGCCCGCGGCGGAGCAGCCCTACGTGGACTGGTGCCTGGCCCACGCCCTGCACCAGTGCCAGCAGGCCCTGGACGAGTTCTTCCAGAACTTCCCGCGCGGCATGCTGGCACGCGTCGTGCGCCGCTGCGTGTTCCCACTGGGCCGGCCCTACCGGGCGCCTGCCGACGACACTGGCCAGGCCGTGGCCGAGGCCATGATGCGGCCGGGCGGCGTGCGCGAGCGCCTCGGTCAGGGCATGTACCTGGGCCACGACGCCGACGACCCCACCGGGCGCATGGAGCACACCTTCAACCTGCTGGTGGAGGTGGAGCCGCTCTACGAGCGTTTCCTGAAGGCGGCCGGCAAGACGGACGTGCAGGGCTTCACCTTCGAGCAACGCCTGGCGGCCTGCGTGGCCAACGGCGCCCTGACCGAGGCCGAGGCGGAAAAGGTGGGGGCCTACGAGGCGCTGCGTTACGACGCCATCCTCACCGACGCCATGGATCCAGCCGAACTGTCCCCCCGCAACTTCAAGCCGGCCCAGCCGGGCCGCCGGGTCGCCTGAACCAGGGGAGAAGCGAGCATGGCGCAGCAGGATACGGCGGCGGCCGACTACCACGTGGTGCAGGCGGCGGTGCTGGGGGCCGGGGTCATGGGTTCCCAGATCGCCGCCCACCTGGCCAACTGCGGAATTTCCGTGTGGCTGTTCGAACTGGCGGCGCAGGGGGACGACCCCCGCGCCCATGCGCGGCGGGCCATCCGCAAGCTGGGCGGCCAGCGCCCGGCACCGCTGGCAGCCCCCGAGCAGGCGCAGCTGATCCACCCGGCCAGCTACGACACCGACCTGCATCGACTCGCGCACTGCGACCTGGTGATCGAGGCGGTGGCGGAACGCCTGGACATCAAGCGCGAGCTCTACGCGCGCATCGGCCCCCATCTGCCGGTTCACGCCCTGGTGGGCAGCAACACCTCCGGACTGTCGGTGAATGCCCTGGCTCAGGTACTGCCCGAGCCCATGCAGGCGCGTTTCTGCGGCGTGCATTTTTTCAATCCGCCGCGCTACATGCCCCTGGTGGAGTTGGTGCCCCAGGCCGCCACCGACCCCGCCACCCTGGACCGGCTCGAGACCTTCCTGACCCGGCGCCTGGGCAAGAACGTGGTGCGGGCCAAGGACACCCCCAACTTCGTCGGCAATCGCATCGGCGTGTTCTCCATCATGGCCGCCATTCACCACGCCGATCACCTGGGCATTCCCTTTGACGTGGTGGACGCGCTGACCGGCCCGGCCATCGGCCGGCCCAAGAGCGCCACCTTCCGCACCGCCGATCTGGTGGGCCTGGACACCCTGAAGCACGTGGTGGAGGGCTCCGCCGAGCGCCTGCAAGACGACCCCTGGCAGGGCTACCTGCGCCTGCCCGAGTGGATGAACCACCTGGTGGAGCAGGGCGCCCTGGGCCAGAAATCGGGCGCCGGGGTGTACCGCAAGGACAAGTCGGGCGTCCAGGTGCTGGACCCCGCCCAGGGCGACTACCGGCCCAGCGATGCGAGCCCCGGGGACGAAGTGGCCGGACTGCTCAAGGAAAAGGATCCGGGCCGGCGCCTCGCCGGCCTGCGCGCCAGCGACGCTCCCCAGGCGCAGTTCCTGTGGGCCATCCAGCGGGATCTGTTCCACTACGCCGCCTACTGGCTGGATAGCATCGCCGACAATGTCCGGGACGTGGACCTGGCGCTGCGCTGGGGCTTCGGCTGGCAGGAAGGGCCCTTCGAGATCTGGCAGGCTGCCGGCTGGGCGGATGTGGCACGCTGGATCGGCGAAGATATTGCCCGGGGCGAGGCCATGGCATCGGTCCCGCTGCCCGACTGGGTGGCCGGGTTGGACCAGGTGCACAGCCCCGACGGTGCCTACGCTCCGGCCGACGACGCCTGGCGCGGCCGTTCGAGCCTGCCGGTCTACCGCCGCCAGCGCATCCCCCTGACCCTGCGGGGCGAACCCCCGCCCGACTTCGGCCGGGCCGTGCTTGAGACCCCGGGCGTGCGCCTGTGGAGCCTGGAGGATGACATCGGCATCCTCAGCTTTCGCACCCGGCGCCACGCCGTGGGGCGGGAGGTGCTGGACGGGGTCATGGAGGCGGTGGACGCCGCCGAGGCCCGCTTCCAGGCCCTGGTCCTGTGGCAGGGCAGTGAACCCTTCAGCATCGGCGCGGACCTGAAGCAGGTGACCACAGCTCTGGAGGCCGGCGACTACGCCACCCTGGAGCGCATGGTGGAGGCCTTCCAGCAGGCCACCGGACGGCTGCGCCACTCCCGGCTGCCGGTGGTGGCCGGCGTCCGGGGCATGGCCCTGGGAGGCGGCTGCGAATTCGTCCTGCACTGCGACCGGGTGGTGGCCGCACTCGAGACCTACATCGGCCTGGTGGAGGCCGGCGTGGGCCTGATCCCCGCCGGCGGCGGCTGCAAGGAGCTGGCCCGCCGGGCGGCCGCGGCTGCGCCAGACGGCGATCCGTTCCCGGCGCTGCGCAACCACTTCGAGACGGTGGCGAAAGCGCGGGTGGGGGGCAGCGCCCTGGAGGGTCGGAGCCTGGGGCTCCTCGGGGAGCACAGCCTCGTGATCCCGCATTCCGCCGAGGTGCTTCACGTGGCGCTGGCGCAGGCGCGGGCGCTGGCCGAGGGCAACTACCGCCCGCCAGTGCTCGGGCCGGTCACCGTGGCCGGCCGGGAGGGCGTGGCCAACCTGCGGGCCACGCTGGCCAACATGCGCGAGGGCGGCTTCATCTCGGAGCATGACCGGCGGGTGGCGGATGCCGCCGCCGTGGCGCTGTGCGGCGGCGAGGTGGACAGCGCCAGCCGGGTCTCCGAGGACTGGCTGCTGCGCCTGGAGCGGGACGGCTTCATGGAGTTGCTGCGCTGCGCCGAGACCCAGCAGCGCATCGAGCACATGCTGCGCAACGGCAAGCCGCTGCGCAACTGACCGCGGGGATCCTGACATGAGCAACCAGATCCAGGACGCCTACGTGGCCTCGGCCGTGCGCACCCCGGTGGGCAAGGCGCCCCGAGGGCAGTTCTCCCACACCCGGCCGGACGACCTGCTGGCGGACGTGCTGCGGGAAGCGGTGGCCCGGGTACCCGGCCTGGAGCCCGGGCGGGTGGAGGACGTGCTGGTGGGCTGCGCCATGCCCGAGGGCGCCCAGGGCCTCAACGTGGCGCGTATCGGCGCGCTGCTGGCCGGGTTCCCCGACAGCGTGCCCGGCGCCACGGTGAACCGGTTCTGCGCCTCCGGGCTGCAGACCGTCGCCATGGCCGCGGAACGCATCCGTCTGGGGGAGGCCGACTGCATCGTCGCCGGCGGCGTGGAGAGCATGAGCGCCGTGCCCATGATGGGGTTCCATCCGTCCTTCAACCCTGCCGTGTTCCACGGCGACGAGCAGCTCGCCATCGCCTTCGGCATGGGCATCACCGCCGAGAAGGTGGCACAGCGCTGGCAGGTATCCCGGGAAGCCCAGGACGCTTTCGCTCTGGAGAGCCACCGCCGGGCGGTGGCGGCCCGGGACGGCGGGGCCTTCGCCGACGAGATCCTGCCGGTCACCGTGCGCCGGCGCAGCGCCTCAGCCGAGGGCGCGGCCGTGCGCATCCAAGAACAGCAGGTCGCGGCGGACGAGGGGCCACGTGCGGACACCACCGCCGAGGCCCTGGCGAAGCTCAGGCCGGTGTTTGCGGCCAAGGGCAGCGTTACCGCCGGCAACAGCTCCCAGACCTCGGATGGGGCCGGTGCCGTGGTGTTGATGAGCGAGAGCCTGCTCAACGAACTCGGTGCCGAGCCCCTGGCCCGCTTCGCCGGCTTTTCGGTGGCCGGCGTGCCGCCGGAAATCATGGGCATTGGTCCGAAGGAGGCCATTCCACGGGTGCTGCGGCGGGCCGGCTGGAAGGACACCGATCTGGACTGGATCGAGCTCAACGAGGCCTTCGCCGCCCAGGCCCTGGCCGTGATCCGCGAGTTGGGTCTGGATCCGGATCGGGTCAACCCGATGGGCGGCGCCATCGCCCTGGGCCACCCTCTGGGCGCCACCGGCGCCGTGCGTACCGCCACCCTGGTGCACGGTCTGCGCCGCACCGGCGGCCGCCGGGGCATGGTGACCATGTGCGTGGGCACCGGCATGGGTGCAGCGGGCCTGTTCGAGGCCGCGTGAGGGCGAACAGCCGGGTTTATTCAGCCGCAGATGAACGCAGATGAACGCGGATTGAGAGAAGTTGGGTGACCGGTGCACAGATCATGGCTGGGGAAGGCTGTCCGGGACACGCTCGGGCACGACAAACGCTGCTCGGACTATTCTGACATCTGCGTTTATCCGCGTTCATCTGCGGCGAATTCCTCTCCCCTGGCCGCTCGGAAGCACATGACGCCCATGGCACGACTTGCGATCCTGCTACTGGCCGCCGCGCTGGCGGCACCTGCGCCGGCCGGCGCCGCCGAGGTCTCCGGCATCGAGATTCCGGATCAGGTGCGCCTTGAGAACCAGACCCTGATCCTCAACGGCGCGGGGGTGCGGCGGAAGTTCTTCTTCCGTATCTACCTAGGCGCCCTTTACCTGCCCACGGCCACCACCGAAGCCGAGCAGGCCATCACCATGCCCGGCCCCAAGCGGGTGCTGATGCACTTCATCTACGACGAGCTGACCCGGGAGCAGATCGTGGGGGCGTGGAATGACGGCTTCGAGGCCAATCTGACGGCAGAGCAGCGGCAGGCCCTTGGCGATGCCATCACCCGGTTCAACGAACTGTTCACTGGCGTTGCCGCGGGCGATGAACTCTACATCGACTACCTGCCGGGCGAGGGCACCCGGATCATGCTCAATGGCGTGACCCGGGGCATCGTCGAGGGCGAGGAGCTGGCCCGCGCGGTGCTGCGCATCTTCCTCGGGGAGGATCCGGCGGACTCGAGCCTGAAACGGGGAATGCTGGGGAGAGGGTGAGGCCCCTGGGACCCGCAGCGGCTTTGCGCCCGGCAGCCCCGTCGGCTGAGCGACGCGGCGGGGCCGTGCGATGCTGCCATACTGAAAAGACTCGGAAGAACGAACCGCCGGATCGGCGGGCGGCTGGTCGACGCCGGCCGTCGCGGCAATGGGCATGGCAGCCATGGATCCTGAGGCTTCCCTGAGCAGCGCCATCAACGAGAGCGTGGCGCTGGCGCCCTACGATCTCGCCTGGCCCGCGCAGTTCGAGGCCGAGCGGAGCCGACTGCTGGAAGCCTTCCCCGGGGCGTTCCTGGCCATCGAGCACTTCGGCAGCACCGCGGTGCCGGGGCTGCGGGCCAAGCCCATCATCGACATTCTGGCGGGGGTCGAGTCCATAACCCGGGCCGACGCCCTGCTGGAGCCTCTTTGCCAGTCCCGCTACACCACGTCGGCCGCGTTCAACGCCGGGCTGGTGGGGCGGCGCTGGTTGATGCGCTTCTCCCGCGGGCGCCGGACGCATCACCTGCACCTGGTGGTTCACGGCAGCCTTCAGTGGCGCCGCCGCATTCGCTTCCGGGACACCCTGCGCGCCGATCCTGAAGTAGCCGGGGAATACCAGACCCTCAAGGAGCACCTGGCCGAGAAGTTCCGTGCCGACCGGGAAGCCTATTCCAGCGCCAAGGACGACTTCATCGACCGGGTGCTGCGGGACGTGGGGTTTTGAGGGCCGTGGCGGGTGCGCCGACGGGCAAATGGGTGGCGCTCGGTGGCCTGCTCATCCATGCCGGGGGGCCGGATTGGCCGGCTGCCCGGCCGTGGACCAGCCTCAGCCGGCCCAGGGCCCGGCCAGGGCGCTCGGCGGGTCGGCTACGGACTGCCAGCGCAGCAGGCGCAGGGCGTTGCGATCCCGCCAGGCCTGCAGGGGCATGACGCCCTGGTCCAGCAGCGCCGCCGCCTGGGCGTGGGTGAGCACCGATTCGGCACACGGCTGCAGGGCGCGGCCCTCGGGAGCCTCGTAGAGGGCCAGGGGCAGGTCGGCGATGTCGACCATGCCCTCGGGGTGCGCGTCCCAGCCAGCTTCCAGAAACGCCCCGATGAGCAGCCCGGCCAGAGTGAAGGCCGGGTTGATCCACAGGAACTCGCCGGGTTCCGGGACCCCTTGCAGCTCCTGGAACTCCAGGGCCTCTACCGCCTCGGAGCGGGGTCCATAGGGCCGCCGGCCGAGTACCCGGGGCGCGGCAAGGCCGATCCACGCAGCCACGGGGCTGTGCCGCAGAGCGGCCCAGCCTTCGCCGCCGGCGCCGGCCCGCAGCAGGTCGGGGCCGGCCTCTGCCAGCAGCGCCGCGTTGCACTGCCGGGCCAGGGCGCCGAGGCGTGCCAGCAGTTCCAGATCAGCGGCCTCGGGCCCGAAGCTGAGGTCACAGATCAACAGCGACCAGGGCGCGTCGCCCGGTCCCTGATCGTCCACCAGCAGCCGGTGCAGGGCCGAGCCGGCCAGGTCGTCGGCGTGGGTCTCCAGGTCCGCCGCCAGGGCCGGCCTGGACATATCCAGCACTTCGATGGCCACATCCAGGCTGCCCTCGGTGGCTTCCACCAGGCTGAGCAGACCGCGCCAGCGTCCCTCCAGGGCCTGGAAAGCCGGATCGTGGAGCACCGCCCGCAGGTGGCCGGACAACGCCGCATCCACCGCGGCCACCAGCTCGGGACGCGCCGGCGTCTGGTTCGGCAGCAGGTAGGGTGCCACCAGTTCATGGAGGAGGGCATCCAGGGGGCCGGATCGGGGCGGGGCGGGCGCGCCTGCCGCGGTGGGTGCCCGGCCCAGCAGGCGGCCGACGGTGTCGTCGTCCTGCTCAGCCGGAGGACCGTCCTCGGCTGCCGGCGGCGGGCTTGGTCCGCCGTTCTCTGACGCGGCCAGCAGCCGCTCCGCCTCGGCCTGCCGTGTGGCCGGATCGGTGAGGCGCTGGCGGCTCGCCCGCAGCTCGGCCACGGTCGGCAGGGCCTGCAACAGGCCGTCCGGGTGGAAGTCCTCCAGGCCGCGAAAGACCAGGGGTTCGGGCGTGGCAGCCGGCTGGCAATGGGGCTGCAGGCATTGCATCAGCGCCTCGAAGTCGTCGGCGTCCACCGGCAGCGTCTGCAGGCCAGTCGCCGGGTCGCCGGCGGCGGACTTCTGGCTGAAGTCTCCCAGCACCAGGACCCGGAACGCATCCGCCGGCGACCGCCGCCCCTGACGGGGCTCCCGGAACCGGAAATCGAACTCGAGCCCGGCCATGCCGCATCCTCCACCTTCCGCCAGCGTCGGCCCACGCACCGAGTATGGCAACCGGGCCTGAGTCTGCACCGATAGGAGCCCACCCGCGTGCGCCGCAAGCGAGCGTCGCGGGCCACAGACAGCATTGACCGCTCGCCGATACGCTGGGCTTCAGGGTCGAGCCAGCACGAAGCGGCAGGCAGAGTCTCCGGCGGCGCAACAGCCCGTCTCGCGCACCTGCACGCGGGGGTCGACCAGTGTCTGGAACAACCCCTCGAACACCGCTGTGTGCCAATGGCAGAGCGGTTCCACAGCCTCGCCCGAGGCCAGGGGATTGGCCGTGATCTCGAAGGTCCGGGGCTGGCGGGCGGCGATTCGGAAGCGCCCGGATCCCGCAAAGGTCCAGGCGTGGCGGGCGATGGCGCGGGAGAGCAACTCCGCGGCCAGTGCCCGGGGAAGGTGGCCCAGCAGCCACTTGGCCCGGCCGGGAATGCGATGGGCAATCAGGTAATCGGCGGTGCGTCTGCCCGCCTCGGCGGCGATTCCCGGGGCCTGCTCGGGGAGAGCGGCGCGCAGTGCCATCAACAGCCGGGCCGGCAATGCCTCGGGGATCATGCGGCTGCCATCGGGCAGATGGATGATCCCCGCATCCCGCAGCAGCCGCTGGCGCTGCGCGGGCCCGCAGGTATGATCGAGCACGGGGACGAGTTGCAATACCGCGTTAGGCCCGATCAACGCCTCGGCCGGCATTTCAGCTCTCCGTCGTCCCCAGCGCGCGGATCTGTGCCTCGCTCGGTTGTCGCTTCCCGCCACCGCAGGCGCTGATGCCCTCTGTGACAACGGGTACCTCCAGACCCCTGCGGCCGGCACTCCGGGCCTTGCCCTGGGCGCGCAGCGCAGCCTTTCGCTCGCGGGCCTTGGCGCTCAACTCGGCCTGGGCCTCCCAGTCGGCCGTCTGCGCCTCGGCGATCTGGCGGGTTTCGTCAAAATGGAAATCCACCTTGTTCTTGGATTGCGGGCCCCAGTAGCCGGCCTTGCCAAGATCATAAAAGGTGCGGCTGACCCCTGCCTTCAGGAAGGCCTTCAGACAGCCCAGGAGGTAGCGCCGCCGATAACCGGTGCCGCGCCAGGGATAATGGAACAGCGCCTTTTTCATGTAGAACCGGCGGTAGTTCTTCATCACCCCGTCCAGCAGCTCGCCCCGGGTCAGCGCCTTGGGTTTCATGATCGGGGTGACGAAGTTGTACTTGGAGAAGTCGAACACTTCGACCTGATCGCGCAGCTCCTGGAACAGCGGTGTGAACGGCCAGGGCGTGTACATCGCCCAGTTGGCGAGATCCGGCTGCCAGTCCCAGGCCATTTGATAGGTCTCCTCCAGGGTCTCGGCGGTCTCGTTGTCGAGGCCGACGATGAACTGCGCCTCGACGAAAATGTCCGCTTCGCGGAGCAGGCGGATGGCCTCCTTGTTCTCGGCCACCGTGGTTTCCTTGTGGAACTGGTCGAGTTTCATCTGCGCCGCCGCCTCGGTGCCGAGGCTCACATGCACCAGCCCTGCCTGGCGGAAGAACGCCAGCAGTGTTCTGTCGCGCATGATGTCGGTGACCCGGGTATTGATTCCCCACTGGATACGCTCGGGCAGGCCCCGGGCGATGAGCTCCTCGCAGAAGCGGATGAACTTCTTCCGGTTGATGGTGGGCTCTTCGTCGGCAAGGATGAAAAAGCCCACGCCATGGTTGTCGACCAGATCCTCTATTTCATCCACTACTTTCACCGGGTCGCGCACCCGGTAGTCGCGCCAGAACTTCCACT
Organism: uncultured Ectothiorhodospiraceae bacterium; assembly: GCA_964487155.1. Classification (GTDB taxonomy): domain Bacteria; phylum Pseudomonadota; class Gammaproteobacteria; order Nitrococcales; family Nitrococcaceae; genus CAZAQB01. The sequence goes on from CAZAQB010000004.1 coordinate 29,687, forward strand.
GGGAGCAGAAGGAGCAGGTAAACGGACAGCCCCGGGCCATATTGGGTATGGCCACCCGCCGGCCAAGCGGGATGTAAATGTATTTATCCCATTCCAGCAGGGACCAGTCCGGTTTGATGGTATCGAGATCGCTCACGGTGGGTGCGGCCTCGGTGGCGATGATGTCGGCGCCGTCCCGATAGGCGAGTCCCTTGATGTTGGCCCGATCCGAAGGCCAGCACCCGGCCGCCACGGCGCTGAGCAGCTGGACCAGGATCTCCTCGCCTTCGCCGCGAACGATTACGTCGATCCAGGGGGCCTCCGCGAGCACCTGGCGATACATGAACGTGGCGTGAACCCCACCCAGAATCCGGAGTGCGTCCGGCACCACTTCCCGGGCGATCTCCAGCACCCGCTCAGCCACGTAGATGGAGGGCGTGATGGCCGTGGTGCCCACCACGTCGGGTGCCAGCCGCGCCAGCCGCTCGGTCAGTGCCTCCTCCGAGAGATCGTTGGTCATGGCGTCGATGAAGTGCACGTCATGGAAGCCGGCGGCGGCCAGCGAGCCGGCCAGATAGGCGGCCCAGGCGGGGGGCCAGTTGCCCGCGATCTCAGCGCCGCCGGAGTGGTAGTTCGGATGGACGAGAACGATGCGCATGGGAGCCTCCCTGGTGTCCGCCCATGCTTAACATGAGGAGAGTCCGTTTTACTTGACACAGAACAATGTCAAGTAAAACGGACAACGCCTCGAGTGTACTCGGGTGCAGGGGCTCAGCGGAACAGCGCCAGGAAGGCCTCCGGTGCCTTGGCGATCCGGCGTGCGCCATAGTCGAAGAACACCAGCCCTGTCTTGGCCCGGGCGACTTCGGTGGCATCTTCTTTTTCAAAGCGATAGAAAATATCACAACCGTACTTGTTGAAGTCTCCGGCGCCCAGCGAGACGCGCAGGCGCTCGCCGAAGAAGCTCTCGGCGCGGTACACCACCACCGCGTCGGCAATGATGATGCCGCGTCCATCGACATCCAGCTCCTGCAGGCCGTGGGATGCCAGGAACCGGGCCCGGGCTTCGTGGGCAAAGGCGAGGATGGTGTCGTTGCCCACGTGGCCGCCGTAGTTGAGGTCGGTGACCCGCACCGTCAGCTCGGTGGTGAAGGGCAGGTCGTCGGGCAGCTCCAGCCGTACCCGGGCCATGTTCAGCGCTCCGCCTCGTCCTGCCGCCGCAGGGCCTGTTCGAGGATGTCCAGGGCGTCGGCCCCGGGGAAGGTGCGCCCGCCGATGCGCAGCGCCGGTACGCCAGTGACCCCGGCCTCCCGGGCCGCTTCGGTGTCCGCCAGCAGGCCCTCCAGGGCGGTACGCTCTTGCCAGGCCTCGGGCAGCAGATCCGTTACCTGCTCCTGGGCCGCGATCTCCCCGAGCACCTCAGGGTCGCCGATGTTGCGGCCCTCGGCGAAGTAGGCGTGCAGCAGGGCCCGGTGCAGCGGCGGGAAGCGGTCGGGACTGCGCCGGAAGACGGTGCGGCCCAGCAACAGCGCGCGCCGGGAGTTGGTGGTGAAGGTCCGGGTCAGGTAGGGCAGATCGAGCTGGCGGATCATGGCCTCGGAGCTGGCGACGATGCGCTCCCACTGCTCCGGCGGGTAGCCGAGCTCGGACAGAGGCCGGCCTTCGGCCGGTGTGTCCGGGTGAATCTCCAGGAAGCGGTAGGTCACTGCCAGCGGGTGGCGGGCGGCAATCCCCTCCAGGCGATGGCTCGCCGCATAGCAGAACGGGCAGATGTAGTCGAGGTAGATGTCCAGGGGCACCCGCGCTGCGGGCCCGGAATTCGCGCCGTTGCTCATGTTCGCGTCTCCCCCCGGGGTCGGGCCCGGGCGCCGGCGGAGGAAACCCGGGCGCGGTGCGGCTGCATCCGCATTCCCGAGAGCATCGGCTTCAGTCGAGCCGGTTGTAGCCGTTCAGCGCCGCCACCCGGTAGGCCTCGGCCATGGTGGGATAGTTGAAGGTGGTGTTCATGAAGTAGCGCAGGCTGTTGGCGGAGCCCGGCTGGGCCATGATGGCCTGGCCGATGTGAACGATCTCCGAGGCCTGGTCGCCGAAGCAGTGGATGCCGAGGATTTCCAGGGTCTCGGTGTGGAACAGGATCTTCAGCATGCCCACGGCATGGCCAGAGATCTGGGCCCGGGCCAGGTCCTTGAAGAAGGCGTGGCCCACCTCGAAGGGCACTTTGGCGGCGGTGAGCTCCCGCTCGCTGCGTCCCAGGGAGCTGATCTCCGGGATGGTATAGATGCCGGTGGGGTACTCGGTGGCCATCTCGTAGGGTGCGTCGCCATCGACGATGATATGGGCAGCGTAGCGCCCCTGGTCGTAGGCGGCGCTGGCCAGGCTGGGAAAGCCGATCACATCGCCCACTGCGTAGATGTGGGGCAGGGCGGTCTGGAAGCGCTCGTTCACCTCCAGCTGGCCGCGGCTGTTGGGCTGCAGGTTCAACGCCTCCAGGCCCATGGCTTCGGTATTGCCGGAGCGGCCGTTGGCCCACAGCAGGACCTCGTTCTTGAGCCGCTTGCCGGACTCCAGATGCAGGGTGACGCCGTCCGGCCCCGGTTCCACCCGGGAGTAGCTCTCGGCGTGGCGGATCACCGTACCCATCTCTCGCAGGTGATAGCTCAGCGCGTCGGATATCTCGTCATCGAGGAACTCCAGCAGCCGGTCGCGGGTGTTGACCAGGTCCACCTTCACCCCCAGGCCCCGGAAGATGGAGGCATATTCCGAGCCGATGACGCCGGCGCCGTAGATGGTGATGGTGCGGGGCGTGTCCTTCAGGGTCAGGATGCTGTCGCTGTCGTACACCCCCAGCGCGGAGAAATCCACATCCTCGGGGTGGTAGGGCCGTGAGCCGGTGGCCAGCACGAAGTGGTCGGCGGTGAAACGGCTCACCCGGCCCACATCGGAGGCCACCTCCAGGGTGTGTTCGTCGACGAAGGCGGCCTGGCCGAAGAACACCGGCACATCGTTGCGCTGGTAGAAGCCGAAACGCAGGCCGACCTGCTTGTTGATCACCGACTCGGCCTGGCGCAGCACCTGGGGAAAGGACAGGTGGCGCGGCTCGGAGAGCTCCCGGAACAGGGGGCTGGCGTTGTAGTCCATCATCCGCTGCACGCTGTGGCGCAGCGCCTTGGAGGGGATCGTTCCCCAGTGGGTGCAGCCGCCGCCCACCTCGCGGTAACGCTCGATCACGGCGACGCTCTTGCCGCGCTTGGTGAGCTTCATGGCCGCGCCCTCGCCGCCGGGGCCGCTGCCGATCACGATGGTGTGGAAGTGCTTGCCGGTCATGGAAGCCCGCCCTGGTGCGTTGCGACACGAAGGGGCGGGATTATAGCGACCTGGCTCGCCGGCTGCGAACGGGAGCATGAGCCACAGATGAACACGGATGAACGCCAGTGGGCTGGAGAGTGGGTGGTGCCGTGCCGAGCGACGTTGGCAAGAACCGTTGGGGGGCGAGCTGTCCAGCGGCAACATGATCAGCGGATTGGCTGGTATTCTTTGACCGGATTAACCAGTCCGCGAAGCAACCGACCAGGGAAGCTCACCCTTCCAGCAGGTGCTCGATACCCAGGCTCACCTGCTCGGCGAAGTGGCAGAAGGCATCCAGGCCATCGGCGTCCAGGCCCGGCAGGCGGCTGCCCCGGTCCGCATAGAGCAGGCCCAGGGGCCGGCCGCGCACCTGTATGGCGGCAAGGAAGAAATCTTCGCTGCAGCCCTCCGGCGCCACGCCCGCCTCGCTTTGCGAGCGCCACACGCCGCCCCGTCCAGCCAGGGCCTCCCGGAACAGTTCCGCCCCGGGATCGGCAAGCCCCAGCGGAAAGCAGCCGCGCAGGGAGCCGTCGTCCCCCAGGGAGTGGCGCAGCTGCAGGTGGTGGCGGTCGCGGGACAGCACAAGCACGGCGGCGCGGTCCATGGCGAGGCCCCGGTAGACGCCCTCCAGCCCCATCTCCAGCAGCAGGCCCGGATCCCGGCGCTCGCGCACGGTACCCGACATCTCCCGCAGGATGCGCAGCTGCAGCTGGGGATCCGGCTGTTGCTCGCGCTGGATGCGCCGCGGGGGAGGCTGGGACGCGCTGGCCGGGATGCCCAGCACCTCCCGCACCTCCGGCATCTCTTCCACGGCCGCGTCCAGGGCTTCTTGCAGCGGCTTCTCGGGCCAGCCGGTGAGCCGGCAGGCACGCTCCAGCGCGGCACGGTACTCGGCACTTTGAGGGCCGCCCTGGCGCAGTGCCTGCTCCAGGCGGTGGCCGCCGCGAACCGCCGCGCCCCGGTGATCGTCGCCGCGCCCCGGTCGCAGCGACTGGCGCAGCACCGGTCCCAGGTGCCACTCCCGGGACAGGCGGGCGGTGACCTCGTGCAGGCTGATGCCCAGCACGGACCGCTCGGCCTGTTCCGGGCGCAGCTCCGGGTCTTCCAGGGCCCGGGTCATGGCATCGCGGGCCGGCTCCGCCGCCAGGCTCCAGAAGGCCATGGCGCCCAGGCGATAGAGCAGGGTGGCAATGAATACCTCCTCCGGGGCCGGGTCACGGCAGGCCCGCGCCAGCGCCCGGGCCTGCACGGCGGCGAGTACCGCCTGGTTCATCAGCGCCACCACCCGCTCCCGGCCGCCGCCGCGCAGCAGCTGGTCGATCACCGCCAGGGACAGGCCGATGCCGTGCACCACCGCGAATCCCAGCAGCACCACCGCCCGGCTGACGGTGCCGATCTCCCGGCCGCCGGGGCGATAGAGCGCGCTGTTGGCAAGCCGCAGCACGCCGGAGGCCATGGAGGCGTCCGCCAGCACCACCTGGGTCAGGTCGGCGGCGCTGCTTTCCCGGTCGCTGGTCACCTGGGCCAGGCGCTGCACCGTGGTGCCCAGCACCGGGAGATCCTGTGCGGCCAGATCGGCCGCCCATCGACTGGCAGCGGCGATGCCCTCAGAGCTGGCCACGGATCTCGACCCGGCGGTTGCGGGCCCGGCCGTACTCGGTGGCGTTGTCCGCGGCCGGGTCATCCTCCCCGCGCGTCGATACCTGGATACGCTCCGGGTCCACGCCCTCCTGGATCAGGCGGTTACGGACCTCGATGGCCCGGGCCAGGGCCAGGCTGCGGTTGCGCGTTGCGCTTCCGCTGGCGTCGGCGTGACCCACCACGGCGACCCGGGACCAGAATTGCGCCTGGCGCAGCGCCGCAGCCAGGTCCCGGACCCGGTTGAAGTCGTCCCGGTCGAAGCCGGCATCGTCGTGGGAGAAATAGACCCGGGTCTCCGGCGCCGGCGGCAGTTCCCGCAGCCCGTCCGGCGGGTCCGCGGCAGGCGCGCGGGAAGCACCGGTTCCAGGCGCGGAAACGCCATCCCCGGCGGCCACTTCAGGCACCGCATCTGCCGCCGGGCCATGATCGCCGGCAACGGCCCGCAGCTGCGCCAGGCAGCGCCGCTGCCCGGCCAGGGCGGCCCGGAAGCGCACCGGCGAGAGCACCGCTGCCAGACGGGGGGTATCGCTGCCCACGGCGCGATAGTGGATGTCCACCCGGTCGCCGGCCTCCAGGGCGGCGCTGACGGCCCGGCTCTCGCTGCTCGCAAGCCCCAGGGTGGTGGTGGAGCGGCTCAGCGGGACGGACGCCAGCCGGCTGCGCCGGGGAGGTTTCCAGGACGGGGAGGTGCGGTACACGCCGGCACGCTGGGCGGCCTGCGCCGGACGCCGCAGCAGCAGCGTGGTGCTCAGTCCACCGGCGGCGTCTTCGCTCAGCACCACGGTAGCCAGCAGCGGGATGTCATGGAACAGGTGGCAGGCGGCCTCGCCTGTCACCGCCCGCCAGCGGGCCTGCTGCAGGTCCGCCTGGTAGGCGGTCACCTGGGCCGCAGCCGCGCCACAGGCGCCCAGCGCCAGGGCGAGGATGCCGCTCAGTGTGCGTATCGTGCTCATCTCAGGATATTGATCGGCTGCGGCCGCCCGGTCTTGAGCCCCCGGCGGTCGGTCCGGCTTCTAGGGCGAAGTCGCATCGGTTACGGTATTGCGCCTACGGGGCCGGGCTGCGCCCCCTCCGAGACCAGAGACTAACGACGAGGCAAGCATCGATGACCGAACGGGTGGAAGTGTCCGGGCTGTGGGTGGCGAAGCCGCTGCACGCGCTGGTGGCAGATCAGGTGGCTCCGGGCACTGGGGTGGCGCCGGAGGCGGTCTGGCAGGGGCTGCGGGATTTGCTGGATCGCTTCGGTACCCGCAACCGGGAGCTCCTGGAGCGCCGGGACCGCATCCAGGAAGCCATCGACCAGTGGCACCGTGAGCGCCGCGGACAGCCCCACGACGCCGCGGGCTACCGCCGCCTGCTGGAGGAGTTGGGCTACCTGGTGCCCGAGGGCGGGGACTTCCAGGTGAGCACCACCAACGTGGACCCGGAAGTCGGCGAGGTGGCGGGGCCGCAGCTGGTGGTGCCGGTGAGCAATCCCCGCTACGCCCTGAATGCCGCCAACGCCCGCTGGGGCAGCCTCTACGACGCCCTCTACGGCACCGACGTCATCCCCCAGAGCGAGGGCCGGGAGATCGGCCTGGACTACAACCCGACCCGGGGTGCCGAGGTGATGACGCGGGCTGCCGCGTTTCTGGACGAGGCCGCGCCGCTCGGCCAGGGCAGCCACGCCGACGCGCGGGCCTACCGCCTGGCGGACAGCAACGGCACCCGCCAGCTGGCCGTGGAGCTTGCCGATGGCACCCAGGCGGGCCTGGCCGACCCGGCGCAGTTCGCCGGCTACCGGGGCGAGGGCATCGAGCCGGAGGTGGTGCTGCTGCGCCACCACGGTCTGCACGCCGAGATCCACATCGACCGCGCTCACCCCATCGGCCGCCACCACGGCGCCGGGGTCAAGGACGTGGTGCTGGAGTCGGCAGTGACCACCATCCAGGATTGCGAGGACTCCGTGGCCGCGGTTGACGCCGAGGACAAGGTGGTGGTGTACGGGAACTGGCTGGGGCTCATGAAGGGCACCCTGGAAGCGCAGATGGAGAAAGGCGGCAAGGGCTTCGTGCGCCGGCTGAACCCCGACCGCGGATACCACACCCCGGATGGCGGCAGCCTCACGCTGCCCGGGCGCAGCCTGATGCTGGTGCGCAACGTGGGGCACCTGATGACCACCGACGCGGTGCTGGGCCCGGACGGCAACGAGACTCCGGAGGGCATCCTGGACGGCCTGATGACGTCTCTGATCGCCATCCACGACCTGAAGGGCACCGGCAGCGTGCGCAACAGCCGCGCCGGCAGCGTCTACATCGTCAAGCCGAAGATGCACGGTCCCGAGGAAGTGGCGTTCGCCTGCGAGCTGTTCGATGCCATCGAGGACATCCTTGGCCTTGCCCGCAACACGTTGAAGATCGGCATCATGGACGAGGAGCGCCGCACCACGGTCAATCTCAGGGAGTGCATCCGGGCCGCCCGGGAGCGGGTGATCTTCATCAACACCGGCTTCCTGGACCGCACCGGCGACGAGATTCACACCAGCATGGAAGCCGGCCCGGTGGTGCGCAAGAACGATATGAAGTCCCAGCCCTGGATCAAGGCCTACGAGGACTGGAACGTGGACGTGGGTCTGGCCTGCGGCCTGCGCGGCCGGGCCCAGATCGGCAAGGGCATGTGGCCCAAGCCGGACCGCATGGCAGAGATGATGGAGGCCAAGATCGGTCATCCCAACGCCGGGGCGAATACCGCCTGGGTGCCGTCCCCCACCGCCGCCACCCTGCATGCCATCCACTACCATCAGGTGGATGTGCGGGCCCGCCAGGAAGAACTCGCCGGCCAGCGCCGGGCGAGACTGGAGGACATCCTGACGCTGCCGCTGATGGGTGAGCAGCGCCCGGCGGCCGACGCGGTGCGCCAGGAGCTGGATAACAACTGCCAGGGCATCCTCGGCTACGTGGTGCGCTGGGTGGAGCAGGGCGTGGGCTGCTCCAAGGTGCCGGACATCGAGGACGTGGGCCTGATGGAAGACCGCGCCACGCTGCGCATCGCGAGCCAGCACATCGCCAACTGGCTGCACCACGGGGTCTGCACCGAGGACCAGGTGCTGGAAACCCTCAAGCGCATGGCCGCGGTGGTTGACCGCCAGAACGAGGGCGATCCGGACTACCGGCCGATGGCCCCGGACTTCGACAACAGCGTGGGTTTCCAGGCCGCCTGTGACCTGGTCTTCAAGGGCCGGGAGCAGCCCAACGGCTACACCGAGCCGGTGCTGCACCGCCGGCGCCGGGAAGCCAAGGCCCGCCACGGCTGAGGCGCAGCCGCCGGGCGCAGGAGGGCGCCGTGGAGCGCCTGCCTCCGCCCGGCTCAGGGACGAGGTCACAGACTGGACGTCCCGACGCCCTTAGTGTCACTCGTATTACTGCTGCCAGCCTCCGGAGGTCGGGATGACGTTCAGAAACGTGCTGCTGGCCTGTGTGCTGGTGCTCGTCGCTGCCGCCGCGCAGGCGAACCACCCCTCGGGTCCGGTCCAGCCTCGGGAGGCTTACCGGCTACTAGGCGCCGGGGAGCGCCACCCCGGCCTGGTGGTGCTGGACGTGCGCACCGCCGAGGAGTACCGGGCGGGCCATCTTCCCGATGCCATCCCCATGGACTACTACCAGCCGGACTTCCGCGCGCGTCTGGCGACGCTGGACCGGGACATCCCCTACCTCATCTACTGCCGCACCGGGGTGCGCAGCGGGCGCACCTTCCAGATGATGGAGGAACTGGGCTTCACCCGAGTCTACGATCTTCGCGGGGGCATTCGGGCCTGGCGGCAGACCGGGCTGCCACTGGTGCGATGACTCGGCTGACCTGGACTGGCGTCTGCGAGGGGAGTCACGATTCGTATTTCGTAACCTCTAGTGACAGACATGAACGCAGAATGTCTGCACCATGGAGGCCTCGCACGCCATGGACCGTCAGGAGGTTCTCGAGATGCCTATCCGCAAATCCGTACTGGCCGCAACATTCGCGCTGAGCGCACTGGCGGCCGGCGCCGCCGGCGCTGCCCAGATTTCCCCGGAGGCCGCCGTGGAGCTGCTGTCCTCTCAGGACAGCGCGCCGCCGGTGGTGCTGGATCTTCGCTCCGCAACCGCCTACGAGGCCGGCCACCTGCCCGGCGCCCTGAACGTGGATGCCTCCGATCCCTACTTCGGCCCGTTCCTGGACAGCCTGGAGCGCGACAAGGCCTACCTGCTGTATGACGCCGGTGGCAGCAAGAGCGCCGAGGTGGAGGCGACCATGAACTCCCTGGGCTTCCCCACCGTGTACACCCTGAGCGGCGGCATGCCCGCCTGGCAGAGCGCCGATCTGCCGCTGGGCGAGTGACTTCGGCCTGACGCGGGACCGGTGCCGCCATTGCGGCGGCACCGTTGACTTCCGGGAATCGCCCGCAGAAAAAAGCCCCAACCTTTTGAAAAGGAAGGGGTGTTTACGATTTGGCGGCCCCTTGACCCAGGCGGGGGTGCGTCCTACTATGCTCTGCGTTCCCTCCTGACCGCGGAAGCTCTCCCCCAATGACCTACTGCGTCGCCGTCAAGCTGCAGGGCAGCTTGATCTTCGTGTCCGACTCCCGCACCAACGCGGGCGTGGACCAGGTCAATACCTACAGCAAGCTGTACACGTGGGGCATCGACGGCGAGCGCCAGGTGGCGCTGCTGAGCGCCGGCAACCTGGCCACCACCCAGGCAGTGGCCCAGCGCCTGCGCCGGGAAATGGATGACCCGGCGTCGGAGACCAGCCTGCTGAGCCTCCAGCGCATGGACGAGGTCGCCGACTATGTCGGCCGCGTGAGCCGGGAAGAGCAGTCCCGCCACGCCGATGGCGGCCAGGTGGCGGGCTTCAACCCGGAGGCAACCTTCATCCTCGGCGGCCAGATCAAGGGCCAGCCGAGCGAGCTCTACCTGATCTACCCCCAGGGCAACCACATCCGCCCCTCGGACAGCTCGCCGTTTCTGCAAATCGGTGAGGTCAAGTACGGCAAGCCCATCCTCGACCGCATCATCCGGCCGGACACGCCGCTGGAGGACGCCGTGCGCTGCGCCCTGGTGTCCATGGACTCCACCATGCGCAGCAACGCCACGGTGGGGCCGCCCATCGAGCTGCTCATCTATGCCGACGACACACTGCGGCTGCAGAGCTATCTGCGCCTGGGCCAGGACGACCCCTACCTGGCGGAACTGCGCCTGAGCTGGAACCAGAACCTGCTGAACGCGTTCCGGGCCTTGCCCATGGTCGACATGGACCGCCTGGAGCCGCCGCCGCAGCGCAGCTGAGCCCGGTGCGCCGCGGTCTCACGCGCTGGGCCGCGGCAGCCCCGGCGCGTCCAGCGTGAACCAGGTGTCGGCGATTGCCTCGTGCAGGTCGATGAGTCCCAGCTGCAGCTTGTCGACGTACTCGTGCAGGCCGCGCTCCACCAGCTGGGCCGGATCCGCCGCCCCCAGACGGGCGCCCAGGGCCCCCAGCCGCACCTCGGTCCGCTCCGCCCGGGGCAACCCGTCCAGGGCATCCCGCAACGCTTCCAGGCAGTGGCGCACCGAGCGCGGGAAACCCAGGTCGTGGAGCAGGTATCCGGTGACCCCCTCGCCGGTGACCCGGGGCCCGACCCGCAGCCGGTAGCTGTGCAGGGCGCTCAGCGACTGCAGCACACTCATCCACAGCAGGGCATCGAAGGGCAGCGGGCTGCGCACCCTGGTGAGCAGGGCGCCGGCGGCCACATCCAGGATGCGGGTCGTCATGTCCGCCCGCTCGAGGTTGCGGCCCACCCGGGTGAAGGCGTAGGCGTGATCCCGGCTCAGAGTGCCCTGGAGCAGGCCGGTGAACTGCTGGCAGTAGGCGATGACCTCGCCCAGGAACTCGTAGCGCTGCTTGCGCCCGGCGATGCGGTCGGCCTGGCTGGCGGCGTAGATGTAGAGCTCGTTGATCAGCTCCCAGGCCTCGGCGGGCAGCACCTCGCGCGTGGTGCGGATGTTCTCGCGCACCATGCGCAGCGAGCTCAGCACCGAGGCGGAGTTTTCGCTGTCGGTGACCAGGAAGGCGACAATGCCCGCCTCGTCGAACGCGGCCTTGCGGGCCCGGAAGGCGGGCTCGGTGGCGGTGATGCGCAGCATGACGTCCCAACCGAGTTCGCTGCCCCGGGGCAGGTCCAGCACCACCAGGTTGTAGACGCGAAGCAGCCGGGCGGTGTTCTCCACCCGCTCCACGTAGCGGGCCATCCAGTACAGGCGTTCGGCGACTCGGGAGAGCATGGTCTCAGGCCACCACGTCCACGATCCAGGTGTCCTTGCTGCCGCCGCCCTGGGAGGAATTGACCACCAGCGAGCCGGCCCGCAGGGCGACCCGGGTGAGACCGCCGGCGGTGACGAAGGTGCGGGCGCCCTGCAGGGTGAAGGGGCGCAGATCGAGGTGGCGGGGCGCGACGCCCTGTTCGCAGACAGTGGGCGCGGTGGAGAGCTTCAGGGTCGGCTGGGCGACGAAGTTGCGTGGATTGGCGCGGATCTGCGCGGCCACCGCCTGGCGCTGCACGTCATCGGACTGGGGGCCCACCATGATCCCGTAGCCGCCGGACTCGTTCACCGGTTTCACCACCAGCTGCTCCAGGTGCTCCAGCACATAGGCCCGCTGCTCCGGGTCGCGGCACAGGTAGGTGGGCACGTTGTCCAGGATCGGCTCCTCGCCGAGGTAGTAGCGGATCATGCTGGGCACGTAGGCGTAAACCGCCTTGTCGTCGGCGACACCGCTGCCGGGGGCATTGGCGATCGCCACGTTGCCCTTGCGCCAGGCCCGCATCAGGCCGGGGACCCCGAGGCTGGAGTCGGGGCGGAACGCTTCCGGGTCCATGAAGGTGTCGTCGATGCGCCGGTAGATGACGTCCACCCGGGCGGCCCCGTCCACCGTTTTCATGTAGACGCATTCGTCCTCGGCGACGAACAGGTCACCACCCTCGACCAGCTCCGCGCCCATCTCGCGGGCCAGGAAGGCGTGCTCGAAGTAGGCAGAGTTATGGATGCCGGGGGTCAGCACCACGATCTCGGGCAGGGAGATATCCCGCGGGGAGAGAGAGGCCAGCAGCTCGAACAACTGGCGCGGGTATTCGTCCACCGGCAGGATGCTCTGGTTCTGGAACAGCTCCGGCAGCACCCGCTTGGTGACCCCCCGGTTCTCAATCATGTAGGACACGCCGGAGGGCACCCGCAGATTGTCCTCCAGCACGTAGAGCCGTCCGTCGGCATCCCGCACCATGTCGGAGCCGGTGATGTGGGCCCAGACACCGTAGGCGGGCGAGCAGCCCTCGCACTCGGTCTGGTAGTTGGTCGAACTGGAGATCAGATCCTCGGGCACGATGTCCGCCTTGAGGATCTCGCGCTCGTTGTAGATATCCTGGATGAAGCGGTTCAGGGCCCGGGTGCGCTGGGCGAGGCCCTTCTCGACCCGACGCCATTCAGTGAGGGGGATGATCCTCGGCACGATGTCGAAGGGCCAGGCCCGGTCGATGTTGCCGCCCTCCGTGTAGACCGTGAACGACACCCCCATCTCGCGGATTGCAATCTCCGAGGCCCGTTTGCGGGCATTGAGTTCCCGCCTGCCCAGCGACTGGAAGTAGTCCACCACCGCCCTGGCCGCCTCCCGGCTCCGCCCCGGCCCCTCGAACAGCTCGTCGTAGAGCCCGGTGGGATCGTAGTCGCTCCAGTCTGAACACACGCTGGTGGACTCCTCGATTCGTGGCCCTGTTAGATTGCTTGCCAGGTAGCAACCTGCATGCCAGCACTGCCGGCGGGGTGGGGCGCCGAACCAGCGCGCGGCGCGGTCCCGGCTCGCACAGTTCTGGGGCAGCGGCCTCGACTGGATGCGCCAGGTTGGTGCAATCGGCGCCCGAGGGGTTCTGGCGAGGCGCCATCGGGCGCCCCCCACGCCGGCCTCCCACCCTGGCGCGGTGCTTGCCTGCGTCTAACGTTAGTCCATGCGCCTGCCATCCGTCTCCGGCGCCGGCGGCGCCGGCAGTGTGGCATCAGCCGCACGCGCCGCGAGGCGTGGCCGGCAGCCCGCTGGGCATGGGCGCAACCCGATACGCCCCGGTCCAGCAGCCTGTCGGGTTAGGCTGCCAGCAGCCGCTCGTTCCCATCCCCGGAATCCGAGGACTCCGCTCCATGACCATCCGCGTCGCGTTGAATCACTTCACCCGTTACCGATTCGACCGGGCGGTGCGGCTCTCGCCCCACGTGGTGCGGCTGCGGCCCGCGCCCCACTGCCGGACCCCCATCGAGGCGTACTCCCTGCGGGTGAAGCCGGACGGGCATTTCATCAACTGGCAGCAGGATCCGTTCGGCAATTACCTGGCCCGTCTGGTGTTTCCGGAGCCGGCTCGGCAGCTCACCGTGGAGGTGGACCTGGTCGCCGACATGACGGTGATCAACCCCTTCGACTTTTTCCTTGAGCCTTGCGCGGAGCACTTTCCCGTCAGCTACGAGCGGCAACTGGCCCACGACCTGGCGCCCTACCTGAAAGTATCCGAGCAGGGCGAGCGGCTGCGCCAGTGGCTGGCGCGGGTGCCCACTCTGAAGCGCGGCATCGTCGACTTTCTGGTGGACGTCAACCAGCGCCTGGCCAACGACATCGACTACCTGGTGCGCATGGAGCCGGGGGTGCAGAGCTGCGAGGAGACCCTGGAGAAGGCCCGCGGGTCCTGCCGGGACAGCGGCTGGCTGCTGGTGCAGATTCTCCGCCACCTGGGGCTGGCCGCCCGCTTCGTCTCCGGTTACCTGGTGCAGCTCACCCCCGACGTTAAGGCTCTGGACGGCCCCTCCGGTCCGGCTACCGACTTCACCGATCTGCACGCCTGGGCCGAGGTCTACCTGCCGGGCGCCGGCTGGGTGGGTCTGGACCCCACCTCGGGGCTGTTCGCGGGGGAAGGGCACATTCCCCTGGCCTGCACCCCGGAGCCCCGCAGCGCCGCCCCCATCACCGGGGCCACCGACCCCTGCGAAGTGGAGTTCAGCTTTCACAACTCGGTGACGCGCATCCACGAGGATCCCCGGGTCACGCTGCCCTACAGCGAGGAGCAGTGGGCTGCGGTCAATGCCCTTGGCCACCGGGTGGACCGGGACCTGGAGTCCATGGACGTGCGCCTTACCCTGGGCGGCGAGCCAACCTTCGTGTCGGTGGACGACATGGAGGCGCCGGAATGGAACACCCGCGCCCTGGGCGAGCACAAGCGCCGTCTGGCCGAGGACCTGCTGGTCCGGCTGCACGGCGAGTTCGCGCCCGGCGGCGTGCTGTTTCACGGGCAGGGCAAGTGGTACCCGGGTGAGCCGTTGCCGCGCTGGGCGCTGGGTTGCTTCTGGCGCAGCGACGGCCAGCCCCTGTGGCGCGACCCGGCGCTGCTGTGTGGGCCCGGACAGCGCCCGGACCCGAATGCCGCCGCCGCCACCGGCTTCGCCGAATGCCTGGCAGCCGAACTGGGCATCGATACCGACTGCCTGATGCCGGCCTACGAGGATCCCCTCTACCATCTCTGGCAGGAAGCCCGGCTGCCCGAGGACGTTGACCCCCTGGCGGCGGATCTGACCAGCCCTCTGCAGCGGCGCGGCCTCGCCGATCGCCTTTCCCGGGGGCTGGGTTCCCCCCGGGGCCACTGTCTGCCGGTGGCCTGGGACAGCGTCGCCGGCTGCTGGCGGGGTCAGCTCTGGCAGCTGCGCCGGGAGCGGCTCTACCTGCTGCCGGGCGAGTCCCCCATGGGACTGCGCCTGCCGCTGGACTCATTGCCCGGCGGCGCCGAGGAAGACCTGGACGCCCCTCAGCCCCGGGATCCCTTCGAGCCCCGCGGCCCGCTGACGGCGGGGCAGGGCACGGCGCCCACCCCTCCGGCGCCGGTGCGCGCCGACTCCGCGCCGGCGCCCCGGCGACGTCGCGGCACCATCGCCACCCGATTCGCCCTGTGCGTCGAGGTCCGCGACGGCCGGCTGCACGTGTTCCTGCCCCCGGCCACCCACCTGGAGCGCTACCTGCTGCTGCTGGAGGCCGTAGAGCGGGCGGCCACGGCGACCGGCATTCCGCTGGTGCTGGAGGGCTACGAGCCGCCGCGGGACTGGCGGGTCCGCTCGCTCAAGGTCACGCCGGACCCGGGCGTCATCGAGGTGAACATCCACCCGGCCCACGACTGGCAGGAGCTGACCGACACCACCGAGACCCTGTACCGGCTGGCCTGGGAATGCCGGCTCGGCACCGAGAAGTTCTTGCTGGACGGCCGCCACACCGGTACCGGCGGCGGCAACCATGTCACCCTCGGCGGGCCCACGCCCGCCGACAGCCCGTTCCTGCGCCGCCCGGAACTGCTGCGCAGCCTGCTCACCTACTGGCAGCACCACCCGGGCCTCTCCTACCTGTTCTCAGGCATGTTCATCGGTCCCACCAGCCAGGCCCCGCGGGTGGACGAGGCCCGCCAGGAGAGCCTCTACGAGCTGGAGATCGCCTTCGAGCAGATGCCGGAGGGGGAGGTGGCCGCCCCCTGGCTGGTGGACCGGCTGCTGCGCCATCTGCTGGTGGATGTCACCGGCAACACCCACCGGGCCGAGTTCTGCATCGACAAGCTCTACTCCCCGGACAGCCCGGCCGGCCGCCAGGGCCTGGTGGAATTCCGCGGCTTCGAGATGCCCCCCCATGCCCGCATGGGCCTGGTGCAGATGCTGCTGTTGCGCGCCCTGGTGGCCCGCTTCTGGCGCAGGCCCTATCGCCACCGGCTGGTACGCTGGGGCACCGAGCTGCACGACCGGTTCCTGCTGCCCCACTATGTCTGGGCGGATACGAAGGAGGTGGTGGAAGACCTCCAGCAGGCGGGCTATCCGTTCCAGCTGGAATGGCTGGCGCCGTTCCTTGAGTTCCGCTTCCCCCACCTGGGCTCGGTGCGCTCCGGCGAGCTGCGCCTGGATCTGCACTTCGCCATCGAGCCGTGGCATGTGCTGGGTGAGGAGATGAGCAACCAGGGCACCGCCCGCTTCGTGGACTCCTCGGTGGAGCGGGTGCAAGTCAAGGTCAGCGGCCTCACCGACTCCCGCCACGTGGTGGCCTGCAATGGCCGTCGCGTGCCGCTGCGCGGCACCGGGGTGCAAGGCGAGTACGTGGCCGGCGTGCGCTACCGCGCCTGGCAGCCGCCCTCGGCGCTGCATCCCACCATCGGCGTACAGGCACCCCTGGTATTCGATATCATCGACACCTGGAACGGCCGGGCGGTGGCGGGCTGCACCTACCACGTGGCCCACGCGGGCGGGCGCAACTACGAGACGTTTCCGGTCAATGCCTTCGAGGCGGAGTCCCGTCGCATCAGCCGGTTCTGGGACTTCGGCCATACCCCTGGCCCCCTGCGTCCGCCCCCGGAGCGCTTGGCCCTGGCCGAATTCCTGCCCCATGGCAGCATGCCCGGGCCGATGGCGCCGCCGCCTGAGGAGATCAATGCGGAGTATCCCCACACCCTCGACCTGCGCCGCCAGCGCCGCGGCAGCTGATCACGCTCCATGAGCGAGGCGCCGACGCCGAGCGCGGAGCAGCTCAGTGCCGGCTACCGGCCGGCCGCCGGTGGCTATGACGAAATGGCCGAGGGCGGTGGCCGGCCCCGGCAGCACTGGCATCACCTGTGCGGGGCGCTGGATCGCCTGGGCCCGTGGGAACTGGCACGCCGCAGCGAGCACATCCAGGGCATGCTGCGCGACGCCGGGGTGGGCTACAACCGCTTCGACGCCCCGGAGCAGCCGCTACAGCCCTGGCCGGTGGACCCGGTGCCCCTGGCGCTGTCCAGCCAGGAGTGGCGTGAGGTGGAACTGGGCCTGCAGGAGCGGGCCGAACTGCTGGACCTGGTGCTGCAGGACCTCTACGGCCCCCGGGATCTGATCCGCCGCGGCCTGCTGCCCCCCGCGGCGGTGTTTGCCCACCAGGGATTCCTGCGCCCCTGTGCCGTCAGCCCGGGCGAGCCCCGGCCGCGGCTGACGCTGTACGCCGCCGACCTGGTGCGGGACGCCACGGGCCAGCTGCGGGTGGTGGGGGACCGTACCCAGGCGCCTTCCGGCGCCGGTTACGCTCTGGCCAACCGGGCCGCGGTCTCCCGGGTGCTGCCCAGCCTGTTCCGGGAGTCCCGGGTGCACCGGCTCACTCCCTTCTTCACCGCTCTGCGGGGTGCTCTGCTGGGGTCCGTGTCCGATGCGGAGGACGAGCCCCGCGGCGTCGTGCTGACCCCGGGGGCCCGCAACGAGACCTTCTTCGAGCACAGCTACCTGGCCGACCGGCTGGGCTTCGGCCTGGTCACTGGGCCGGAGCTCACGGTGCGCCGGGGCCGTGTTTTTCAGCGCTCCCTGGGCCGCCTGCAGCCGGTGCACGTCATCCTCCGGCGGGTGGATGAGGATTTCTGCGACCCCCTGGAGCTGCGTCCCGACTCCTACCTCGGCGTGGCCGGCCTGCTGCAGAGCTGGCGCCTCGGCCAGGTGGCACTGGCCAACCCGCTGGGCTGCGGGGCGCTGGAAAACGCGGCCCTGCTGGCGTTTCTGCCCGGCATCGCCCGCCACCTGCTGGGCCGGGAGCTGCGCCTGGAATCGGTCACGACCTGGTGGTGCGGCGAACCCCAGGCCCTGGAGCGGGCCCTGGAGCAGCTGCCCGAACTGCTGCTGAAACCGGTGGACCGGGGGCTTGGCGCCCACCGGCCGGTGCTGGGGAGCGAGCTGGACGCCGCCGGCCTCGCCCGCTGGCGCGCCGAGCTGAGCGCCCGGCCCCACCGCTACGTCGTGCAACAGGCCCTGCGGCCTGGCACCACTCCCACCTTCATGGATGGCAGCCTGGCGCCGCGGGCCAGCGTGCTGCGGGCGTTCGCGGTGGCTGACCAGGGCGGCTATACCGTGATGCCCGGCGGACTCACCCGGGTGGCCCCCGGCGCCGGTGACGTGGTGGTCTCCAGCCAGTGGGGCGCCAGCTCCAAGGACACCTGGATCCTGGCCTCGGAACCCCAGAAACCGCCCACTGGCGCCTGGCCCCAGCCGGATTTCGGCCCCCGCCCAGCTGCAGTGGGCGCCCTCACCGCCGGTGCGGCCGACCAGCTGTTCTGGCTGGGCCGCTACGCGGAACGCTCGGCCCGGGAGTCCCGCTTGCTGATGGAGGTGCTGCGCTGGAGGCAGGCCCGCCAGGAGGGCCTGCCTCTGCCCGGCGGACTGGGAGACGCCTTGCTGGCGTTGCTGGCGCAGGTCACCGCCACACGCCTGAAACCGGCAGCGCCCTCGGACGGCAGCCCCGCGCTGGCTGTGTTGCTGGCGCGGCCGTCGCGGCGCGGCACCCTGGCGGGGCACCTGGCGGCGCTGCTGCGCAACATCGAGGGCCTCCGGGGCCTGCTGCCCGGGCCCGCGCGGCCTGCGGCGGAGGAGCTGCGCCGGGCGTCGGCCGAGCTGGCCGCCGGGGACGACGGCGTGGCAGCGGCCCTGGGCGCGCTGCTGCTGCCCCTGGCGGCCCTGCGCGACGCCTGCGATCACGCCATGCGCCGCGACGCGGCGTGGCTTTTCCAGGATCTGGGCAGGGCCACGGAACGGGCCCTGGGCAGCCTCGCCCTGGCCCGCGGCGTGCTCCGGCAATCCCTTGAGGTCCTGCCCCGCGAGCGCCTGCTGGAGGCGGCGCTGGCGGCGGCCGGCGGCCTGGACGCCCACCGGCGGGGGTTCGGCGAGCACTCGGGCGCCGCCGACAAGCTCCACTCCCTGCTGGCGGACACCCACGACCCGGCCTCGGCGGGGTTCCAGTTCCGCCGCTTGGAAGCCCAACTGGCCGAGCTGCCGCCCACGGAGCAGGCCTCGGCCCGGGAAGAGCTGGCCGAGGCCCTGCTGGAGACGCGGGCGGCGCTGCCCTCGGCGCAGGCGCTGGCGACAGGGGAGAACGCGGCTCTGGTCCAGGCCCTGGCCAATGCCGAGAAGAGCCTCCGGCAGTTCGCCGAACGCCTGGAGGGCTGCTACTTCAGCGAAGGGCCGTTGCCTCAGCAGCTGGAAAGGCTGCCGGTCCGGGGGACCCGGGCGTGAGGTATCGGGTCCGCCATCACACCGAATATCATTACGGCACGCCGGTCGCCAACGGTCACAACATCGCCCATCTCACGCCGCGGGAGACTCCCCGCCAGCGAGTGCTGCAGCACCAGATCCAGGTGCTGCCGGAACCGGCCCTGCAGGCCTGGCGGGACGATATCTTCGGCAACCGGGCGCTTTACTTCGGGCTCCACGAGCCCCACCGGCAGCTGTCGGTGACCGCGGTAAGCGAACTTGAGGTGCAGGATCCGGAACCGGTCCGGGAAACTTGCGGGGTGGCCTGGGAGCGCTGGCGGGACGGCCTGGGGCAGCGGCGGGAGCCGGCCGCCGTGGAGGCCTGCCAGTATCTTACGGAGTCCCCCCTGGTGAGCCCCGGAGCCGAGCTGCGCGCCCTGGCCCTGGAGTCCTTCACCCCGGGGCGGGGATTGCTGGAGGCGGTGCAGGATCTCACCCGGCGGATTCATCAGGGCTTTACCTATGCCCCGGGCAGCACCGGTGTCACCACGCCCCTGGCCCAGGTGCTGCGCCAGCGTCGCGGTGTCTGCCAGGACTTCGCCCAGGTGGCCATCGGCGCGCTGCGCTCGGTGGGCCTGCCGGCACGCTACGTGAGCGGCTACCTGGAGACGCGGCCGCCGCCTGGACAGCCCCGGCTGGTGGGCGCGGATGCCTCCCACGCCTGGTTTGCCGTCTACCACCCGGAGCTGGGCTGGCTGGATTTGGATCCCACCAACGACCTGCGCCCGGCGTCGGCCCACGTGGTCACGGCCTGGGGACGGGATTATTCCGACGTGCCTCCGGTCAAGGGCGTGATCTATGGCGGCGGGGCCCGCAGCGCGCGGGTGTCCGTGGACGTGGAGCCGTTGGCGGCGGAGGCACGGCCGTGAGCAGCGCCTCGCTTCGCGGCTCGGTGGAACTGGACACCCGGGTGGCCCTGCGCTTCGCTTTGGTGGTGGAAACCCCGATGATCTTCATGCTGCGGCCGCGCAGCAGCGCCGGGCAGTGGGTCTCCCGGGAGAGCTACCGAATCCTGCCCGCGACCTCCGTGGAGGAATTCACCGACCCCTACGGCAACCTCTGCCAGCGCCTGGTGGCGCCACCGGGAGACTTCCTGGTGGAGGCCCGGGCGCAGGTGCGGGTCGCGGCTACCGTCGAGCAGGCGCCCGGGGCCCCTTTCATTCCGGTGCCCTCGCTGCCCGAATCCACCCTGCAGTTCCTGCTGCCGAGCCGCTACTGCCCGTCGGACCGGCTGGGAGACCGGGCGCAGTCCCTGGTCAGCGGAGTGCAGCCAGGCTACGACCAAGTGGCGGCCATCTGCGGCTGGATCCACCGCAACATCGCCTACCGTTATGGCATCAGCAACGCCAACACCTCGGCGCTTGAGACCCTGCAGCAGGGCGCGGGCGTGTGCCGGGATTTCGCCCACCTGGCCATCACCCTGTGCCGGGCGCTGTCGATTCCGGCACGCATGGTGATGGGCTTCCATCCGGACCTGCCGGTGCCGGACATCCATGCCTGGCTGGAGGCCTATGTGGGTGGGCGCTGGTACCCCTTCGACCCCACCCAGGCCGTGACCCGGCCCGCCCGGGTGGCGGTGGGCTATGGCCGGGATGCCGCCGACGTCTCCATCGTCACCCAGTTCGGCCCCCGGGCGGACCCACTGCTGGAGGTGGAGGTGGGGCGGACGACCGGCGGCCCGGCCATGCTCTGAGGGCGGCGCTGTGAACGCCGTCGTTAGCCACAGATGAACGCGGATGAACGCGGATTATTGGGGAAGGATTGCCGCTGCATGGCTCCCACGCCCTGGCCCTGAGCGCAGCGCATCCAGCTACCTCGCAACAGCCGGGAAACGTCAGCGCTGATACGCCTATCGGACCTGTGCGGTCCGGGCATCCCCAATCCGTGTTCATCTGTGGCCAAATTCCCAGCGAGCCCGGTCACGCCGGTGCCGCGGGGCAGGGCATCCCTCAGCGCCGCCGGGCACCCCGGCGTTTCAGCAGCCGGCCGTCCACCGAGGCGAGGCCCAGGAAGATCAGCCCCATGCCGGCCCAGGCCGACAGCTCCAGGCGCTCGCCCAGGAACAGCCAGCCCAGGCCGATGGCGCTTACCGGCACCAGCAGCGTCACCAGGGATATGTTGGTGGCGCCGGCTGTGGCCAGCAGCCGGAAATACAGCATGAATGCCAGCGCCGTGCAGACCACGGCGATGGCCAGCACCGCCCCCCAGCCGGCCAGCCCCGGCGAAAGGGTCCAGGGTTGCTCCGTCACCGCCGCCACCGGCAGCATCCAGACGCTGGCTCCGCAGAGCATGCCGGTCGCATTGACCACCGGCGGCTGATCGCCGAAGCGCCGCCCGTAGTTGGAGGCGAACCCGTAACAGAGAGCCGCGCCCAGCACCGACAGCTGTCCCAGGTTGTAGAGGTCGAGACCGGC
This sequence comes from uncultured Ectothiorhodospiraceae bacterium, assembly GCA_964487155.1. Lineage (GTDB taxonomy): Bacteria > Pseudomonadota > Gammaproteobacteria > Nitrococcales > Nitrococcaceae > CAZAQB01. Next base: position 51,138 of record CAZAQB010000004.1, read on the forward strand.
GAGCAGATCCGGGCCGATCAGCACAGCCACGCCGGCCATGCCCAGCACGATGCCCAGCACCCGGTTCGAGTTCATCCGGTCGTCGGTGGTCCAGAAGTGCGCCACGATGAGGGTGAACAGCGGCGTGGTGGCATTGAGGATGGAAGCGAGGCCGCTGGGGATCTGGGTCTGGCCAAGCGCGATCAGGCTAAAGGGCAGGGCGTTGTTGATGCCTCCCAGCAATAGATAGCGGCGGACCAGGGACCGGCTCAGCCGCACCCGGTGACCACTCAGCCAGACCACTCCCAGCAGCACCAGCGCGGCGATGCCCACCCGCCCCAGCACCAGCGTAAACGGGGGCAGATGCCGCAACCCGACCTCGAAGAAAAAGAACGAACCTCCCCAGACCAGGGACAGCGCCACCAGCAGCAGCCACTCTGGCGCCGTCATCACCCTGTGCCCCGTCAAGGGGTTCATCGGCACCTCCCGATTCGCCCGCCAGCCTGCCGGACATCGCCTGGCTGGCCGGGCCCTGAGCGGGGGCCGGCGCTCAGTGGGCCAGGATCTGGTTCAGGAACAGCTTGGTGCGCTCGTTCTGGGGATTGCCGAAGAACCCGGCCGGCGGGTTCTGCTCGATGATCTCGCCGCCGTCCATGAAGATCACCCGGTCGGCCACGGTCTTGGCGAAGCCCATCTCGTGGGTGACGCAGAGCATGGTCATGCCGCTGCCAGCCAGCTCGATCATCACGTCGAGCACCTCCTTGATCATCTCCGGGTCCAGCGCCGAGGTCGGCTCATCGAACAGCATGATCTTGGGATTCATGCACAGGGACCGGGCGATGGCCACCCGCTGCTGCTGGCCGCCGGAGAGCTGGCCCGGGTACTTGCGGGCCTGCTCCGGGATCTTCACCCGCTCCAGGTACTGCATGGCGGCCTCCTCGGCCTCCCGGCGGGGCACCTTGCGCACCCAGATGGGCGCCAGGCAGCAGTTCTCCAGCACGCTCAGGTGGGGGAACAGATTGAAGTGCTGAAACACCATGCCCACCTCGCGGCGGATGGTCTCGATATTCTTGACGTCCTCGGTGAGTTCGATGCCGTCCACCACGATGCGGCCCCGCTGGTGTTCCTCCAGGCGGTTCAGACAGCGGATGAAGGTCGACTTGCCGGATCCTGACGGCCCGCAGATGACGATGCGCTCGCCGCGCGCCACGTTCAGATCCAGGCCCTTCAGCACATGAAAGCTGCCGTACCACTTATGCATGTTCTCCACGACGATGATGGGATCGTCGTGTCGGGCCTGGGAGGCCACGGCGGCGGTCTCGGTGGGCATGGAGTCGCTCACAAGGCTACCTCTCAACCGTTCTGGTGGCCGGTATGGAGCTTGCGCTCCAGGGCCTGGCTGTAGCGGGACATGCCGAAGCAGAACACCCAGAAACAGAACGCCACGAACAGGTAACCCTCGGTGGCCACGTTCTGCCAGGCGGGATCGATGATGGTGGACTGTACCGTGCCCAGGATGTCGAACAGGCCGATGATCAGCACCAGGGTGGTGTCCTTGAACAGGGCGATGAAGGTATTGACGATGCCCGGGATCACCAGCTTCAGGGCCTGGGGCAGGATTACCAGCCCCATTTTCTTCCAGTAGCTTAGCCCCAGGGCGTCGGCGGCCTCGTACTGGCCCTTGGGGATGGCCTGCAGGCCGCCCCGGACGACCTCGGCCATATAGGCCGACTGGAACAGGATGATGCCAATCAGTGCCCGCAGCAGCTTCTCGAAGTTCATGCCTTCCGGCAGGAACAGGGGCAGCATCACCGAGGCCATGAACAGCACGGTGATCAGCGGCACCGCCCGCCACACCTCGATGAACACGACGCACAGGCCGCGGATCACCGGCATCTCCGAGCGCCGGCCCAGGGCCAGCAGGATGCCGATGGGCAGCGCGGCGATAATGCCCACGTAGGCCAGGATCAGGGTCAGGGTCAGCCCGCCCCACTTGGAGGTCTCGACCGGCTCCAGGCCGAAGGTACCACCGGCCACCAGGAAGTAACCGATCAGCGGCAACCCGGTAATGCCGAAAAGGCCCAGCCACTTGCGCCCCGGCGCCTGATCGATGAACTGGGGTACCAGCACCAGCGCCAGCAGGGCGTAACAGATATTGATGCGCCAGCGCAGCTCTTCCGGGTAGAAGCCGTAGATGAAGAAGCCCAGACGCTGGCGCAGGAATACCCAGCAGGCGCCCTCGCCTGAGCAGTCGTCGGTGGTAGTGCCCAGGAAGTTTGCCTGGAATAGCGCCCATTGCAGGAGCGGCCACAGGTTGGCCGCCAGCAGATAGCCCACCACCAGCGTCAGCAGGCTGTTATACCAGGTGGAGAACAGGTTGCGCCGCAGCCAGCCGGCCAGCCCCAGGGCGACGCGGGGCGGCGGCAGGCTGGCGGAGGTTTCGGTACCGGCCATGGCTCAACGCTCCTTGATGGCGACGGCGCGGTTGTAGAAGTTCATTAACAGCGAGATCAACAGGCTCAGCGTCAGGTACACGGCCATGGTCATGGCCACGATCTCCACCGCCTGACCGGTCTGGTTGAGCGTGGTGCCCATGAACACCGCCACCAGATCCGGATAGCCGATAGCGGTGGCCAGCGACGAGTTCTTGGCCAGATTCAGGTACTGGCTGGTGAGTGGCGGAATGATCACCCGCATCGCCTGCGGGATGACAACCAGCCTCAGGATAAGGCGGCTGCGCAGCCCCAGCGCCGCCGCGGCCTCGGTCTGGCCATGGCTCACCGAGAGGATGCCGGAGCGCACGATCTCGGCGATGAAAGCCGCCGTGTAGATGCTGAGCGCAGCCAGCAGAGCGCCGAGTTCGGGAATGACCACGATGCCGCCGGCAAAATTAAAGCCCCGCAGGGCGGGGTAATCCCAACTCATGGGCGCGCCGCCCGCCAGGAAGGCCAGCAACGGCAGGCCGATGAGCAGTGGCAGAGCCACCGGCAGCACCCGGAAGCGCACGCCGGTGCGGTCCTGACGGCGCTTTGACCAGCGTGCCAGCAGCACCACGCCGGCGACGGCAGCCAGCAGGGCAGCGACGGTCCAGCCGAAACCCTCCTGGAACTCGGGCGCCGGCAGGTACAGCCCCCGGTTGTTGAGAAATACCGCATCCCCTAGATCAAGGCTCTGGCGCGGCGAAGGAACATTACGCAGCACCGCGAAATACCAGAAGAATATCTGCAGAAGCAGGGGGATGTTCCGGAAGATTTCGACATAGGCCGCGGCCAGCTTGGCCACCAGCCAGTTGGTGGACAGCCGGGCGATGCCGACGATGAAGCCGAGTACCGTGGCGATGACGATGCCGAGGCCGGAGACCAGCAGGGTGTTCAGTAGGCCCACCACGAAGGTGCGCCCGTAGGACATGGTCTCGTTGTAGGGCACCAGGCTCATGATGATCCCGAAGCCCGCCGAGGCGTCCAGGAAATCGAAACCGGTGCTGATGCCCCGCTGCTCCATGTTCTGGAGCGTGTTCTGGAACAGCGCGTAACCCATCCAGCCGACCACGGCCAGGGCCAGTGCCTGAAACACCAGGGCGCGCACCCGGGCGTCGCGCCAGAGCTTGACGGCGGGTTTGGATGAAGGGGAGGGCGTCATGAGCTCTCGCCGCTGACGGCAGCAACGCCGGAATAAGCGTGGCGCGCCACGGGGCGCGCCACGGACCTGGCTGGCGTCAGCGCACCGGCGGCGCGTACATGATGCCGCCGTCGGTCCACAGGGCGTTCACCCCGCGGGGCAGGCCGAGCGGCGTGTCGGGGCCCACGTTGCGGTCGTACATCTCGCCGTAGTTGCCCACCTCGCGGACGATGGCGGCGCCGAAGTCGGCGGGCAGACCGAGTTTTTCGCCCATGTCGCCGGAGGTGCCGAGGATGCGCTGGGTGCCCGGGTCTTCGGAGTCCATCATCTGGCTCAGGTTGCCGGAAGTGATGCCCTTCTCCTCGGCTTCCACCATGGTGAACAGCACCCATTTGACGACGTTGAACCACTCATCGTCACCCTGGCGCACCACCGGGCCCAGGGGTTCCTTGGAGATGGTCTCCGGCAGGATCACGGCGCTGTTCGGATCCTCCAGCTTGGTGCGCAGGGCGGCCAGCTGGGACCGGTCGGAGGTGAGCACATCGCAGCGATTGGAGGCGAAGCCCTGCACCGTCTGCTCGGAGGTATCGAACACCAGTGCCTGGTACTCCATGCCGTGCTTGCGGAAATAGTCCGCCAGGTTCAGCTCGGTGGTGGTGCCGGCCTGGATGCACACTGTCGCACCGCTGAGCTGCCGGGCCGAGTCCACGCCCAGGTTCTTGTTCACCAGAAAACCCTGGCCGTCGTAGTAATTGGTGCCAGTGAAGTTGAGCCCCAGGGAGGTGTCCCGGGTCAGGGTCCAGGTAGTGTTGCGCACCAGCACATCGATCTCGCCAGACTGCACGGCGGTGAATCGCTCCTTGGCGGTCAGCGGCACGAACTGCACCTTGTCGCCATCGCCGAATACCGCCGCCGCCACCGCCCGGCAGGTATCCACATCGATGCCGGTCCAGTTGCCGTCGCTGTCGGGTTGGGAGAACCCTGGCAGCCCGGTGCTGACGCCACACACCAGCCGCCCGCGCTCCTTGACGTTCTCCAGGGTGGTGGCCGCGTGAGCTGTGGTGGCAGTGGCGACCAGTGCCGCGGCGGCAACGGTGCCGGCGAGCGCTGCGGTGAGATTCTTCATCGGGCCTCACTCCTCGGTTCTGTTGAAAAACGGCGATCGAAGCGGCCACAGCAAGTGTGGTGCCAGCGGCCTGAACCGCCTGTTCGCGCGGGGGTATGGCTGAGAGCCGGCCGATCCAGACCCTTGCCCTGAACCATGAGGGTGCGCTCTTGCGAGCGCAGCGTCACGATATGGTGCGCCCCCCGTGCCCCCGCCACCCCGCTTCCGGAACGCGCTGCGGCCGTGCTGCGCCGCTTGGCAATCTATAGCCGGGCGCTGGCGGGAATGCCAGCAATGCTTCATTTGACAGCGCCCACGGCCTACAGTAATGATGCAAATCGTTTGTATTACGTCGCCTATCAATACTAGGAGGTTCCCGTGAGAAGCCTTTCGCGCCTGTGCTGCCTCGGCCTGCTGCTGACCCTGGCAACGGCTCCCGCCTATGCCGCCGAGGAGGTCAACGTCTACTCCGCCCGCAAGGAGGCGCTCATCAAACCGCTGCTTGACCGTTTCACCGCGGCGAGCGGCATCGAAGTGAACCTGCTCACTGCCAAGGCGGGCGAGTTGCTCAGCCGGCTCCAGAACGAGGGTCAGAACACCCCGGCGGATCTGTTGGTTACCGTCGACGCCGGCAACCTGCACCGAGCTCGGCAGGCCGGTGTGCTGCAGCCGGCGAGCAGCGAGATTCTGGATCGGGCCGTGCCCGCCAGCTATCGGGAACCCGACGGCTACTGGTATGGGCTGTCGCTGCGCGCGCGGGTGATATTCCGGTCCGCAGACGACGTACAAGCCGGAGCGATCAGCACCTACGAGGAGCTCTCGGACCCCACGTGGGACAACCGCATCTGCATCCGATCCTCCAGCAACATCTACAACCAGTCGCTGGTGGCATCCATGATCGCCCACCACGGCGTCGAACAGACCGAGGCCTGGGCCAGCGGGCTGGTGGACAACATGGCCCGCCCACCCCAGGGCGGGGATACCGATCAGCTCCGCGCGCTTGCGGCTGGCGAGTGTGACCTCGCGGTTGCAAACACGTACTATTTCGGTCGGCTCGTTCAGGGTTCGGAGGAAGACCGGGCGGTCGTTGAGAACATCGAGATCGTGTGGCCCAACCAGGAAGGACGGGGCGCCCACGTCAACATCAGCGGCGGCGCCGTCACCCGCCACGCGCCGAACCCGGAAAACGCCGTGAGGCTGCTGGAATTTCTGGTCTCACCGGAGTCCCAGCGCTGGTATGCCGAGGTAAACAACGAGTTCCCCGTGCTGCGCGGTTTGGAGGCCAGCCCCGTTCTTCGTGAGTGGGGAGAATTCAAGACCGATACCCTGAACCTGGGCAAGCTGGGTGAATACAACGCTGAGGCCGTGCGCCTGATGGACCGGGTGGGCTGGCGGTAGCCACACGCACTTGGGCGTTCCGGACCCGGCATGGCGGGCCGCGGAACTGCCGCGGCCCGCGCCTTGGGGGGCGCGCCCGGTGCCCGCACATCGGCACAACCGTCCACGACAATGACTGACGACGCATCCTAGCCCTTGGCCGCGACAGCACCCACTGCCACTCTCCCGGACCAGCGCCAGTCGACGCGCCGACGCCCGGATGCCTGGGGCACCGGGGTGTTCCTGGTGGCAGCCGTGCTGGCGGTGCCGGTGCTGGTGGTGGCCAGCTACGTGTTCCAGGGCAGCGGTCAGGTATGGTCGCATCTGGTCGACACGGTGCTGGCCGAGTACGTCACCAACTCGGTGCTGCTGGCGCTGGGCACCGGGAGCGGCACGCTGGTGCTGGGGGTGGGCACCGCCTGGCTGACCACCATGTGCCAGTTTCCGGGGCGGCGGATCTTCTCGTGGCTGCTGTTGCTGCCCCTGTCCGTGCCCGCCTATATCATCGCTTACACCTACACCGGCATGCTGGATTACGCCGGCCCGGTGCAGGGGGCATTGCGGGCGGCCTTCGGTTGGTCCTACGGCGATTACTATTTCCCCGAGGTACGCTCTCTCGGCGGCGCCGTGGCGATGCTCACCCTGGTGCTCTATCCCTATGTCTACCTGCTCTCCCGGGCCGCATTTCTCGAGCAGTCGGTGTGCGTGCTGGATGTGGGCCGCACCCTGGGGCTCTCGCCCGCACGCACGTTCCTGCACATTGCCCTGCCGCTCGCCCGGCCGGCCATTGTGACGGGCGTCTCCCTGGTGCTTATGGAGACCCTGGCGGACTACGGCACGGTGCAGTTCTTCGGGGTCAGCACCTTCACTACCGGCATCTTCCGCACCTGGTTCGGCATGGGTGAGCCGGCGGCGGCCTCGCAGCTGGCGGCCCTGCTGCTGGGGCTGGTGTTCGCCCTGCTCGTTCTGGAGCGCTGGTCGCGGCACCAGCGCAGGTTCCACCACACCAGCAACCGTTACCAGATGCTGCCGAGCTATCCGCTCCGGGGTGGCCGGGCCCTGGCGGCTGTCGCGGCCTGCCTGCTGCCAGTGCTGCTGGGGTTCGTGCTGCCCGCTGCCCAGCTGACCGCCTGGTCTGTAGACACCCTGGGCAGCCAGCTGGACGGCGGCTTCGGCCGGCTGGTGGTGAACAGCCTCGCGCTGGCCGCGGCTGCCGCCCTGCTGGCGGTGAGCCTCGCTGCCTACCTGGCGTACGGCCGACGCAGCCGGCCGACAGCGGCGGTGACTGCCGCGGTGCGGGTGGCGGGCATGGGCTATGCAGTGCCAGGGACCGTCATCGCCATCGGCGTGGTCATTCCCTTCAGCTGGCTCGACAACACCCTGGACGCCTGGGCCAGGGACACGCTAGGGGTTTCGACCGGGCTGCTGCTGAGCGGCACCCTAGTGGCCCTGCTGTTCGCTTACCTGGTGCGCTTTCTGGCGGTGTCACTGCAGAGCGTCGAGGCGGGGCTCGCCAAGGTGAGCCTGCACATGGACGACACTGCCCGCAGCCTGGGCTGTCCCAGGGGCCAGGTGCTGCGCCGGGTGCACCTGCCCCTGATGCGGGGCACCCTGCTTACCGCCGCACTGCTGGTGTTCGTGGATGTGATGAAGGAACTGCCGGCGACCCTGATCCTGCGGCCATTCAACTTCAACACGCTGGCGGTGCGCGCCTATGAGCTGGCTTCCGACGAACGCCTCGCTCACGCCGCCCCCGCAGCCCTGTCCATTACTCTGGCCGGGCTGCTGCCGGTTATACTGCTGAGCCGATCCATTGCCCGATCCCGGCCCGGCCAGCCCAGCGTTGCTTGAAGTCGACGACATCACCGTTCGCTACGGACCGCGCATCGCCGTAGACCGCGTCAGCCTGGCGCTGCGGCCGGGGCTGATCGGCGCCCTGGTTGGGCCCAGCGGCTGCGGCAAGACCACGCTGTTGCGGGCCGTAGCGGGTTTCGTGGAGGTAAGCGCCGGACGCATCCGGCTCAACGGCAAGCGGGTCAGCGATCCCCAGGGCACGGTGCCCCCGGAGCAGCGCCGGGTGGGTATGGTGTTCCAGGACCTGGCCCTGTTCCCCCACCTGGATGTGACCGGCAACATCGGCTTCGGCCTGCGCAGCGACGCCCGGGCGTGGCGCGAGCGGCGGGTGGCGGAGCTGCTGGAGCTCATGGGCCTTGCCGAGTACCGCGACACCTACCCGCACCAGCTCTCCGGTGGCCAGCAGCAGCGGGTGGCCATTGCCCGGGCGATGGCCCCGAAGCCGATGCTGCTGCTGCTGGACGAACCCTTCTCCAGCCTGGACCCGGAACTGCGCGAGCAGCTGCCCCGGGAACTCCGGGACATCTTCAGGCAGGACGGCATGACCGCTCTGCTGGTGACCCATGACCAGCAGGAAGCCTTCGCCATGGCTGACGAAATCGGCGTGATGCGCGATGCCCGGCTGGAGCAGTGGGATACCGCCTACAACCTCTACCATAAGCCCGCGACCCGCTTCGTGGCGGGCTTTGTGGGGGAGGGTGTCAGGATTCCGGGCACGCTGCTCGACGAACGCACCGTGCTGACCGAGTTGGGGGAACTCTGCGGCACCATGCCACCGGGCTTCCGGCCCGGACAGGTCGTGGAGGTGCTGCTGCGTCCGGACGATGTCGTCCACGACGACGGCAGTCCCCTCCGAGCCCAGGTTCTGGACCGTACTTTCCGGGGGGCAGAGTTCCTCTACCACCTCGCTCTGGAGAGCGGCAGCCGGCTACTCTGCCTGGCGGCCAGCCACCACAACCACGCACCGGGGGACGCCATCGGCGTGCGCCCGGAGCTCGACCACCTGGTTCTGTTCGCCCAGGACACCGGCGCGTCACCCCGGCCGCCGGAGGCCGCTGTCGTCGATTCCACCCGCCTGCAGCGCTGATGCCGTCGCCCCGCTGAGACGACTGGCGGGCGCGCGGCCAGCCCTTTACGCTGCGGTGCAGCATCGGCGCCGGAATGGGCGCCACCCGATGGTAGAACTATGGCGGAGGAACCACATAATGGATCAGACGGCCGGCGTCGACGATCTCCCGCTGACGCCACGTCGCCCACTGGCGGATCGGCTGCGGGTGGCTCTGGCGGCTGGCTTCGCCCTGTTGTTCCTGTTGTTCTCGGTGGTGCTCTTCGGGCTGGCCCTGGACCGGCTCTACGCCCTGCTGGTTACCGGCAAGGATCCGGTGGAACTGCTCATCAAGGCCATCAACTTCGCAGTGGTGGGCATCGCCATCTTCGAGCTGGCCGCAGGCATCCACCAGGAGTATCTGGGGGAGGCAGAACACGGCAACCTGTTCGCGCTGCTGCGGCGCAGCGTGGCGAGGTTCGTGAGTGTGGTGTGCATCGCCCTGTCCCTGGAAGGGCTGATGATGGCCATCAAGTACAGCCAACTGGATCTGGCCGGAAATCTCTACTATCCGGTGGCTATCATTGTCAGTGCTGCTGCCCTGCTGCTTGCCCTGGGGGGCTTCCTGAGGCTCACCGAGGGCGCCGCCAGCGAGCGTCAGCCGCTGTGAAAAGCTCACGGGCCGGCTGAGGCGGCAGTCGGCCGTTGCTGGTCGCAGCCAGGGGGCGGTCCGGCTGCTCGGGGGGTCCCGCTCTCCAGCCAGGCGGCGATATCCGCCACCACCCGGTCCCCGGCCTGATCCCGCATCAGCATGTGGTGGCCGTCCGGGTAGAAATGCACCGTGGGCGGCTGGCCCCGCGCCTGGAGCCGGTCGATGAGCCGGCACACCGAACTGCGGGGCACCACCTGGTCCTGGCCACCGTGGAGCACCAGCAGCGGCCCGGGCACCCGATGCGCCGCATCCAGGGCCCGGTCCATGAGGCCCGTGAGCCCCCAGATGGCATCGGCGCGGGTCTCCTTGATGACCAGCGGATCCCGGGCCATGGCCCGCAACAGCTCCAGGTTATCGGTGGGGCGGATGTCCAGGGTCTCCCCGGTCCAGTGAGAGCCGGGTGCCAGGTGAACCAGCAGCCACAGGGCGGCCCGCATCAGCGGGTTCATGGTCTGCCGGCCCCAGGCAGCCGGGGCGACCACTACCAGGGCGTTCGCGGGCGCCGGTTCGGTGCCGGCCTGGACCAGCAGCGCCACCGCAGCCCCCATGCTCATGCCCAGCAGGGCCACCGGCCGGTCGGGGTGGCGCTGCCGTACCAGCTGGAGAAAGGCGCGGGCGTCGGAGACCAGCCGCTCGGTCCCGGACCACAGTCCCCGGTGCTCGGTTTCTCCGAAGCCCCGCTGGTCGAACGCGTACACCGCGACACCTCGAGCCGCGAGGCCGGCGGCGGGGCCGGCGAAAGCATTGCGGTAGTCATTGAAACCATGGAGCGCCACCACAACATAGCGGGGACTGCCCTGGGGCAGCCATCGCCAGTAGGGCAGCCGATAGCCGTCCGCCATCACCGCCGACGCGGTCTCCAGCCGCGGTGCCTGCGCCGCATCGCCGGGAGGCTGGAGGCGGGGCTGGGCGCACCCCCCAACGAGTAGCGTGAGGACCAGCGCGGCCGCCAGCCGCCGAGGCCTGGAACCAACCCTCGGCCCACGCAGTCTCTGGGGGCAGTGGCGCCGGCAATCCACGCCGGTGCGCGTTCCGAATTCAGTCCGCAAACGAGGAAGCCCATGCTGAATAAAGCTGGACAAGCGCTGGCCCTGTTGGCTCTGGCCCTGGGACAGATCCTGCTCACCGCTCACGCGGCCCTGCCCACCAATGGCTCCGGCATTCCCACGCTGGCCCCCATGGTGGAGAGAACCTCCCCAGCGGTGGTGAACATAGCCACGGAGGGCAAGGTAGAAGTGCAGCGCAATCCCCTGCTTAACGATCCCTTCTTCCGCCGTTTCTTCGACATGCCTGACCAGCCCCAGCAGCGCCAGGTCCAGAGCCTGGGCTCCGGGGTGATCGTCGACGCCGAGCAAGGGTACGTCCTGACCAACCACCATGTCATCGAGAACGCCGATCGCATCAAGGTGGCCCTGCAGGACAAGCGGGAGTTCGACGCCGAGCTGATCGGCTCCGACCCGGAAACCGACGTGGCGCTGATCCGCGTCGACGCCGAGAACCTCACCCAGCTGCCCATCGCCGACGCCGACCCCCTGCGGGTGGGTGACTTCGTGGTGGCCATCGGCAACCCCTTCGGCCTGGACCACACGGTCACCTCCGGCGTGGTGAGCGGCCTCGGCCGGGTACTGCGGGGCGGGGCAGTGAACAGCCGGCTGCAGAACTTCATCCAGACCGACGCCTCCATCAACCCCGGCAACTCCGGCGGCGCGCTGGTGAACCTTAACGGCGAACTGGTGGGTATCAACACCGCCATCCTGTCCCGCTCCGGGGGCAATATCGGCATTGGTTTCGCCATCCCGATCAATATGGCCCTCAAGGTCATGGACCAGCTCATCGAGTACGGCGAGGTGCGCCGGGGCGTGCTTGGCGTGCGGGTGCAGGACCTGACCCCCGAGATCGCCCGGGCATTCGACACCGACGTGCGCTCGGGCGCGCTGGTGGCTCAGGTCACTCCAGGATCCGCAGCCGATGAGGCGGGCATCGTGGCCGGCGACGTGATCGTGGCCGTGGACGGCAAGGCCATCGAGAGCGCCAACGAGTTGGCCAACACCAT